>NZ_BAAADV010000001.1:1288435-1381128 GCF_039522665.1 Natronoarchaeum mannanilyticum
CCCGGGCGAGCGTGAGTATGTCCCAGGGGTAGTTGGCGTCCGCCCAGAGCCCCGAGGTTCGGACGGCCTGCACCGTTTCGCCGCGGTCGACGGCCGTCTGCAGCCCGCCGGGGAGCGTCAGACTGCCGTTCTCGGTCCCGGACGACTGGAGCGCGTCGAAGATCGACCGCTCGAACGCGTAGACGCCGGCGTTGAGGTGGTATCGCCCCTCGTCGTCGGGCTGTTCGGCGAAATCGACCGCGCGGCCGTCCTCGATCGCGACGCCGCCGTACCGGTGGACCTCGCCGCGGTCGAGCGCCGCCAGCGTCGCGGAGGCGTCCGGCGCGTCGCGGTGGGCGTCGAGCACTTCCCGGACGATCCGCGGCGCGACGATCTGGTCGCCGTTGACGACCAGCATCGAGTCGTCGACGACCGATTCCGCCTGCAGCAGCGCGTGGCCGCTACCGAGCTGGGAGTCCTGCGAGACGTAGCTGACGTCGGCGCCGTCGTGGGTCGAGCCGACGTGGTCCTGGACGCGGGATTCCTTGTAGCCGACGACGATCACGATGTCGTCGATGCCGACGGCGGTCAGCGTGTCGAGAACGTGGTCGAGAATCGGCGTCGGACCCGCGGGGAGCAGCGGTTTCGGCCGATTTCGCGTGAGCGGCCGGAGGCGCTTGCCCTCGCCGGCGGCAAGCACGACGGCCGTAGGTGATGCCATGATGTGGTATCGTTCCGCTCTGCAGCACCTTAACGTTGCGTTTCCCCAACAATTTTCGACTCGGCTCGGATCGCACCTGTTTTGAGGAGGCTTTGCAAACGGACGGTCATGGATCTCCACGAACTGCTTATCGCCCTGCTCGCCGGCGCCCTCCAGGGTGTCCTGGAGTGGCTCCCGGTGTCCAGCCAGGGCAACCTCTCGCTGTTTCTGACTGCGGTGGGCACCTCGCCCGAGATCGCGATCCAGCTCTCGCTGTTCCTCCAGGTCGGCACGACGCTGTCCGCCGCGATCTACTACCGCGAGGACATCGCCGAGGCGCTCGGCGACGCGCCGGGCTGGCGCCCGCGGACGGCGTTTGAGCGGCCGAACGCCGAGCTGTCGTTCGTCGTTCTGGCGACCGCCGTGACGGGCGTCGTCGGCATCCCGCTGTACGCCACGCTGCTCGACGCCGCGAGCGAGCTCGCCGGCGGCGCGTTCGTCGCGCTGATCGGAATTTTGCTCGTGCTCACGGGCCTGCTCCAGCAGACCAGCGAGTCGGTCGGTCTCGGGAACCGGGACCTGCCGGACTGGATCGACGCGGTCCTCGTCGGCGCGCTCCAGGGGTTGGCGGTGCTCCCCGGCGTCTCCCGGTCGGGCACGACCGCCAGCGGGCTGCTCGTCCGCGGCCACGACGGGCCCTCGGCGTTCCGGCTCTCCTTTCTCATGTCGATCCCCGCGGGGCTGGGCGCCGCGGCGCTGACGATGGCCGACGCCGGCGGGCTACCCGGCGTGTCGGCCGGATCGGCCGCGGTGTCGCTGGTCGTCAGCGTCGTCGTGGGGTACGCCGCGATCGACGCCCTGCTGCGGATCGTCGAGCGCGTCCCGTTCTGGGCGGTCTGTTACGGGCTGGGCGGGCTGGCGATCGTCGGCGGCGCGCTGGTGACGGTGGCCTGAGTATCGACGTCGGCGACGACGCCGAGTGTTCTACGTCCTCTGCTACTGCGTGGCGTGTGCGAGTTTCTGTGGCGTCGCGTTCTCGCCTCCGCTCTGTCGGGACTCGTCTTCGTCCGCGTCCTCGGCGCTCACGACCGGGAACTCGATCTCGTCGAGGACGAGCCGGAACTCCTTCCGGCGCTGCCCGCCGGGCGACGGAACCATCGTCGTCTCGACGGCGCCGACCTCCACGAGTCGGTTGAGTCGCCGATACACCGTCGGCCGGGAGGTGCCAGCGCTCTCCGCGATCTCGCGGGCGGGCGCCGATTCCTCGCCCAGCGCGGCCAGGATTTCCTCGGTGTACTCCTCGGCCAGCACCGCCAGCAGCTCGTCGACGTCGATCGTTCGCTCGGTGCCGCTCGATACGTTCTCTGACGCTCGGCCGGATCGCGGCGCGCAATCGTTCTCTGCCATCGGTACGTCGTCGTACTGCACGGCCGGCCGTGTAGTGTACCGCTACTATTCGCAAGCCGCTCCGGCATCCCACTCTAGCTATGCAGAGTCGAAACGAGGCGCGCCAGAGAGCGTCTCAATCGGCCGCTTCGACCGCGATCCCGTCGCTGCCGACGCCGAGCCGCACGCGATCGACGGCGACCCGGTACTGCTGTCGGTGGTGCCCGTCGGCCCGTACACTGATCGAACTGCGGACGAGCCCCGCCGATTCGAGGCTGTCGAGGCGCCGATACACGGTCGCGCGAGAACTGTCTATGCGTTCGACCAGATCGCTCGCGGGGAGCGGTTCCTCGTCGAGCGCGTCCAGCACGCGTCGGGCGTGATCGTCGCTCAGCAGCTCCAGCGCCGCCTCGGCGTCGATCGTCGTCTCGTCGCTCTCGAACGGACCGCCGCGTCGGCCCGTCGGTCGTACCGATCGGGACGGCTCTGATTTCGACATCGGTATCCGTCGATTGGACGCCGTCCTCCCTGTACTGCGGCGCTACTATGCCCGACCGCGTCCCCGCCCCACTCTAGCTATCGGCACACCGGAGCGAGAGCTCGCGTCCCGCTCGCGGGGGGATATTAGTACGGTGGCGGCCTACCGACCGGTAGCATGGGTGACGCGATGCGCGTAGGGGAGCCCCGGGTCCTGATGGTCGACGACGAGAAGAAGGTGGCCGACGCGTACGCGCTCCGGCTGGAGGGCGTCGCCGACGTGACCGTCGCCTACGGCGGCGAGGAGGCGCTCGAACTCGTCGCCGACCCGCCGGCGCCCGACGTCGTCCTGCTCGACCGGCACATGCCCGGCCTCTCGGGCGACGAGGTGCTCGATCGCATCCGAGAGCGCGACGTCGCGACGCGAGTCGTCATGGTGACGGCGATCGATCCCGGGCTGGACATCGTCGAGATGCCGTTCGACGACTACCTCTCGAAGCCGGTCGAGCGCGAGGATCTCCGCGCCGCGGTCGACCAGCAGTGCCGGGTGCTCGCGTACGAACTGCTGGGCGAGTACTTCCGTCTGGAGTCGACCCGGGCGGTCGTGGACGCCGAACTCCCGGCCGACGAGATCGAGAACGACGATCGGCTCGCAGAGATCGAGGCTCGGCGATCGACCGTCGAGGAGCGGGTTCTGCGGTTGCTCCCCGAGGCCGAGGAACTGCTGTCGGAGTTCTCGGGCATCGACCGCGGGCGACACTGACGCCGAGTCGCGGGCCGCAGGCGAGGTCGACGCCGAGTCGCGGGCCGCAGGCGCTACCGACGCCGACCTACGAGTCGTCGCTCGCCCGCTCCTCCCGGTCGCCGGACGCTGCGGTCGGTTCCGCGTCGTCCTCGAAAAACGCAGCGACGAGTTTCTGCTCGGCCCGCCGGAGGTGATACAGCATCGTCGAGCCGGCGATGTCGAGCGTTTCGGCGACCTCCGCGGAGGTGCTCCCGCGGGGCGACGCGAAGTAGTCCGACAGGTGGGCGGTCCGCAGCACCGTCCGCTGCCTGTCGGTCAACTGCTCGTCGAGGCCGTTTTGAAACGCCTCGACCGGCTCGGGCGTTCGTGTCGCCTCCTCCTTGGCGACGAGGTGCGTCTCCTCGACCGCGGCGTCGACCGCCTCGACCAGCCGCCGAACGTCCCCGTCGGCCGGGACTTCGGCGACGAGCCGTCCCGACTCGGCGTCGTACTCGCCGCCCTTGACCGTCGCGCCCCACGCAGAGAGCGCGGTCACCGGCGTCTCCCCGACGACGGTCGCCTGCAGGAGCGGTTCACCATCCGACCGGATCTGTCGCACGTCGGCGACCGCTTCGTGGTCCGCCAGCGATCTCTCTCCCTCCTCGATCGGGCCGCCGGCGGCGAGATAGCAGACGACGGCGCCGTCGCCGCGCGGGACCGCGCCGTCGAGCGACAGGCCGCGGTCGGCTTCGCGCGCGGCCTCGACGAACGGGATCGTCTCGTCGCGGGCCTCGACGGTGACCTCCGTGACCGTGTCGGCGACCAGCTGGTCCTCCTGCCGTCCGGCCTTGATCGCGAACCCGGCGACGCTCCCCAGGGTTTCGAGGCCGACCCGCTCCTGTTCGCTAAAGCCGTCTTCCCGGCCAGAGTACACCGTCACGACGCCGTAGACCGTTCCCTGGTACGCCAGCGGGACCGCCAGACACGACTGGAGCCCGCCGCCGAACGCCGCTCGCCGGACGTCGCGAGGGACGGCGTCGTCCTCGGCGATCGCCTCGACGAGTTGCGTTTCGCCCGACGCGACGGCCACCTGGCCGGGCAGGCTCTTCTCGCCACCCAGGCTTTCCTCGATCCGCTCGCGCAGGTCGTCGGCGTCGCCCGCCGCGGCGAGCATCCGGAGGCGCTCTCGCGGGAACTCCCGGTCGCCGACCCAGGCGAACCGGTAGAGGTCGGTCCCGCCCAGGCGCTCGCAGACCGTCCGGGCGACGTCCGAGCGGTCCGACACGCCGATGACCTGCTGCAACACGGTCGCGACGAGCGAGTTGATCCGCTGGACCCGGTCGAGCTGCTGGTCGAGCCGGTCGACGGCCTGCTCGACGTCCTTGCGCGGCGTCCGGTCCCGGACGTACACGAGCGCGCCGTCGTCGACGCGGACGTCAACCGCGAGCCACCGCTCGATCGGCGGGTAGTACTCCTCGAACGACGCGGGCGCCGGGGACGCGCCCTCGAACGCCTCCCGCAGGGTTCCGGCCGCCGACTTCGGGAAGCTCTCCTCGATGGCCGTCCCGCGCAGCGCGCCCCGATCGGTCTCCAGCAGCTCCGCCGCGGCGTCGTTGGCGTCGACGACGACGCCGTCGCTCGTCGTCTCGACGACCCCGATCGGTGCCCGTCGTAGTCGTTCGTCCATCGCGTCCGCGTCGGCGTCGTCCGTTCGGTCAGTCATTCTGGATCGGTCGAAACTCGAATCTGGCGCCGCCGCGAGATCCCTCGGTGAGCGAGACGGTCCAGTCGTGCGCGCGGGCGATCCGCTCGACGATCGTCAGTCCGAGGCCGGTTCCGCTGCCCGTCTCACTCGACGAGTAGCCGGCCTCGAACACTCGATCGCGCTCGTCGGCCGGGATCCCCGGCCCGTCGTCGGCGACGAAGAACCCACCGTCGACGTTTCCGACCCGGACGTGGACCGGCTCGTCGCCGTTCGAGTCGGCCGTCTCCCGATTATCTGTCGAGCCGTGCTCGATCGCATTTCGGAACAGGTTCTCGAACAGCCGCTGGAGCCTGTCGGGGTCGGCGTCGATCCTCGGGAGCTCGTCGTCCGCGTCGAGCGACGCGGTGCCCGTGTCGACGGTCGCCCAGGCGTCGGCCGCCACGTCGCCGATCGCGACGTTCTCGGTCACGTCGAGCGCGCGCTCGCCGCGGGCCAGCGTCAGTGCGTCCTGGATGATCCGCTCCATCCGATCGTGCGATTCTTTCACCTGATCGAAATGTTCCTCGTCGCCGGTTTCGCGAGCCGCCCGGAGGTGGGCGTTCGCCACGTCGAGCGGGTTCCGCAGGTCGTGGGTGATGACGCTCGTGACGCTGCCGTGCTCGACGCCGTCGACGCGCGTCGGCGACAGTTCGGTGACGAGGATCTGCCCCTCAGTTCTATCGCTACCATCTGCACCCTCGAAACTTCGAAGCCGAACCGGACGTCGCTCGGCCGCGGCGTCGCCGCCCGGTCGGACGCCGATCTCGACGTCGATCGCGTCGCCGTCGGCGAGCGCGGAACAGGCGTCCGCGACGGTCGCCTCGTCGACCGCGCCGTTGCCCAGTAGCCACTCGCGGAGGCTCGTCCCGATCGAGGTCGCGTCGAACGAGGCGTTCGTGGCGTCGTTCGTCGCCGCGATTCTCGCGGTTCCGTCCGCGACCTCGTAGCCGACGACCGGCGCCGGAATCGCGTCGACCGCGACGGTGTCGAGGGCGTCCGACGACGCGTCGTTTCCGTGGTCAGGCACGGTGATCACCGTCTCCCGGCCCCGGTTCCGGGGCGATCGGGGCGGTCCGCACGACGCGTCGCGTCGACCGCCCGGAACGCGTCGGCCGTCCGAACCGCGATCCGGCGGACTGCTGTCGTGGTCATGTTCTTTCGGTTGTGGTCCCGCACCCAAAGCCACACACCCTAGTAATACCGAAACCCCGCGTGAAAGCGTTTCGACTGTTCGACACGACGCCGCTCCTCCCCCGTCGCCCCGTTCGTCGGCGGCGGCCGCCGCACGGTGTTTCTTGCAGCGAAACTCGGCGGTGGCCTTATCCCCGAACCGTCCGAACCCGCGGCCATGACGGCCATCTCCGCCGACGGACTCTCGAAGCGGTACGCGACGGTCACGGCGCTGGACCGGGTCAGCCTCTCGGTCGAGGAAGGAGAGATCTTCGGCTTTCTCGGCCCGAACGGCGCCGGCAAGTCGACGTTCATCAACATTCTGCTCGACTTCGCGCGGCCCACCGACGGGTCGGCCGCGCTGTTCGGCAACGACTGCCAGGCCGAGGGCGTCGCGGCCCGCGGGCGCGTCGGCGTGCTGCCCGAGGGGTACTCGGTGTTCGACCGGCTCACCGGCCGCCAGCACGTCGAGTACGCGGTCCGGTCGAAGGACGCCGACGACGAGCCGGTCGAGATCCTCGATCGCGTCGGCATCCTGGACGCGGCCGAACGCCAGGCCAGCGACTACTCCAAGGGGATGAAACAGCGCCTCGTGCTGGGGATGGCGCTGGTCGGCGAGCCCGACCTACTGATCCTCGACGAGCCGACGACCGGGCTCGATCCCAACGGCGCCGCCGAGATCCGGTCGATCCTCCGCGAGGAGCGCGATCGCGGCGCGGCGATCTTCTTTTCGAGCCACATCCTCGAACAGGTCGAAGCGATCTGCGACCGCGTCGCCATCCTGCAGGACGGCGAGCTCGTCGCCGTCGACACGATCGACGGACTCCGACAGTCGATCGGCGGCGGCACCAAGCTCCTGATCGACGTCGACGAACTGGGCGACGAGACGACCGAGGCGGTCCGGGGCGTCGACGGCGTCGAGACCGTGACGATCCGAGACGACTCGACGCTGGAAGTGACTTGCACGAACGACGCCAAGATGGACGTCGTGGTCGAACTCCAGCGCCTCGGCGCCGACGTCGTGAACTTCCGGACCGAGGAGGCGTCGCTCGAAGACATGTTCGTCGCCTACACCGGGGGCGGTCGAGAATGAGCTGGCGGGTCATCGCCCGGACGGACGGCGCGCTGGCCGCCGAGCCGCGGTCGACCCACCTGCTGCTCGGGCTGCCGGCCGCGACGATTCTCGCGGCGGCGTACCTCTACCCGGTGCTGGGCGCCGACCCGATCACGACTGCCCGATTTACCGGGTTCGTCGACGGCTGGCTCGCGACCGTCGTCCCGCTCGCCGGCGTCCTGCTGGGCTACGACGCCGTCGTGAGCGAGCGCGAGTCCGGCGCGCTGTTGCTCTCGCTGTCGCTGCCCCACGGCCGGGACGACCTCGTGCTGGGGAAGGTCGCCAGCCGCGTCGGGCTGTTGAGCGGCGCCGTCGTCGCCGCGATGGTCGTCGGCGCGGGACTGGTCGTCTACCCGTTCGGCAGCCTCGCTCCGGTGCGGTTCTGCGGCTTCGTCGCGGCGACCGTCGCGTTCGGCGCGCTCTGGACCAACCTCGGCATCGCGGCGTCGCTCGCGACGTCGACCAAGCAGCGCGCGTTCGCGCTGGCGTTCGGGCTGTTTGCCCTGTTCGTGCTGGCCTGGGACGGCATCGCCGGCGGCCTCCGATACGGGCTGAACCGGGCCGGCCTCGTCGACGGCGCCCTGCCCGCCCCCGTCCGGTTCGTCTTCGATCTCGACCCCGGAATCGCGTTCCAGCGCGTGACGGCGGGTTTTCTCGACCCGAGCGCGAGCGTCGAGGGCCCCTGGTACCTCGGCGAGTGGGTCGCGCTCGCCGTCTTCCTCGTCTGGCTGATCGCGCCGATCGCGCTCTCCTACCGCCGCTTCGCGGGGAGTGATCTCTCGTGAGCTGGCGCACCGTCGCGCGCAAGGACGTTCGCGACGCCGGGCGATCGCGGACGCTCTGGGCGCTGTTCGGGCTCCTGTCGATCCTCTTCGTCGGCTACGCCGCCGCGTACGCCTACGTCGGCGACGACACGTTCGTCGGGTTCCTCGGCGGCGTCGTCGGAATCGTCGACGCCGCCGTTCCGATCCTCGGAATCTTGCTGGGCTATCGGTCGATCTCGGACGACCGGGCGGACGGGAGCCTGCTGCTCTCGATGTCGCTCCCGCAGTCTCGCGGCGAGTTGCTCGTCGGGACCGCGCTGGGCCGGACGGTCGTGTTGCTGGTGCCGACGCTGTTCGGGCTGTCGATCGCCGGCGCGTACGCGGCCCTGCGGTACGGGACCGAGGGTGCCCTCGCGTACCCGCTGTTCCTGCTCGCGACCGCCCTCTACGGCGCGTCGTTCGTCGCGGTCGGCGTCGCGCTGTCGGCGTCGACGATCGTCGACCGCCAGATCACGTACGGCGCGGTCGGCGCGTACCTGCTACCGGTCGTTCTGTGGGGCACGCTCGTCTCGTTCGTCGTGGCCTTCCTTCACCGATTCAACGCCAGCCTCGGCACGCCCGACTGGGCGCTGTTCCTCCAGTTGGTTGCTCCCGGCGAAGCGTACGCGCGCCTCCTGCGCGCGGGCTTCGACGTGAACCTGGCGAGCCGATACGTGGGCGATGGAACGCCGGCGTTCGTCGACTGGTGGGCCGCGCTGGCGCTGCTCGGCGTCTGGATCGTCGCGCCGCTGGCGATCGGCTACCGTCGGTTCGAGAGCGGGGATCTGTGACCGAAACGGTTTGTCGGGCGATTCGATGCGTGCACCGGACGCCGGAGCGTCGATCCGACGGCGACGCGGGGACCGCCGCGCTCATTACAGTCGGATGTCAAGAACGACAAAGAGGAACTGATCGATGTCGATCGTCGGAACGGTCGTAGCCGTCGCCCTCGACGTCGTAGCCGCGGCGCTGCTGGGCTCGACGACCTGGATCGCGTTTCGGTCCCGCGACCGACCCAGCGCGCCGCCGTTCATCGCGATCCTGGCGCTGCTGACGCTGCTGGGCGTGCTCTCGGTGCTGGCGGAGTTCCCCGGCACGTCGGCGGTTCCGCTGCTCCCGGCGATCGTCGACTTCGGCCAGTTCGGCGTCGCACTCGTCGTCCCTGGGGTGTGGGTCGTGTACGCGCTCGGCTACACCGGTCGCGGCACCGGGCTGACGCGTTTGCGCATCGCCATGTTTCTGGGGATTGCGGTCCCGATCGTCCTGAGCGCCGCCGTCCTCGCCGCCTCGCCCCCCAGATCCGTCATCGAAGCGATGCTCGCGTCGCTTCTCGGCACGGAGATCATGTTCCTGCTGGGGCTGTACCTGTACGGCGCGTATCTCCTGATCAGGCACGGCTGGAGCCACGCCCGCATCTCGAAGCTGCAGATCGCGGTCGTGCTCGCCGCCGTCACCGCGCCGTACTTCTTCGGCGGAGAGGGATCCAGCGGTCCGATCGCGGACGGCGTGACCGTCGGCCTGCTGGTCTCCGGCGGACTGTTCGCCGTCGCGGTGCGGCGCTACCCGGTGATGACCGGGTTCCCCAAGGCCGACTACGTCGCCCGGACGCGGGTCGTCGAGGCGCTCCGCGAGGCGGTCGTCGTGCTCGACTGGGAGGGTCACGTGCTCGACGCCAACGCGACGACCGGCGAGCTGTTCGACCGCTCCCCGGCGTCGATGATCGGCGAGCCGATCCACTCGATCGTCGACGGGCTGGAAGGGACCGATCTCTCGGCGGGCGCCGCGGGGACGGTCACTCTCCAGACGACGAAGGGGCGCCGACGATTCCAGTTCAGCGTCTCGGCGGTCGGCGACGCCGACGCCGGGGCCGGTGCCGAAGTCGACGGCGATCCTGACGCCGAAGCCGCCGGCGGCGCCGGCGCCGAAGCCAATGTCGACGGCGGCTCCGACGCCGAAGGCGGGGCCGATCCCGTCGCCCGGACCGTGCTGTTGCGGGACGTGACCGACCGCCGGACGCGCGAGCAGCGCCTCTCGGTGCTCAACCGCGTCCTCCGGCACAACGTCCGGAACGAGCTCGACGTCGTCCTCGCGTACGCAGACCGCATCGACGACGCGGACGTTCGCGAGGGGATCCGCGAGAGCGCGACCGACCTCGTCGAGCTCAGCGACAAGGCCCGCGAAGCCGAGGACGTGATGACCGCCAGCGCGAGTTCGCCGGAACCGGTCGACCTCGCGGCCGTCGCGCAGGACGTCGTGGAGGAATTCCGCGCCGAGGACGCCGACGCCGAAATCGCGCTCACCTGCCCGGACGAACTGGTCGTCTCGTCGCACCGCTCGGTCGTCCGGCAGGTGCTGTCGGAACTCGTCGACAACGCGATCGAACACGCCGACCGATCGTCACCCGGTATCGAGGTGACCGTTCGGGCGGGCCCCGACGGCGCCGCCGAACTCGTCGTCGCGGACGACGGACCGGGGATTCCGAGCCGGGAGCGGAAGATCCTGGACGCCGGCCCGGAAACCCAGCTCGAACACGGCAGCGGCATCGGGCTCTGGTTCGTCAGCTGGGCCGTCACGCAACTGGGCGGCGAGCTCTCGTTTCGCGAGAACGATCCCACGGGCAGCGTCGTGACCGTCCGACTCTACGACGCCGAGTACGACGCTTGACATCCTCCCCGCGCTAAAGCGCAAAGATTCCTCCGTTGGGGTTCGGCTACCGACCCACGGAGGCAACTTGCGGGTTTGTGCGCACTTCTTTGGGACTTTCATGAGGGTATGATTTCCCCGACCACTCGTGGTCGTCCCACTCGAATCGCACGGGCCGTGCCATCGGCCTGACTTCCGTATCGCTGTTTTCTCGAAGAAACGTCTCTGACGCTGTGAGGTCGGCGTGTCCCTCGAATCCGCATGGACACGTCAGCGTATCTCCGTGGCGAACCGTCGCGTCATGGTCGCCACATTCGGGACACGTCTGACTCGTCCACGCTTCCGACTTGACTTCGAGAGAGATGCCGTATTCCTCACAGACGCACGCGAGACGGTGGATGAACTTCTTGAACGCCCAGAAGTTGTGCGTCTTCTCGTTCACCCTGACCGACCAGTGCGTTTCCAGCACGTCGGTCAAGTTGCCCACGTACACCGTCGCCACTCCCTCGTCGTACAGCCGTTCAACGAGGTCGCGTACCAGCGCGTTCTGTGCGTGGTCACGGCGTTTCGTTCGCTGTCGGTACAGCCGTCGAATCCGCTTGGAACTGTAGCGTCCCTCTCGGAGTTTCGACTGTAGGCGGGCGATTTCGTCGGTCGTCTCACGGAACCGTTCGAACAACTCCTGTCCGTCGTAGAGGTACTGGGAACCAGTAGTCGTGGAACAGGCAACGAGATTGTTTGCGCCAACGTCGAGGGCGGCTTCGTGCGAAGCCAGTGGTGAATCCAGTCGAGAATCATCGACGGTGACTGGTTGGAAACCCTGAACGTGTCGCTCATTTCGTCGTACTCGAGTTCCAGCCGACCCTGTTTGCCGTCCCACTTCGGGTTGCCTCGGACTTCGAGGCGGAGTCGTTCGTAGTAGCCGAGTCCGTATTCGTCTTTCAGTTCTTGCCCAACCGGAATTTCGAGACGGCTACGCTTGCCCCATTGAATCGTGTACTGGTTGTTGCGGATGTAGGTACGGAGTTCGCGTCCATCTTCCTCATTCCCCCAGTACGACGGTGGGTTGGGATCCTTGCCTTTCTCCTTGAGGGCGAAGAACGACCGCCACGCTTCGCTGTTCTTGCGCGTGACCTGTTGGATGGTTGCGCTACCGACGACGCCGTTGTAGCGCCCTCGGTACTCGGAAGTGTCCCACACGTCGCTGTCACCGAAGTAGTTCTGACGACGTTCGTAGGTCAGTTCGTTCCACAGGGATGCGGAGGCGTCGAGTAGCCGTAGAAGGCACTCTTTGTCGTTCTCGGTCTGTGGCACGACATCGAAGGTGTTGACGCGCTTCATGCGTCTTCACCCTCTTGTTCAGCGATGTAGCGTTCGATAGCGCCTTTCGATACACTCCCCGCCGTACCGACGTAGTACGAACGAGCCCACTTCACGCGGTCGTCGTACCGCTGGTTGTACTTGCGGGCGGAGATACCTTTGACCCAGTTGACGATGAGTGATGGGGCGTTCTTGGGCGGACTCCCGATGAACAGGTGTACGTGGTCGGACATGACCTCGGACTCGGCCAGTTCGAGGCCCTTGTCTTCACAGATTTCCGCGAAGATGGTCTCGAGACGTTCCTTCGTCTTCCCCGCCAGGTACGAACGCCGATACTTCGGCACGAATACTATATGGTAGTAGAGTTCGTATTTCGCGTGACGGGTACTCTTTACCATCTATGTATACTATCACAGTCAGATGGATTAAATATTGTGTTGGAACCCTGTCTATGCCATCGTCGGCGGTTGAATACTGTTGGTCGGCTTCATCCCCGTCCTCGAAAAGCGTAGCTTTTCGGTTGCAGCGAAAGCTTCGCTCTCGCCATGCCCCTGAAGGGCGAGGCTTTCGCCTCGAATTTTCCGTAACTCGCCGAAAAAGAGGTGCCGCGAGTAGATCCATGTCAGTTTGGCGGTGTCGGGTCCGCGTCGCGGCGACGCGCGGAGCGAGGGAATACCGTGCTACCAGTCCTCGGTCTGAACACCTCCCTCGTTGCGGGCGTCGGTGATGATCTTGTACACGTGGATCGGAACGACCACGATGCCCAACAGTAGGTAGTTGAGCGTCAGCAGGTTGATCACCGCCAGCTTCGTCCGGCCGACGTAGTAGTACGCGGCCGGCGAGAGCACGAGCGCCAGCAGGATCGCCACGGGTACGGACTTGTCCGCGATCGCCCCTGCGTCGCGTCCGGTGTCGTCAGCGGGGGAACTATCCGTCGCCATCGATATCAGTGGGATTGACCGAGCGGCGCCGGTAGAGCGCGTAACCGAGTGCGGTCGTGACCGCAACGATGCTCGCAATCCTCGTCTTGCTCACCTCCACGTCGCAACGATGGGTCGGTGTCCAAATAGGTCCCGAGGAAGGCTCTCAGCGTCGGAAACACCCGTCATCGCCGCTTTTCGAGCATCAACTGCGCCGGTGTGTTTCCCGTCCAGAGACCAGTCCCGTCCGTTTACTGTCGTCCGGGGCCGAGTGTCGGATAGGCTACCCATGACCGCCCGGATACCCCACGATGACGCACAGCCCTCCAGACGATCGTTTCTCGCCGCGAGCGGCACAGCGGTGCTGGCGGCATCGGCCGGCTGTACGGCCGTCGTGGACTTCATCGGCGATCGCCTGCTCGAAGAGGTCAACGTGTTCAACGAAACCAACCGCCGAGTCGGCGGTTCGATCACCGTCGTAGATCCCGCGGGAGACACTGTGCTCGACGAGACGTTCGATCTCGCCGCCTCGGACGACGAGGACGGATCGGGCTCCGGGAATGAATCGAGCTCAGAGGACGAGCAGTCGACCGCGGTGTACGACGACGTGTGGACCGAGTCGGGTTCGTACGAGGTGACCGTGGAGCTACCGGACACCGAGATCGACGGGCAATCGCAGGCCAGCGGGACGGTGACGATCGACGACACCGACGAGGAGATGCTCGCCGTCGCGCTCGGTTCCGGGGAAGTGGACGAACCGATCGGCTTCCGCGTCGGCGAGAGCCTCTCGGACTTCGCGGACTGAGGCTTCGTGCTCGATCGAGACCCGTAGCGAGCACTCTCCGGGTGTTTCTGGTCCGGAAACGCTGCGTCCCGATTGATCCCCGTCGGCCCGCAATCCCGAACCGGAATGGTTCCCCGCACGACGCGACGACGGTACCTCAGTGGACTAGCGATCGCGGCCAGCGCCTCCCTCGGCGGCTGTCTCGGTGACGCCCTAGAGGACGGCGATTCGGACGACGGTGACGGCTCCGGAAACGAGTCCGGCGGCGACGAGCGAGCCTCGGACGGCGACGCCGACGACGCCGCGGCGTCCGGCTCGCCCGCGGAGACCCTCCGGCAGTACGTCGCGACCAGCGCCGAGACCGACGACCCGGCCGAGGTCGGCGCGTACTTCCACCCGATCCACCCGTTTCACCCGGACAACCTCGACGACGATGCCGAGGCGTGGCTGCTGCGGGACGATCCGGTGTCGGAGATCGAGACCGAGACCGCCGATCGAGACGTGACGCCCGACGCAGTTCTTTCGGCGCCGGTTCTGCAAGCAGCGGACGTCGGCCGCGACGCGGTCGTCGACGCGCTCGACGGAGAGCGGACGGCCGTCGTCGACGTGACGATAACCGACGAGAGCGGCGCGACGACCGAGTTCAGCGCCGCGACCGTGACGGCCGACGGCGAGTGGTCGATCCTCGCCCAGGCGATCGGCGCGAGCGACGGCGACAGCGAGTCGAGCGACGAGTCCGACGAGCCGGCGCCGTTCGAGGCGCGCGTCGTCGACGAGGTCGCGTTCTTCCCCGACGAGGACCGCGCGCGCGTTCACTTCGTCGACTCGCCGGCGGCCGACAGCGTCACCGCCGCGGCGGAGAACGCCTTCTCTTCCCGGTCGTCGAGCACGCCCGAGACGATCACCTACTTCGACCTCTCGCTCGATCCCGAGGGCGACGAAGTGCTCGTGACCGCGACGGTCGACGGCGAGACGCGGCCCGTCCACCGCGAGCAGTACCCGCCGTCAGATCGAGCCGTCGACGAGGTAATCTTCGACGAGCAGTCCGACAACGCGCTGTTCGACGCGACCGCCCGCGTCGAGTTCACGGGCGAGCAGACCGGCGACCGAATCGCCGTCGAGTCGACGGTCCGGGGCGACGAGGCCTCGATCGAACCCGCCGGGAACGCGACGCATCTCACCGTCGGCGTCGATCCGGAGGGCGACGAGGTCGTCGTGACGCTGACCGAGGGCGACGAGACCGAGGAACTCCACCGCGAGCGATACTACGCATGACCGTCTGCCGGCCCGGCGGGTCGTTCGACGCCTCGAGAGCGGCCTCCGGCGACGTCTCGCTATCGCCACTCGACGCCGCGAACGCCCTCGCCGAACGACCGCGACGCCGGCCGACAAACAGCTATATGTTAGGAAACCATAACTTGCGCATATGACTCGGATCGGCCCCCTCCCCGTCGAATTGGACGAGACGTGGCAGTACGCCCTCCTCGGCGGACTGGCCTCGATTCCGTTTACCGCGTTCGGCTACTGGCAGACGGGGTCCGAGATGTCGATCGCACCGGTCTTTTTCGGCGGGATCCTCGCCGGATTCCTGGCCGAGCGCCGGACCGGAACGAACAGCGGCGTCGGCGTCCGGACCGGCCTCGTCGGCGGGCTTCCGGCGGTCTGGTTGCTCGTCGACCTCCTCGCCGTGTCGTCCGGTCTGGCCGGCCCGTCGTGGTTCGTCGCGAGCGGACTCGTCCTCCTGATCGGATCAGTGGCCGTGTTCGGCGCGCTGGCGTTCGGCCTCTCAGCGCTCGTCGGCATCGTCGGCGCGCGGGTCGGGAGCTGGCTCGCCGGTCTCGGCGGTCGCGGTCGTCCGTCCAAGGCTACCGCATAGCCGCTGGGGAGGTGACCCCGTATTCGCGCTTTCACAAGAACTAATCGTGCGGTGAGCGTGTCTCGGACCGAAGAATGTCTCGACCGACCGCTACGCCGCCTTCTCCCCGGGGAGTCCCGGTGTTGGGTAATACGATCGCGTTCGCCAGCGACCCGTTCGGCTTCGTCCGGCGGTCCGTCGAGTCTACGGGGGACGTGTTTCGGATGCGACTGCTCGGGCGGGACGTCTACGTCGTGGGCGATCCCGACCACGTCGAGACGGTCCTGCTGAACCGCGAGGCGTTCGCGAAACTCGAGGACTTCGAGGTGGCCTTCGGCGACACGCTCCTGTCCGTCGAGGGCGAGCAGTGGCGCCGCCAGCGCCACGCGATGGAGGGCTTTTTCGATCCGACGCGCATCGCCGAGTTCGCGGAGACGATGGTCGACGTCGCCGAGTCCCACGTCGACGACTGGTCGTCCGGACGCGAGATCGGGGTCGACGACGAGATGCGGTCAATCGCACTTCGCAACCTGTTCGAGGTAGTGCTGGGTCACTCCCTGTCCGCGACCGAACGGGACGACCTCGCCGCGGACGCACACGCGCTCAACAACTGGTTCAAACCCACGTCGTGGGTGCTGCCCTACTGGGTTCCGACGCCGGCACGTCGCGAGTTTCGCCGCGGCTCCGATCGGTTGCGAGACTGGGCGCGGTCACTGCTCGACGACGCTCAGGACGGTCCGGACGAGGAGAGTCTGCTGGCGACGCTGGCTACCCTTCAGGACGACCCCGATTCCGAGTTCGATCGAGCCGAAGTCCTCGACCAGGTCGTCGGGATGATCTTCGCCGGCCACGAGACGACCGCCCTCGCGATGACGTACGCCCTCCACCAGATCGCCGCTCATCCCGACATTGCCGATCGATTTCACGCAGAACTCGACGACGTTATCGACGGCCGGCCGTCGTTCGCCGACCTCCGGGAGCTGGAGTACGCCGAACGGGTGATCGACGAGGCGCTCCGGCTCTACCCGCCGGTCCACGCGATCCCGCGTGAGACGACCGAACGCGTCGACCTCGGCGAGTACGAGATTCCGGGCGGCGAGCAGGTGTTGCTCTCGGTGTGGAGCATCCACCGCGACTCGCGGTTCTACGACGAGCCGCTCGCGTTCGATCCGAGCCGGTGGGAAGATACGTCTCCGCGGGAGCGTGGCTACGAGTTCGTGCCGTTCGGCGCCGGGCCCCGGATCTGCATCGGGCGCCACTTCGCCCGCCTCGAGATGAAGGCCACCCTCGCGGCGATCGGGCGACGCTACCGTCTCGACGCCGACGACGAGATCGACGTCACGCCGCAGATGACGACCCAACCCGCAGGGCCCGTCAACGTTCGCGTCACCGACCGTAATTGATCGGGGCCGCTGTAGTCTGCGGGTGCTGTGAATGTACACTCCGCGCACGGCGCTTTCCGGGATCTCGACCGGGCTCAGAGCCGCTCGGCGTCCGTCGCAGTCCCCCGGGTCCGTCCCTCTCGAGTGCGGTCGTTACGATACGCGAACCCGGCGAGAACGAGGCCGGCCAGGACGAGTCCGCCGATTGACTCGGGCCACGTGTGGGCGCCCGCCAGCGGCCGCGCGACGACCATTCCGAGCGCAACGACGAGCGCCGGGGCGAACCGGCGATCCAGAAACGCAAGATAGCCGGCGGGTACCGCGGCGTACAGTACGTGACTCGAAACGTCCCAGAACGGCGTGACGAGGAGATGCGGGACGGTCGCGGCGACCAACAGGAGCGAAAACTCTGGTACGCGTCGGCCCCACTGTTGTACCCGCCAGACGCCCCAGATGAGCGTGATGCCGACGCCGAGGCCCAGACTCCCAGTGAAGTCCGGTCCCCACGACGGAACGGTTCCGAAGAGCGACGGCGCGCCCTCGTAGATCGCGAACGCGACGGCCCAGCCCAGCGCGACGACGCCGACGCGCGGGCCGAAGTCTCGAAGTTCGGGGTCTCTCGCCGACCGAACCTCGTAGACGAGGACGGCGATCGTACAGAGCAGGACGAAGTACTCCGGCGTGAACGCCTCCGAGTAAGTGCGTGCGATAGTCTCTACCATTTGCACGTCGCTATTCGCATCCATAGTATGGAAATTTCGGTTTCCGACGGTATCTGCGGAGTTTCGGAGCGCGACGCCGGGAGAGCCGCGATGCGCTGCCGATACACGGGCGCGCGAGCTTTATACCGCTAAGACGACTACTTGTACCGTGAACTCGGCAGCTTCGGCGGGACTCTACCACGCGCCCCGCACCGACGTCTCCCAGAACCAGGGGAAGTTCCGGATCCACCTCAACTTCCCCGGGCGGAACCACCCGGACCACGAGGACCACGGCTACGGCCCGCTCGCGACCGTCGTCGAGTCGTTCATGGATCCCGACACGCTGATCTCGATGCACCCCCACCAGAACGAGGAGATCATCTCCTGGGTGCCCGCGGGCGTGATGCGCCACGACGACCGGCAGGGCAACGAGCTGGTCACCGATTCCGAGCACCTGATGGTGATGAACGCCGGCAGCGGCTTCTGGCACGAGGAGCGCACGCTCGCGGACGATCCGCCGCTGCGGATGCTCCAGATCTTCGTCCGCCCGCACAGCCTCGATCTCCAGCCTGGCATCCAGCACGGCGCGATCGACGACCCGGTCGCCAACGAGTGGCGCCATCTCTTCGGCCCCGAGGGATCGGACGCGCCGTTCTACGTGCGAAACGACGTCAACTTCTACGACGCGCGCCTCGAAGAAGGTGCCAGCGTCGCACTCCCCGAGATCGACGGGTGGGACGCGTACTTCTACGTGTCCGAGGGCGCGGTCGAAGCGAACGGCGTCGCCTTCGACCGGACCGAAAGCGGGCTGGTCGTCGGCGACGAGGACCCGACGATCACCGCGCGAGAAGAGTCGGTGCTCGTCGCGTTCCTCGTCGATCCGGACGCGCCGGTCACGCGGCAGGGAACGATCGGTCGGTGAAAACGGTCGATTCGTTCGTCTTCGCCCGGCGCTAGTCGTAGTAGCTCAGGCGCTCGACGACTTCGCCGAAGGCGACGTTCTCCCGTACGGTCGCCATCTCGACGCTGACGCGCTCGCCCGTCTCGGTGTCGGGGACGATGACGACGTACCCTCGCTCGACGCGGGCGATGCCGTCGCCCTGTTCGCCGATGTCCTCGATCTCCACGTCGCGGACCTCGCCCTCCTCGACGGGCGGGCCCGACGGATCGTGTTCGCGGCTCGATTTCGGCGTCGCTGATTGCTGCTCCTCGTCGTCGTTCGATCCGCTCGTCTGGGGAAGCAACGCCACGCGGTAGTTCTCCCCGTTCCGGACCTCGCCCAGTTCGAGCTCCCGCTCGGGAATCTCGACGACGTACCGCCCGTCCTGTTCTTCGATATTACCTGAGAACAAACAGAGTAACTGTTCGGAAATCTTCATTCGTTGAGCCTCTTTTTGCGGCTTTGGTGCGAGCGACAATGAATCCTCGTGTCTGTAGAAGCGGCGGCTGATACTCTCGTGACACGAACCTCCAACGGTTCTCACTCGACGCCGTCGCCGTGTCCGGTCCGATACTGCGCCTCCGGCGTCGTCGGTCGCCTCGAATCGTCCGCGAACTCGTCGGCCGGCCGTCAGGGCTTCACGAGCACTTTGATCGCCTCGCGTTCGTCCATCGCGCGATACCCCTCCGGGACGCCGTCGAGGTCGACGGTCTCGGTGAAGATCGGCGACGGGTCGAGCGTCCCCTGAACCACGTCGGCCAGTAGCTCCTCGGCGTAATCGCGGACCGGCGCGACGCCGCCGCGCAGCGCGACGTTGTCCGAGAACATCGAGAACACGTCCAGACCCTCCTCGTCGACGCCGTAGGGAACGCCGACGTAGCCGACCGTGCCGCCGGGGCGAGCGGCCGCGATGGCGGTGTTCATCGCCGACGCCGCGCCGACGCACTCCATCACGTGGTTCGCGCCGCCGTAGGTCAGTTCGCGGATGCGATCGACGGCGTCCTCGCCGCGCTCGGTCACCGTCTCCGTCGCGCCGAACTCCGTCGCGAGCTCGAGGCGATCCTCGTGGTGGCCCACCGCGACGATGCGCTCGGCGCCCAGACGCTGTGCGGCGAGCACGCCGCACAGCCCGACCGCGCCGTCGCCGACGACGACCGCGGTGTCGCCCTCGCTCACGCCGGCGCTCACGGCGGCGTGGTGGCCCGTCCCCATCACGTCGGTCAGCGGAAGGAGGGCTTCGAGCGTGTCCTCGTCGTCGGCGTACCGGTCGGGAACCCGGACGAGTGTGCCGTCCGCGAACGGACATTTGACGTACTCGCCCTGGGCGCCGCCGTTGTCGCCGCTCCAGGACTCGTCCTCGACGCAGGAGGTGTACAGTCCCTTCCGGCAGAACTCGCACTCGCCACAGCTGATCGCGAACGGCGCGAGCACTCTGTCGCCGGGCGCGACGGACGTCACGTCGTCACCGACCGCCTCGACGATCCCCATCGGTTCGTGGCCGACGCGCGACCCCGGCTCGGGATCCTTGTCGCCCCGGTAGAACCAGAGATCGGAGCCACAGATCGCGGTGTGGGTCACGCGAATGACGGCGTCGGTCGGCGACTCGATGTCGGGTTTGGGAACGTCCTCGATTGCGATGTCGCCGGGCCCGCGGTAGATCGCTGCGCGCATACTCCCGACTGGGCGCGGCGGGAGAAAAAACGATGCGATCGCGGCACTCTCGGGGTGTCGTGTGTGGTCGGTGTATTCTCGGAGCGGGCGGTGGTCCTGGATCGCAGCGTCGCCGTTCTCTCTGATCGTGCCGGACCAGGCGTCAGTTGAGTCGTACGCGCCCTCGAAACGTGTTCTTTGGAGCAGGATCTACTCAGGAGTTCAGCACGAGCGGCTCGTACCACTCGCGGTTGTCTTGATACCAGTCGATGAACTGCGCGACGCCCTCGCGGATGTCGACGGTCGGCTCGTAGCCCAGCAGCTCGTTGGCCTTCGAGACGTCGGCGTGGGTGTGTTCGGCGTCGCCCGTGCGGGCCTCGTCGTACTCGAGTTCGAGCTCCGGTGCGAGTTCGTCGCGGACCACTCCCGCGAGCGTCTGAATATCGATGTTGTCCGTGCTGCCGACGTTCATGATCTCGCCGTCTGCGCTGTCGTCGGTCAGGAGTTGCTCGTTCACGCGGACGATGTCGTCGATGTACGTGAAGTCCCGCGTCTGTTCGCCGTCGCCGTAGATCACCGGCGGCTTCCCGTTGAGACACCGCGAGACGAAGTTCGTCATCGCCATGTTCGGGCGCATCCGGGGGCCGTAGACCGTGAAGTAGCGCAGCGAGACGGTCGAAAGGTCGTAGAGTTCGCTGTAGACCCGAGCGTACTGCTCGGCCGCGAGCTTCGAGACGCCGTAAGGACTGACCGGATTCGTCGGGTGGTCCTCGTCGTAGGGGAGGTACTCCGGCTTGCCGTACACCGAGGAGGAACTCGCGAGCACGACGCGCTCGACGTCGCTATCGCGCGCGGCGTCGAGGACGTTCAGCGTCCCGTCGACGTTGACCTCGTGGGGCTTGCGGGGGTTATCGACGCTCGTCCGGACACCGGCCTGCGCGGCCTGGTGGTACACGACGTCGGCGTCGGACACCAGTTCCGTGACCGTGTCCTGATTGGTGACGCTACCGTTGACGAACTCGTACGTCGCGTCGGCGTTTTCGGCGGCTTCTTCGGCCGCTTCGACGTTGTGCTGTTTGATCCCGGTATCGTAGTAGGGATCGAGGTTGTCAAGAACGGTGACGTCGTGGCCTGCACCGGCGAAGCTCTCGGCGAGGTGGCCGCCGATGAAGCCCGCGCCGCCCGTGACGAGAATCTGCATACCTGAGTGTGTAGAACGCGATAGAAAAGGATGTCGTCACGGGACGGTGACGTGATAGTCTGTTATAGATAGTGCTTGGCCGTCGCTCGAAGCCCCTCCTCGAACGACCAATTCGGTTCCCATCCAAGTGATCGAATCTTTGCCGTGTTGAGCGAGTATCGCTGGTCGTGTCCCGGCCGATCCTCCACAAACTCGATCTGGTCCGTATCTCCACCTGCAACCGAGAGAATCTTTTCCGTTACTTCAAGATTCGTTAGCTCGTCACCGCTTCCGATGTTGTATACTTCCCCTGATTCGCCTTCCCCGAGCACCGTTTCGACTGCACGGCAGTTATCCTCCACATAGAGCCATTCACGGACATTCGATCCGTCACCGTACACCGGAAGTTGGTCGCCAGCAGCAGCGCGAGTAAGGAACTTTGGAATGAGCTTTTCGCGATGCTGGCGCGGGCCGTAGTTGTTCGAAGATCGCGTCACAACGACGGGGAGTCCGTGGGTCGTGTGATAACTCAGGGCCAGTAGGTCAGCACTCGCCTTCGTCGCGGAGTATGGATTTCGTGGCGTGAGGCTGTCCTCCTCGGAGAAGCTCCCCGACTCGATTGTTCCGTACACCTCGTCGGTCGAGATCTGAACGAACTTTTCGATATCGTGGTCTAAGGCGCCGTCGAGTAACACTCGAGTCCCTTCGACGTTCGTCGAGACGAATGGCTCGGCGTCGTCGATCGACCTGTCGACGTGAGACTCAGCAGCGAAGTTCACGACGGCGTCGACGTCGATGAGTAGATCATCGATCAGGTTCGAATCGCGGATATCCCCTTCGACGAATTCGTGGCGATCGTGGTCAAGTACGCCAGATATATTGTTGGTCGATCCGGCGTAGGTGAGTGCGTCGACGGTCGTGATGGAGTGATCGGTCTGTTCGAGCAAGTAGTGGACGAAGTTCGAGCCGATGAAGCCCGCACCACCAGTGACGAGTACGTGCATTAGTGGGTTTGGTGTCTCGTCAGTTACTTACTCTTGTCTATCTCAGCAGACGGTATGGACGTACTCGTCGTCGGCGCCAGTGGGTTACTCGGTGGGAATGTCGTAACAGTTGCTCAGGAACGGGGATGGTCAGTCGCGGGGACGTATCACTCGGATCCCCCTGCGTTTGACTGTCCGCTCTACGAACTCGACGTTCGTTCCTCTGCGGAGTGCGAGAACGTACTCGAGGAAACCAGTCCGGACGCGGTTATCAACTGTGCCGCAGCTACGGACGTTGACGACTGTGAAAACAACCCGGGACTGGCCACCAACGTCAATGCCGAAGGTGCCGGTACTGTGGCGGAGCTGGCTGCGGAGACCGATACAGCGCTCCTTCACACGTCGACTGACTACGTCTTCGACGGTACTCGTTCTTCCCCGTACCCCGAGACGGCTTCGACGAATCCGATTCAGGTCTATGGTACTTCAAAATTAGAGGGCGAAAGAGCCGTTCAGCAGGCACACGATACGGCGATCGTGGCTCGACTCTCGTTCGTCTACGGCCGGACCCAGCCCGAGGGTGAGCTATCCGGTTTCCCGGCCTGGGTTCGCGAAACCGCAAAGGGTGGAGAGACAGTGCCGTTGTTCACTGACCAGCGCATCACTCCCTCGCAGGCCGGGACGACCGCACGGACGCTGCTCGATTTACTCGATCACGACGCGAAAGGAACGTTCAACGTCGCAAGCCGATCCTGCGTTACTCCCTATGAGTTTGGGGAGGCGCTCCTCGAGGAATTCGGCGAATTGACTGACCTTCTCGAGGAAAGTTCGGTCGAAGACATCGACCGCGACGCTGATCGACCGAAGTACACCTGTCTAGATACCTCGAAAGTCGAATCGGCGCTCGGTCGTCCGCAACCGACGCTGGACGAAGACTTCGCAGCGCTCTTTTAGAGCCGGTACTGATCGCGGTTTTCGAGGAAGAACTCGCGATCTTCCTCCGGGAGCTCCTCGAAACGAAGGACGGTTTCGCAGTATTTACCCGGGCATTTCATCACGCGGTTGTCCTCCAACTCGTTTGCAGCGACGACGGTTCGACATTCCGGGCACTCGTGGGTTATTATTTTCATCGTTAGAGTTTGAGCTGCGAGTTCTCGCCGACGACCAGTCGCCGTCCCTCGGGGAGCAACTCCTCCGCGCTTTCCAGCGACGCGCCGCGGCCGATCAGACTATCGATGATCCGACCGTTGGTCGTGATCGTCGCGTCACCGACCACCACGCTGTTTTCCAGATGTGCGTTCTCGACGACGGAGTCAGATCCGATCGAGGAGTACGGTCCGACGTAGGTTTCGGATCGGATCGTGGTGTTGTCGGCGATCGAGACGGGACCGCGGACGACGGCCCCGGACTCGATGGTCGCCGACTCGGCGAGATCGACGCGCCCGCTGACGTCGGCGTCGGCGGCGACCTGGCCGTCGAGCGACGCCGGTTCTTCCTCGAGCACCAGTTGGTTGGCCTCCAGCACGTCCTCCGGTTTCCCCGTGTCTTTCCACCATCCTTCGACGATCTGGGAGTCGATGGCAGCGCCGTCGTCGAGCATCGTCTGGATCGCGTCCGTGATCTCGAGTTCGCCCCGCCACGACGGTTCGATGCGTTCGATTGCGTCGAACACCCGCGGCGAGAACACATAGATGCCGATCAATGCTTGATCCGAAGGCGGGTCGTCCGGTTTCTCGACGAGCTGCGTGACCGTGCCGTCGTCGTCGACGGCGGCGATGCCGAACTGCTGTGGATTGTCGACGCGCTGGAGCGCGATCCCGGCGTCGTACTCTCCGTCACGGAAACTGTTGACGACGCTTTCGATGCCCTGTTTGAGCATGTTGTCGCCCAAGTATACGACGAAGTCGTCGTCGCCGACAAACGAATTGGCGCAGCCGACCGCGTGGGCGAGGCCGAGCGGACGGCCCTGCACGATGTACGTGATCTCGACGCCGAAGTCGCTGCCGTTGCCGAGGAACTCCTGGATCTCGTCGCGACCCTTGTTGCCGAGGATGATCCCGATTTCGGTGATCCCGGCCTCTCGGAGGTCTTCGATCGCGTACTGGATCACCGGCTTGTTTGCGACGGGGACGAGTTGCTTGGGGCCAGTGTGGGTGATCGGGCGGAGGCGCGAGCCGGTCCCGCCGGCTAGTAGAACACCCTTCATCCGTGGACCTCCGCGTCCCAGTCGAGCGGGATTTCGTCAGTGTCCGGAGGCAGGCGCTCCTCGTCGGGATCCTCGTAGTCGTAGAGGTTGGTCGGGAAGTTGATCAGTAGCGCCTGCTCGTCACCGATGACTTTGAACCCGTGCCAGCACGCGCCCGGAATTCGGACGACCTGCTGGTTGTGCTCGCCGATGATGAACGTGTTTAGCTCTCCCTGTGTGGGTGAGTCCTCCCGATCGTCATAGATACCGACCTTGATGCGGCCCTTGGGACAGACGAAGTGGTCGATCTGTCCTCTGGTATGGCGGTGCCAGGCCCGGATTACTCCGGGATAGCTCATGGAGTAGTACGACATTGCGGGCTCCGGATTGTACTCCGACCAGTCCTCGCGGAACATCTCGACGAGATGTCCGCGCTCGTCCGCGTTTACCTGTAGATCGCGTACCTCGACGTCTTCGATCATTCTGTATCTCTGGAAGGGAAGTGTAACGTTATTAATCCTACGACCCCCTGTAGAGATTTCTCTGGCTTTGTTCCCGATGTAGTTCCACGCCTCTCATATTACACTTCATAACAACATTAATTAGATATAGATATAAGTTATTACACTATTACTACAAAGCAACTATTTGGTGGCCATGCATATTATAATATGATTTATAATATGTGCTGCGATGTGAAAACGTGTAGTACTCATTGCAGATACTTAGAAAGCTGGGTACAGAGGACATGTAACAGATCCATCCCAAATACTGACAACATACTCTATACAGGGCCACAAGAAATCTACCGGTAGCCGTGCGTGCATGGCTTCGCCGGGGAGGGAATATTCTCCTTTACTATAATATACAATTAGACACGCCTACACAATTCTACTTTCCCTGTGGTCTATTATGGCTATCCCAACCTTCAACACCGTTGTGAACCCGTATTAGGGATATGATTACATCTACGGCACTTCGTACAAACCGCCACAGGTTAGGACGAATTTGGAACCCTGATTTGCTATCTCCTCTGTGAAGTCAGTGTCCGTTTTGGTTGGTTACTCAAGTTCAGTAATCTCGACGTTGAACGTGCGTTTGGGGAGATCAAGCGTGACAGTGTCGCCCTCCTGGATCGGACGACCGTGGAAGCGCAGCGTGGAATCGGTCCGGCGCGTCGCCAGCTCGACCGTGAGTGTGACGTCCTTCTGCGTGGGGTGATCGCGCAGGTAGATGTCCCCGTCGTTGCTCTTCAGGATGACGCCTGCGGGCTGGACGTCGACGTTCTGGATCGTCGCGAGCGTCTCGTTGCGTTCCGTCTCGGTCAATCCGGGTTCCAGACTCTCCGCGAACTCGGGGCTGACGCCTTCGAGCTTCATCATCGCGGTCATCGTGATCGGCTCGCCGAATTCGACGGTGCTGCCGCGGCGGACGACCGTTCCGGTCAGGTCGTATTCGTCGGTTCGGAACGCGACGTTCGCTCCGAGACTGACCTCCCGGCTGCCGTACGTCGAAGCATCGCCGCTCTCGATCGTCGTCAGTTCGAGACCGACGAACACGCGGCGGGTGTTCTCGGAAATCGGGTAGGCGGTGACGTTTCGGACGGTTGCGACCGTCTCGCCTTTCAGTCGGTGTTGGTCGCCGACCTGGATCGCCTCGGCGGTGGCGGCGTCGAGTTCCGTCTCGATCACGCCGGGCGTCTGGTTGACTGCGAGCGATTCGCCGTCGCGATCGATGGCTATGACGTTCCCCTTGACCGAGTAGTCCGCCGTGTCGACCGTGAGCCCCTGTCCGAGCTGGAGTCGGTTTTCACCGAAGACGAATCCGTCGCCGCTCTCGGTACCGTTGAGTCGCGCGCGGACGGTCAGTCGAGTGTCCTTGTTCCCACCGTTGGCGACGGGCGTTGCGTGCACGTCCGTGATGGTGAGGTTGCTCGGCCCGTCGAGATTCATCTCGTCGCCCGTCCTGAGGCCGTCGACGATCTCGTCCGGCTGGCTGCCGAGATCGAGCGTCGCGTACCGAACGGTGGTGTTCGGCGTCGTGTCGGAGTTCGTGTCGTCAGTCGGTTCGGATCCCGCGCCGAGAACGAGGGTCGCCCCCGCGACGGCGACGGCGAGGACCACCAGCACGACGAGGGCGTCGACGACGTTGACGAGGCCGAAGAGGTCGCCGTCCTCGTCGATGATCTTCATGGTTCACCCGCGTTGTTCATAGGCGAGCACTTTTTTCGGGGGAGTAAAGCTTTTCGCGACCTGACTGTCGTTCGGACTCTTCACTGGTCCTTGAGGAACGATATCATCACAGTATCGCCAATCGTAGATTTCACGGGATGACGCAACGGTCAATAGTTTCAAAGAAGTTATAGTAGTCCGACACGCTTGACTTAATCAATGCTCACTGGATGGCGCTACCGGATCGGCGCGGCGACCGGGGCGCTGTTGCTCACTGTCGGGGCCGTTTTCGCCGCTAACGTCCCCGTTTCTCAGGAAGCTGCGACAGCGTACGTTCCGCTGCTAGATCGATTCGGCATAGGGACCCAAAGCGGCGTTCCTTTCGTCAGAACGCTCATACTGACTACTCTCGCTGTTCTCGTCAGCCTCGTACCGCTGTACAAACCCCGGCCGCAACGGATCTTGGATACCGTTCACACTTCGCTCAAACGCGTCATCGCCGCCGGTCTCGCGCTTGCGACGGTCGGATTTTTCGACTGGTCTCACCGCGTCCCACGGACGACGCTTCTTCTGGCGTTCGGCGTACTGTCGGTTGTCATCCCAGTTTTCTTTGTCTGGATTCGTCGGCGGCCGCGCGGCGACGGCGAGCGCGTACTGATTGTCGGCGACGATGCCGGTCAGATCGAAACGATCGTGACCGAAACGTCGCTGCCGCTGCTGGGCTATCTATGTCCGACGAGCGCGTTTGCTGAGGATAGAAACGGAGTGGCTGCCGACGAGACTACGCCCACAGCTCTCGCAGATGGCGGAGTTCAGGGTCTCGAACGCCTCGGTGGACTCTCCCGACTCGAAGACGTCCTCGTGGAGTTCGACGTCGATACCGTCGTGCTGGCATTCCACGAACCGGATCGCGCCGAGTTCTTTGGCGCGCTCGACGCCTGTCACGAGCACGGGGTCGCCGCGAAAGTTCACCGGGAGTACGCCGATACCGTCCTGATCTCACAGGATGCCGTGGATACGTTGGTCGACATCGAACTGGAGCCGTGGGACTCTCAGGATTACCTCTTCAAGAGAGCGTTTGACATCGCGTTTTCCGGTGCCGCGCTTCTGTTCCTCTCACCGGTGATCACCCTCATCGTACTTGCAATCAAGATAGAGGGTGAAGGCCCCGTGTTCTTCACGCAGACACGGACATATCTATACGGTAATACCTTCGAAATTCGCAAGTTCAGAACGCTCAAGCCGAAGCCCGGAGGAGAGGTCGGCACGACGATCGAGGAGGACCGCCACACGCCGCTCGGTCAGTTTCTCCGGACGACGCACCTCGACGAACTCCCGCAACTGTGGTCGATTCTTGTCGGTGAGATGAGCGTCGTTGGTCCTCGCCCTGCTCAGACGGAACTCGAAGATGAGTTCGAGAACAAAGCCGACGGTTGGCGTCAGCGTTGGTTCGTCAAACCGGGGCTTACCGGTCTCGCACAGATCAAGGAAGCCACGAGCAAGGATCCCGCTCGGAAGTTACAGTACGATCTCCAGTACATCCGCAATCAATCGTTCCTGTACGACGTGAAGATCCTCTGCCGTCAGCTCTGGAAAGTGTTCGAGGATGTCGTCGGGCTCGTGCGCGGAGAATGATCCTCCTCTACGGTCGTTCCGTCCCCTAATGCCACGGTGATCGTCGATAGATCGTCCGGGAGTCCGTCCTGCCCGTCGAAGACGACCGGCGCGGCGTTCAGGACATCGTAGTCGAACGCGTCGTGATCGACGAGCAGGAGGACGGCATCGGTGTCGGCAATCGCGTCACGTTCGATCTCGTCTGCCGGCTCGTACGTCGTTTCGTTCACGCGAACCTCGTCGACGTGTGGATCAACCACGTCAATATTCGCGCCGCGCGTATCGAGCAACTCGCAGATCGACAACGCAGGGGAGTTCCTGGTATCCCCGACGTTGGGTTTGTACGTGATACCGAGTATCGATACCGACGCAGATTCAAGGGACACGCCGCGGCCAGCGAGCGCAGTCTCGACGCGGTCGACGACGTGGTTCGGCATCGACTCGTTGATCGCGTGGGCCTGCTCGACGAGGTTCAGTTGTTGCCCGCTACGACGGCCCTGCCAGGAGAGGAACTGCGGATCGACCGGGATGCAGTGCCCGCCGACGCCGGGGCCGGGATAGAACGTCTGGAATCCGAACGGTTTCGTCCCGGCGGCCTCGATCGCCTCCCACGCGTCGACGCCGATCTCCTCGGCGTGTTGGGCGACTTCGTTCACCAGCGCGATGTTCACCATCCGGTAAGTGTTTTCGAGCACCTTCGCCATCTCGGCTGCGCCGGTGGATTCGACCGGGACGGTATCGTCGACGATGGCTTCGAACAGGGTCTTCGCGGCCTCTCGCTCCTCGTCGGTGTCGGCACCGACGATGATCGGGATGTCCTTGAAGTCGTATGACCCTCCAGGGTTGATGCGCTCGGGCGTGAACGCGACGTGCGTGTCCTCTCCTGGTTCGCGACCGTTCTCTCGGAGCGTCGACCGGATCACCTCGTCGGTCGCACCGGGATAGACGGTGCTACAGCAGGCAAAGAGCACCTCGCGATCGGGAGCGTTCGTCGCCACACTCTCGGTCGCTTTGCGCACGGCGGACATGTCCGGTTCGGACTGTTCGACGCCGGTCGGAACCGCGACGAGGAACGCGTCGGCTTCCTCGAGCGCGTTTGCGTACGTCGTCGGCTCGAATCCTTGGTCGAGCGCTTGCTGCACTGTGTCGTCGTCGACGTCTTCTACGTACGAAGTGCCATCGCGGAGTTGTTCGACGCGTTCGAGGTCGATGTCGAATCCGACGACGCCGAAACCCGCTTCCGTGAAGTGACACGCGAGCGGCAGGCCGACGTATCCGAGCCCGACGACCGCGATCGTCGCATCGGCCCGGATGATCCGGTCGCGAACGCCGTTCATTCTGCTGCCTCCGGAATGGCAGTCTTCTCTCTCCGCTCTGCGATGACGTCCTCGAGAATCCGATCGAGTTCCGTCTTTGGATGCCACCCGAGCGTTTCTTCGAGCTGGGAAACGTCGGGCTCCCGCTGCTGTGGTTCTTCGAAGTCCTCGTCGTAGGCGACTTCGTAGGGGATATGTTCGATCTCGGAGTCGGATCCAGTGAGTTCGATCACGCGCTCGGCGAGCGCGTTGATGCTCGTCGGCTGTGGTGCGCCGACGTTGAATACCTCACCGTGAGCTTCAGGCTCCTGGAGGAGCTCGTAGGTCGCGCGGACGGCTTCCTCGACGTGAGTGAAGCTTCGCGTCTGGGTGCCGTCGCCGTAGACCGTCAGCGGTTCGCCGGCGAGCGCTTGCTCGACGAACGTCGGGATGACCATTCCGTACTGTCCCGACTGGCGCGGGCCGACGATGTTGAAGTACCGACCGACGACGACCGGGAGATCCTCGGCGTCGTGGTACGCCAGTCCGTAGGCCTCGTCGACGGCCTTCGCGGACGCGTAACTCCACCGCGGGCTGGTCGTCGGGCCGAGGACGCGGTCATCCGACTCGGCGAACGGGACGGCGGTTGACTTGCCGTAGACTTCCGAAGAGGAAGCGATGAACGTGGGAACGTCGTGTTCTGCCGCCGCTTCGAGCACGCTCTCGGTTCCGATGAGGTTCGTCTGCAGCGAGTCGAGCGGGTTGTCGACGATCTTCTCGACGCCGACGGCGGCCGCGAGGTGGTAGACGCTATCGGCTCGTCGAACCTGTTCTTCCACGAGCTCGGAATCGGTCACGTCTCCGTCGACGAACTCGACTCGGTCTGACTCGGGGAGGTTCCTTCTTTGCCCGGTCGAGAGGTCGTCGAGGACCACTACGTCTTCGTCCGTGTCTTCCAGATAGAGGTCGACGAGGTGTGATCCGATGAATCCTGCGCCGCCTGTGACGAGAGTAACCATTTCTTACCACTCTTTCTGTTGAGCCTACTACTAAGTATTGGCTATTCTATCAGTCGGCGTCGTTCCTGAACGTTATCGAGGACGAGAGGTACCCGGTCCGGCATCAACGCGTTCATAGGCGTCCGTTAACTACCGATTCGTAGATGCGCATCCTCCGCGTCGCCCAGAAGCTCTATCCCGACACGAAAGGAGGCGGACAGTATCACGTCCACGCGATGAGTCGCGATCAGGCAGCGATGGGTCACGACGTCACCGTCCTGACGACGCGTGACGACGAGTCGCTGCCTCGGATCGAGGAAACGCACGGCTATACGGTCGTTCGTGTCTCTCCTGGGGTGACGATCGCAGGTAACGACGTGTCGCCCGCCGTGGCGCGGTACCTGTGGGGTGTCGACGCCGAGTCGTTCGACGTGATCCACGCGCACTCGCATCTGTACTTCTCGACGAATCTGGCTGCGCTGAAGCGGCGATTGGGGGATATTCCGCTGGCGATCACGAACCACGGCCTCTATTCGCAGTCGGCACCCGAGTGGGTGTTCGATCTGTATCTGAAGACGCTCGGTCGGTGGACGTTCAACCGGGCGGACGTCGTGTTCTGTTACACCGAGACGGACGAACAGCGACTGCGCGATCTCGGGATCGAAACGCGTATCGACGTCGTCTCGAACGGGATCGATACCGAGCGGTTCACACCGGAGGGGCCCGAAAGCGATCTAATCGCGAGTGACGGGCCTGTCGTGTTGTTCGTCGGTCGGTTGGTAGAGGGCAAGCGGCCCAGTATTGCCGTCTCGTCGTTTGCAGACCTGCTGTCCGAGCATCCGGACGCGGAACTCGTATTCTGTGGCGACGGACCGTTGCGGGAGGAGCTCGAACAGCAGGCGACCGACCTAGGGATCGACGATGCCGTAACCTTCCTGGGTCACGTTTCGTACGATGCGATGCCCGAAGTGTACCGGAGCAGCGACGTACTGCTGCTACCGAGCCGTGCCGAGGGCGTCCCCCGGACGGTCCTCGAGTCCATGTCTTCGGGTATTCCGGTCGTGGTGAACGAACTCGACCAGATGGCCGGAGTCGTCGGTGATGGCGGTCACATCGTGGACGTCGGCGATCGAGAGGAGACGGTGTCGGCTCTTTCATCGGGGCTCGACGCCTCGGCGCTCGGAAAACGCGGCCGCGAGCGCGTCACGGGCGATTATCGGTGGCTCGACACCGTCGATCGGACGACGGCCGCTCTCGAGTCGCTGGTAGATGACAATTCATAAATTCATCGGCCGCTTGCCCTCGTCTATGACCAGGGAACCGATCGAGGTTATCAAAAACTCGTTTATTTACCGCTCTGTCGCTCAGGTGTACCGCTGGGCCGACGAGAGCTCGTTCGTGAACTTGGTCTCGAGCGAACGCGTTATCGCCGGTGTCCTGGGCGTCTTTATGTCACTGAGCGTCGTCCGCGTACTGGCCTCCGACGTTCACGTGACTATCCAGTTCCTGAGCTTCTTGCTGTTGTTCGTGGTCACCGCCGCGGTCACCTGGAACTACACCGAGCCACTCGCGGACGCGTAGAGCCCAGCGCTCGACCACGGGGGCGGCCAGCACGATCAGGAGGAAGTCGAACACGATCCGGTGGCGAACGTTCGTTCCGAAGTTCGAGTCGATGACGCCGTACCCCGTGATTCCCGCAACGTAGACGACGACGAGGAGGGCCGCCGTCGTTTCGTCGTACTCGCACTCGTACAGCGATCGAGCCGCGCTGACGAACAGGACGATCGCGATCGGCGTCGCCGTGAACGTAAGCAAGTGGAAGACCGACTCGACGTGCAGCGGGAACGGTGCGAACTGGAAGTAGATCGCTCGGGTGGGTGCTACCAGAAGGAAGTCGAACCACGACGAGTACTGCATTCCCTCCAGATAGGCAGCTCCGCCGCGGGCCCGGTAGTCAACCGAACGGTTTACCACCGATAACGGATAGAGGAATTCGGCGAATAGCCCGAAGCCGACGGCGCCAATTCCGCCGAGCACCGCCGTGAGACTGGATATCGAGAGGTCGCGATCGGTCGCTTGCAACGCCTCGATGGCCGTTGCGGCGCCGAGTCCGAGGAAGGCGATCATTCCTAGCTCTCTCCGAAGGAGAAACATCATGCCCCAAAGCGGTGGCAGGGTCAACGCGAGAATACTGTTTCTGTTCGAGAGGCAGTAGTGTCCGAGCGCGAGGATCGAGAAAAAGAGGAGCACGGACAGCGAGTCGCGCATCGGGATGCTGAGCAAGTAGAACTGGAGCGGTAGGAACAAGATCAGCATCATGCTTCCGTGAGGCGTTCCCGGAAGGTTCGGGTAGAGTTGCTTCACCAAATAGGCGATCGGGATGAACAGCAGAACCGCAAAGAGCCCGTTGAAAACGCCGACCGTCTCCGGTTGGGCTGGGAAGAATGTATACAGTAGAGCCTGAAACGTGCCAAAGGAGGTTACAGTTGTTGACGCTGCGGGTATTTCACCGCCAATGAGCGTTGCCCCGACGTGATGGAACTTCTGGATGTCCCAACCATAGGGCACTATTGGGACAATCACGAGAGTCACAAAGATGTGTCCGAGGAATCCGATTATGGTGGCCGTCTGGTAAGTACGATCTCCGTAGAATTGCGTGACTATTACTAGAACGAATAAGGAAACTAGTCCCGCCGTTACTACCATCAATGCAATGATTCAAAGCGGACGAATAAAATACGTTGCTATTCAGTAGTGAGGTGGCCCTCAGATTTCATCCTTCTATGCCAGTGTGCGAATACATATATATTCCAGAGAAACCACTCGTAGTCCTGCCGTCCTGAGATGTGTTGCTCGTGAAGTTTAAGTATGGCATCCGCATTCAACAATGAGCTATCGACGTCCCTAACGACTGACTTGAAGTCCTCCTTGAGATCTTGCTTGAACCATTCTCCGATCGGCATCTCGAACCCCTGTTTAGGTCTCGATTTGATCTTCGGCGGTATCATATCATCGAACGCATCTTTCAAAATTCGCTTTCGATCATTTCTCGTGATCTTGTACTCCGTTGGCAGTCCCAAGGCGTAGTTCACGATATCTATGTCCAGAAACGGAACCCGGACTTCGAGCGAGTTGTACATACTCGCGAGGTCGACCTTCTGGAGCATTTGATTCGGGAGCCCGTGGTTGATGTCGACTGCCATTACGCGGCTTAACGAGTCATGTCTCTCCGCTGGGAGTTGGTTTTCAGCCATCTCGTGTTCGCGTCGCATCACCGCTATTCCGTCTTTCGTCGGGTCACAGTCGCGATATACCGACGTTGCATCATTTGGTGATTTTCGAACCCACTCGAAGTGACGGTCAGGCACTTCGTCAGCACTGACGTTGACGAATTTTTGTCCTTTCCTGAAGGCTTCTCCGATAGCTGTAGATCTCGTGGCTGGCAACCGGTTGATAGCCGGTTCTACAAGCATCGAACGAATCTCTCGAGGGAGTGCTCGGTAGAACTTCGAGTAGTATTCACCGCGATAGCGATTGTATCCCGCAAACAGTTCGTCTGCTCCATCACCGGATAGAGCTACTTTTACGTCCTGGCTTGTTTCTCGGGCAACGATATACGTCGGGATTAGTGAAGGGTCTGCAAACGGTTCTCCTAGGCGGTCTAGAACTGACGGAACGACATTTCGCACATCGTCTGCGGAGACTGTGTATTCGGTGTGATCCGTTTCGTGGTATTGGGCCACAACTTGTGCCGCATCTGATTCGTCGAACTGATCGCTCTCGAAGCCAATTGTAAAGGTTTTGATTGGGTTGTCTTGTAGCTCCGATATTGCTCCCGTGATGATTGTCGAATCGATTCCACCACTGAGAAATGCCCCGAGGTCGACGTCACTCATCAAACGTTCTTGCACGGAGTTCATCACGATATCCCGCAAAGTAGCACTTGCCTCCGAAAACGGCGCATCCACTGGCCTTATTGAGGGGTTATGAAACTGAGATCGGTTGATTCCTTGCTTAGAAATAGTAATGCGTTCTCCTGGTAGAACTTTCTGAATATTCTCAAACGCAGTTTTCGGCGCAGGTATATTTCCCAAGGCAAAATACTCTGATAATGCTACTGAATCCAATTCTCCTTGGTCAACATTTGATCGAAGTAGTGGTGGGAGCTCTGATGCAAATCCAATTCGATTACCGTCATCCGCGACGAACAGTGGTTTAATCCCAATCGAATCTCGAGCAAGAGTCAACTCCTTCTTATTCCGATCCCATAACGCAAATGCGAACATCCCATCTATATAATTAACTAATTCCGCCCCATATTCTTCATAGAGGTGGACCAGTACTTCCGTATCGGTGTCTGTTGTGAAGTTATGTCCCTTCTCTTCTAATTCCTCACGGAGACTGAGATAATTATAGATCTCCCCATTGAAGACGACAATGATAGATTCATCCTCATTCTTGACTGGCTGATCACCTGATTCGACTCCTACGATGCTTAATCGACGGTGCGCAAGTCCAATCTGATTCTCAAGAAAGTACCCCTCTGAATCCGGTCCTCTATGCCTCTGACAATCATTAATGTCCTGAAGTTCTTTCTTGTTTGGAGGGGCAGACCACGAGAGGACCCCACCGATTCCACACATGATTGTTCTTATTCTGCCGTCTTTGATAGGCGTTGCTAAACTATGTTTGACCATGTCCTGTTCTAATATTATAAATACTACTAATGTGGAAAGTATTCCCAGAACTAACGTTCCGATGAGTCGCTCATAACCAAAGTAGTAATCGTCACTGCTGGCGCTGGCCGGATGTGATTGCATCACTGCTTACTGTGGAATCTAACTCATCTTTGAGTATGGGAAAACTAACTTTCGGTTATTGTCTCTGAAGTATTGTGTGTGTGATTGAGGTTAGAAGTTATTAAATACTACTATAATATATAAATAATTAATAGTATCCCTATCTATGTTCATTCTGTGTGGCTCTAGTAGAACTCGACTATTGGCCATTTAAGAGTGGAAATGCGGGCGTCTGACTTAGAGAGTGATTGACGGAGCTTGAATCGCTGACCTGGCCGCTAAATACGTACTAGCTCCGCCGATGACGGTCTATTGATCGAGTTCGTTAATGACAAAATATATCTACGCACTCATTATTCATAACGCCTAAATCCTTGCCGGCTTGAAGTCAAGATACTAGTATCCGATTCCTATCGGTCCAATTACACTGGCGCCCATAATAAGGAATCTTCAGAACTAGCAATCTAAATATATGAATATAGCAAGGTCAAGTCTGAAATTAGCAGTATCAAGAGCAGGCTCCGCGACTATCGGATTTCTTATCATTGTGTATCTAACTCGAAACTTGGACACTGATATACTGGGAACTTTCTTCTTATTCCAAGCACTATTGGGGTTGATCTCTATTCCGGTAGACTTTGGTATGAGGAGATCTCTCTCAAAGCGATTGAGCGAGAGGAGTAACGATGGTGAAGTGATTACTACGGTGATCCTTATGAAGATCATCCCACTTTCCATCTGTTTATTTCTAGTATACTCTCTCAGGAGCCAGATAAATAATTATCTGGGTGCAGATCTAGTAACGCTTCTCATATCTGCAATCGTGCTCCAAGAGATGGCCTTATTTACTATCGGAGTATTAAACGGACAGCTCCGGGTTGGTGAAACCGCGGTACCCAAATTCACGCGTCGAATCGCATTTGCTAGTACCACCTTTTTCCTTATTGAGCGAGGTTTCGGTGTTCGGGGTGCAATTTATGGTTTACTTATAGGACTTTCTGCGATGCTGGCAATTGCACTATATCGAGTGCAGATCTCTTTTGGATTTCCCTCTTTTTCGATGGCTGCTTCTCTATTCGAATATTCTAAGTACGCATTCATATCCTCAGTCGGGGGGTATTTGTATAATTGGATGGACGTAGCACTTCTCGGCCTATTCTTAACACAGTCAGACGTGAGTATCTACGAAGTGTCTTGGCGTGTAACTGCTATCGTGATGCTTCTTGGACAATCTGTTGCGACTACTATCTTTCCTCAGGTCAGTAAATGGGATGCGGATGGTGCACACGAACGAATTGAGAACCTTCTCCCCCAAGCTGTTGCACCAGTCCTTCTTTTAGTGATTCCAGCATTTATGGGAACGATCGTCCTCTCTCAAGAGATTCTTTCTGTCGTATTTGGTTCAGAGTACGCAGTCGGACAACTAGTCTTGATTATCTTAATGGGTGAAAAAGTAATCCAATCCGTTCATATAATACTCGGTACTGCGCTTCAAGGAATCGATCGGCCCGATCTCGCAGCTCGTGCTGCCATTATCGCTATTTTCCTCAATCTCGTCCTTAACATCGTATTGATCCTTCAGTATGGTATTGTCGGTGCAGCAGTCGCGACTGGCCTTTCGTTTATTGCGAACAGCCTTCTCCACGCGTACTATCTTTCACAGTTCGTTAATATCAGATTGCCCTGGCAAGAAATTGGTGCTACTGTAGTTGCCTCTATTGGGATGGGTTCCATAGTATTTATGATTAAAAATTACCATACCATCGACTCATTACAGTCCCTTTTAGGCATCGTCATCACCGGGATGGTTGTATATGCACTGCTGGCAGCCACCCTAGCACCACTCAGGGATGTTATAATTACTAACCTTAGGAGAATGGATATTGTGGGATGACCTTCGTATTAGAGCCTGGCTTTGTGTCTAAGAAATCGGATTGCTTTCCGTGGATTGTTCATCGCTTTGCCTATCATGTTCACCAAGCGGTTTGTGATGCGGAATATGGAGAATCGATGCAAATATGTCACGGAGCGCCTAACTGGCCAATCTCCTGTAGTAGCATAAATGTTCTTGACCCCATCGTCCTTGTACTCAGCAACAATTCGATCGAGAGTCTTGTAGTACTCATTCCCCATAGTAAGTCCTGTAGAACGGTGCCATACATTCAGTGGGAGTACATAGACCGAATGTGGACTCCGGTAGTTCAAATAAAGTGCGTATTCAACCCCATATAGGTGCCAACCATCACACACCTCTGTATTGAAACTACGCTCATCAAATATATCTGATGGAACTGCCATTAACAATTCATCAACTGTCTGAACAAGTTCGGGCTCTGATATTTCATTTCCTGTAGCTGGGAATACGACCTCCTTATGATTAAGTACATATCTAAGCTCTTCCTGATTAATTTGATCCTCCTCTGTTAGCTCCTTCTTCGTCCACGGCCGTGCAATATCTTCTGCCAAGGATTTCCGCTCTTCATCGGTAGGAGGGCGTCCATGGAATATGATATTTCGAGCACGATCTTCTCGGCACTCACCATCAGCGGCCATACCAGTCACCCCGGCCATCCCTAACTCTGGAGCTGTAGAAAGATAGTCATAGAGTTCCTGTAACCAACTCTCAGTGAGAAGCCGTACGTCCTGATGAATGAACACATAGTACTCTCCGCTAGCCTGAGACGCACCATAATTAAGCGCTTCTGCAGCCGATGGGAAAATACCATCACGGTTATCAATCGTGATTGTCTCAAACTCCTCGAAGTCTTGGCCTGAGAGGCTATCAAGTAACCACTCCTCTAGCACTCTTTGGTCATTATAGACTGTAATCACGCTAATTTTTGTTTCAGACATTTATCATCACTTCCATGTGGTGTAACTGTTTCTGTCCATAATATGCCTCTCTCTCCTAAGTATTCGGATTTAAACGAGAGCCGATAGAAAGACTTGTTATTCTCCCTCTCGCTTTGTTATGTATGCTATCACGGCTTGTTAATACATTATTGTCACCACTTTGCCAATCAGATTTGTTCACTACTCCGAAGAGGACGGTTGTTGACTTCTATACTCGGAATCTTCGATCTTTCATCCCTCGGCGACATGCAGTGTATAACTCAAAGAGAGTACTTGCCTCAACTCTTCTTGGAACAATAATAAATTCTGGCCCTCCTCACCGGCCTTACTACGAGTCGGGAATTGCGAATAGTCTTCGGACATGGGTTGACGAAGGTGATCAGGTCGTGATTGTTGGTGGTGGCTGGGGCGTTACTGCAGCGATCGCCGCAGAGGTAGTTGGACCGTCGGGTCATGTCCATGTCTTTGAAGGATCAAAACAGCATACCCAATATGTTAAGGAAACAGCCCAACTCAACAACGTCAAAGAGCGGATATCCGTCACACACGCGATAGTCGGAACCGAGGTCAGTCTCCGTGGTGATTCAGGTGAAGCACAGTCGCTATCACCGCAGGAACTACCTGAGTGCGATATCTTAGAACTTGACTGTGAAGGTTCTGAACTTGAGATTCTTCATAACATGACTATTGATCCCCGCATAATGATCGTCGAATCGCACGGCCATCTTGGAACTCCGTCGGATCGAGTCCGGGATACACTGGAAAATAAGGAGTACCAGATTGTTAGTGAAGAAGTTGCGGATAGAGGATTATTAGATGAATGCATAAACAATGATGTGTCCGTTCTAACTGGAGTAAAGAACCCATGAATAGCTGTAATCCATCAACGCAGAAAGGAATTGAACCGGACCTATCACAGACTGACGATAGATTGGAACCCCCTCTCCCGAACGTGAGCATAGTTGTTCTCAACTGGAACAATTATGAAGACACGGCTTCCTGCCTCCGCTCTCTGGCCGAAGTATCCTACCCTGAGATGGAAGTTTACGTCGTCGATAACGGATCTACTGACGGTTCTCACAAACGGCTTGCAGAAGAGTTTGAACAATATAATTTCATATTCAATAGCGAAAACCTTGGTTTTGCAGGCGGATGCAATCAAGCAATCAAACGAGTACTTAAAGAGGGCACTGATTATGTCCTTCTACTAAATAATGACACCGTGGTGCAGCCAGATTTCTTGACTCCACTGGTCGAAACCGCGGAAAGAGAAGACGATGTTGCGGCTGTCGGCGGGATCATTCGTGATATGTCTGGAGGGGTCCAATCTGCTGGGGGATCTTTTAATCCTTGGTTGGCGACTCTCCGTCATAGAGAAAACCCCGAGTCAAGTGTGTATGAAACGGATTTCATCACCGGCGCAATGATGCTGATCGAGGCAGAATTCCTGGCTTCACTTGATGGCCTCAACGACTCATACTTCTTTGGAATGGAGGATCAGGAACTCTGTTGGAAGGCTGACCAGCGCGACCTTCGTCTCCTCATTGAACCACGTTCGGTTGTCCGACACGACAAAGGTGGATCTGCCTCAGAGGCGAGCCCTTTTCGATATTACCACGATACTCGTAATCGACTTCGATTTGTGGGGGAGAATATCTCTTTTGCTGGAAGTTTCCTATTTTACATATTCTTCGCCTTCTCTAGAATATATCGATTCGGACAGTGGATACTCTCTGGACGTACCGGGTTCGTAACTGCGACCCTTTCGGGGGCCTTTGACCATATTCGAGGTGCCGAATATCGTATGACCGATGATTTCTAATCTCAGTGTCCTCCCTAATTTTCATAGAGAGCTTCAAACGAATCCACCATCACGTTGATACTGTAGTTATTGCGGGCTCGCTGTTGGGCCGCTATGCCAAGGGTTGATGCGCGATCTTCGTTGTCAAGAAGTTCCCTGACCGCTTTACCGAGGGCTGATGAGTTTTGGCTCGGTACATGTATCCCGTGCTTCTCATCGTCAACCAACTCAGAACAGCCATCTACGGGCGTCGTTACGATGGGCAGTCCAGCGCACATCGCCTCAAGTAATGCACCTGGCAACCCTTCATAGTGCGATGGAAAGACGAACACATCCATGGCATCAAGAAGGGCAGGAATATCGTCTCGCTGTCCCGCAAAGATCACAGATTTGGAACAACCACGTTCTTCGGCGTATCGTTCTAGAGCGTCGCGTTCTGGCCCGTCACCTACGAGTAATAGTTGTGCCTCAGAATGTGTATTGAGGACTGCTGGCCAAGCGTCCAACAGATCGTAGTGTCCTTTCCTTTCGACTAGCCTGCTGACGGTTCCAACGATCGGACAGTCTTGATCAAGCGATAGGGATTCATAGAGTTCGTTTGAAGCGCACCCTTGGGCGTATTTCTCGACATCCCGACCGTTCGGTACGACCGCGACCTGCTCTTCCTTTGCTCCGTGATTGACGATATGCTCTGCACCTGCTTGGGAGTTTGAAACCACTAGATCCGATAGAGGAAGCGTAAGTCGGTCAATAAACGCTCTGAGAAGCGGGCGGCTATCGGGAACCTCACGCACGCCTGTAATACAAGTTGTCTTGGGTGTTACTACCGTTGCGAGTCTCGCGAGTACGTTGTCGAAGAATAAAAACGACTGGACGATGTCTGGCCGTTCTTGTCGGGCCGTTTGGGCGAACTGCAACAGGACACCGAAGTCCCACTTTCCGGCCGCATCTAGCGTTCGGTAGTGTACGTCCTCGTTGAGCTCGGCCACTAGCGGTCCATCGTCGACGATAGTCCAGACGGTAACTTCGTATTGGTCAGTATCGATATTATTTGCAAGGTCAACTAGAGTTTGCTCAGCACCACCAACAGAAAGCATTCCAATGAGAAACCAAAGTTGGGTATTTTCTTCAGTCATCTTTTGAAGGGCATACGAGAATTAGCAAGTCCCCCGTCTATATGAACCTAACTGAAATATCTGTGTGGTAGATATAATATATACATAATATATGTATATCCGTAGTTATCTCACTATGAAATTCTGATTCCAGTGCCGTTCACTACGTCCCTCTCGGTGACGCTAACTCTCTGGTTGTCCACCTCGTACTTGCCTGCGTACGGTACTATCACCGCAAATTCCCCGCTCTCACTCGCCATCACCTCTCGCTCGTAAGTGAACGATGTACCGTCTACCGTGATGTTCGTACTTACCGAAACCAACTCGTTTGCCACTGCAGATCCGGTGATCGTCGCACCGGGAACTACTGCAAAGGTCGCTATAGTGCGATCCTCGTCGATGGACAGCAGTTGGTAGTGCGTTAGCGCGTCCCCCCCGTCATTGCTTGTTCCTATATCCCTTAACAATTTGCTCTGGGCGGTATTGGATGGAACGTTCCCATCGACTTCGGTTACGACGACGTACCCAACCCTGCCGGTGAACTGTTCGTATCGCTCGTCGGGATTGCTCCCCGATCGGAACGGATCGTAGTTGTCGTACGCGTATCCGTAGTTATTTGACTCCCCATTCACCACGTAGTTGAACATCCGGTTCGTGTCCCACTCGCTCAGGACGAAGTTCTCGGGGTACTCTCGATCCACGTTCTCTGCGTGCTCGTCGATAGCCGTCGCGGCCTCGTACTCCGCGTCGCTGTAGGTGACCTGACTGACTAGTGAGGGGACGAGCAACATCCCGAGTCCGGTAAACAGCACGAAAATGCCGATCAGATATCCCAGCTTCCCGCGATCGTCCGGAACGTCGATCGACGCGCTCGGCCGTTTAGCCGCTCCCCCGCCGCTCCCAAGTAGCCTCGTCTCGTCACTCGATCCTCCACGGAAGGGCCTCGGCGTCCGCGCCAGGTCGACCACCGACAGCACGTGAACGAGTCCGAGCCCTCCGAGCACGGCGATGAACAGTGAAAGCTGTCCGGTGAAGCGCATCTGGACGCCGGCGAGAACCGTGAAGTACCAGCTGCACACTGCGACCAGCAGCCAGCCGGGTTCGTACCGACGATACGCCACCAACATCGCCCAGCCCAGCGGCACCAGCGCGAGGTAGAACGCAACTCCCGTCTGGGTCAGCGGCCCGAAGACGAACCCGTACTCGGCGGCGAACAGCGACTGGGCCTCGGTCATCCCCTCCCGGAAGAAGAGGGTGTCGGCGCGATCGCGTACCTGGGCAACTTCGTCCGGTCGAAGCCGTCGGAACAGCCACAGCCCGGCGACTGCCACGATCGACTCGAGGCTGACGAGAGCGCTCTCCGGGGCGTCGAAGTACCGCCAGACCTCGCCGAGCAGAGCCACCACGACTGTACCGCCGACCACCATGATGGGCGTGTACGCCGCGTACGCTTCGTGCCATCCCCAGCGGGCGTGGAACAGGAACGAGATTGCGGCGCCGATCCCGAGTCCGAGTAAGATCGGCAGATTCGCCCCCATTGGCGACACGTCTGCCCGGGCGTCCATCGCAGCCCGCAGCCCCAGATACCCTGCGATCGGAATGAACATGAGGGGTGATCCGCCCCACGCGTGCACCGAAAACCCGACGCCGATCCCGAGTCCGACAGCTGCCAGCCACGTCCACCCGCTGGTCAGGTGCGCTCGAAGCGCGTCGGCGTCCGACTCCTCTGTCACCCGTCGATCTCGGAGATCCACCGCGAGCCACGCCAGCGATAGCACCATCACTCCGAGCCAGAAATACTGGTGGATCTGGTGATCGATGAAGCCGATACCCGTGTACACCGCGTGGGCCGGGATCGTCGCCAGCACGAACACCGACGCAATCCCCACGCGCGGATCGTCGGTCAGCACGGTCGCGAGCTTGTACAGCACGACGCCGAGCGCGAGCGTTGCGACCACCGGCAACCACGCAGCGACCGTCGACGCCGCGGCCTGTCCCCCACCGAGCAACTCCGCGACGAACCAGTTCGTCGCGTGCGAAAGCGGACGCGCATCACCCACTCCCTCCGGCATGTTCGCGATCACGCCCCAGTCAGTCGGTCCGGAGGACCGCGCTAGCAGCTCCTCCATCCAGTACCGGAAGTAGTAGGGGTCGTTCCCCGGGGAGATCACGTGCTCCTCGCGCATCACCGACCCGTACGCCGTGATTCGCATGACGAACAGAAAGGCGAGCGCGCCGGCGAGTCCGGCCATCGCCCGCAGATCGACCGAGACGTCGACGTCGAAATCGAACCCCTCCCCGAACGACGTACTCTCGCCAGTCTCTACAGATCCGCCCGATATCGCCGCGGCGACGGCGTCTCGATCGGCGACCTGGTACTCCCCGTCGGCCTTCTCGACGATCCCGCGGGAGACGAGCTCGCCGAAGGTCCCCGAGTCGGCGGGAATATCCTCGAACGTCCACGTCTCTCGATCGGCGTCGACCTCCAGTACGGCTTCGAGCGTCTCCTCGGCGTCGGAGCGGTCGTCGAGAAACGAACGGACGGCCTCGCGAACGGTCGACGACTGGCCGGCCTCCGGTGACATTGCTACGAATGGTTATAGCCGGCGCTCATGGACCTTTCGCTTGAACGGGATCGCTCCCCGAGTTTCCTTCCTCGATCGGGGTACATTCCGGTCGAGTCACGGAACGACTCACCGTGCCGCCGAACTCTTCCCGATCCAGACCCGATCACAGAACCACACAGTCCCCGCAACGAGCACAGCCCCGACGGCCACCCACCAATCAGAAGAAACGTACAGGCTCGGCGTCGCGTGGCGCCACCACGTCATGGGATAGAGCCACGCCGCGGCCTGCCCGTCCGCCCAGGCCTTGACCGCGTCGACGAGCAGGTGCGTCAGGGCACCGCCACCAAGCACTGCGAACGCGTAGCGACGGTCGCGAGCGAACAGCATCGCGCCGATGCCACAGAGAAGCATGGCACCGCCGAGCGTGGAGAGGGCGCCGAAGCGAAAGCCGACACCGAGCGCCGATTCGATCCAGACTTCGGAAACGAACATACCGATCCGATTCAGGTCAGGGACCATCGAGCCGATGGCGCCGATAGCGACCCACTTCGGCGTGATCCGATCAGCGTACCAACTCACCACCGTGAACACCGCGTACGCGACGAGCACGTGGGTAAGCAAATCGGCCATCAGCGATCATCCTCCTCGCGAGGAACGATCGCCAGTCGCCTGACGTCGATCCGCCAGTGTCTGAAGAAGTAGCCGATCGCGAGCATCGCACCGACCAGGGAGATACCGAGCTTGTAGTACCGACTCGTGCTGTCGGGCGTCACCACGACGGTCCTGCTTGCGTCCATCGTCCGATCCGCGTGGAGCGTGCCGTACACCTGTATGAAACTGCCCGGCGAGACATCCCCGCGAACGCCCTGGACCGTCAAATCGGCGACGACCTCGTCGTCGCGATCGAGCACGTGAATCACAGCACTATCGCCGTCGACGGACTGCACTTCGCCGAACACCAGCACCTCCGACCCGGTGTACGAGTCAAAGTCCTCGTCGAGCTCCTCGGCCGTCGGGTGGGGCCACCGGTCGTCGTAGACAGTCCCGTAGTGGACACAGAGACCTACGGTCCCGAGCAGAAGGAGCCCGCACGCCAGCATCCGAACGTATCTGTTCACGGTTGTCGTCCGTCCGTTCGATGGACTACCGACTTGAGAGTATCGACGTCACTTGAGGAGTTCGTTCTCTAACCGATAGACTGAGTCGTCATTCAGAATCCCCTACTCGGACTCGTAATTAGCGGTCCATCCATCTCTGTTACTGGCGGACTCTCGCAGTGAATTAGTGGGAGAGTGTCCCCGCCTGGCGCCGTTGGTTGTCCTTTTCGGACGCCAGCGTGGCGGCTTCGTCGGTTGCCTCGATCGCCTCGATGACTCTCTCCGCCAACTCGGGATCATCTTCGAGATCGACGCGTTCGAGTGCATCTTCGAGGTGATCACTCGCCGTCGCAAGCAGGGCGCTTGGACTCCGCTCGACTCCCCCGGTGGTGCCGCGATCCGCTCTCGACATACTCAGGACTACTGCACGTTAACGGTTAGTTATAGACTGTTTACCGTCTATTTGCGTTCTATTTGCAGCGTCGGATCCGGCGTTTGCTTACCAAGTCAGTCCCTCGTACGTGATCCCTTCGCGCCGATCGACGATACGCCGACCGTCGACCACGACCGGCTCGGCCATCGCATCAAATTCCTCGTCGAGCGCCCCGAACTCGTCCCAGTCGGTCACCACGAGCGCTCCCGAAGCCCCCTCTAGCGCCTCACCAGCCGAGTCGACGTACTCGATTCCCGGGAACCGATCGCGCATGTTCTCGGTCGCAACCGGATCGTATCCCACCACATCGGCTCCACGCTCCTGTAGCCCCTCGATCACCGGGATCGCTCGCGAATTGCGCGTGTCGTCCGTCCCGGGCTTGAACGCCAGGCCGAGCACGGCGACACGCTTCCCCTCCGCGTCGACGTGCTCGTCGAACAACTCTAGCAGGCGCTCGGGCTGGCGATCGTTGACCTCGACGGCGGCCTCCAACACCGCGGGATCGTACCCCGACTCCCGCGCGGCGGCGATGATCGCGGCGACGTCTTTGGGGAAACACGACCCGCCCCAGCCGACGCCCGAGCGCAGGAATCGCTCGCCGATCCGATCGTCGAGACCGATCGCGTCGGCGACTTCGTAGGCATCGATGCCGAACTCCTTGCAGACGTTCCCCAGATCGTTGATCAGCGAGATCTTCGTCGCCAGGAACGCGTTGTTCGCGTACTTGATCATCGTCGCCGTCTCGGGATCCGTCCGGACGACGTGGGCGTCGTGGTCGGCCAGCAGCGGCGCGTAGATGTCTTCTAACACAGCACCGGCCCACTCCGAGTCGGTCCCGAAGACGACCTTCTGTGGGTCCAGGAAGTCCTCGACTGCCGTCCCCTCGCGCAGGAACTCGGGATTCGTCGCGACCTCGACGCGCCCCGCCGCCTCGCCGGCTCCCTCGGCGACGGCGTCGCGGACCGCGTCGATCTTCGGCGGCGTGATCGTGCTCTTGACGATCACCAGATGGTCGTCTTCGGCGTCCGCGAGCGCATCGCCGGTCATTTCGGCGGCCGCTTCCAGCGGCGCGACGTCGATGCTCCCGTCCTCGCGCGAGGGCGTCTGGATCGCCAGGAACGTCGCGTCCGCCTCGGCCACGTTCTCGTACGACGTCGTCGCGCGGAGATTCTCGCCGGCGTGCTCGGCGACCAGTTCGTCCAGCCCGGGTTCGTGGATCGGCGCCCGGCCCGCGTTCAGTTCGGCGACGACGTCCTCGTCGATGTCGATCGCCGTGACGTCGTGGCCCAGGTCCGCGAGGCAGGCCGCGAGCGTCGTCCCGACGTAGCCGCTGCCGACGACGTTGATGTTCATTGTCCGAGATGGGTCGCTCGGAGCGCATTAACGTTCCGTACTTCAGATACGTATGATCCTGCTCTCAGTTGCCCCTCGTACTACAGCGCAATGACACGCAAAGATTTTATAGCTCAATTGAAACCAATGGGGTATGCAAGCCGTCGTTCTCGCCGCTGGCGAAGGCACCCGCCTCCGGCCGCTCACGGAAGACAAGCCGAAGGGGATGGTCGAAGTCGACGGGAAGCCGATCCTTACCCACTGTTTCGAGCAGCTGGTCGAACTCGGCGCCGAGGAGCTGATCGTCGTCGTCGGCTACAAGAAAGAGAAGATCATCCAGCATTACGACGACGAGTTCCAGGGGGTGCCGATCACCTACACTCACCAGCGCGAGCAGCAAGGCCTCGCCCACGCGCTGTTGACCGCCGAGGAACACGTCGATCAGGACTTCATGCTGATGCTCGGCGACAACATCTTCGACGCGAACCTGCAGGACGTCGTGCGCCGACACAACGAGGACCGCGCCGACGCCGCGTTCCTGGTCGAGGAGGTTCCCTACGACGAGGCGTCTCGCTATGGCGTCTGCGACACGAACGATTACGGCGAGATCACCGAGGTCATCGAGAAGCCCGAGGAGCCGCCAACGAACCTCGTGATGACCGGTTTCTACACGTTCACGCCGGCGATCTTCCACGCCTGCCATCTGGTCCAGCCATCCAACCGCGGCGAGTACGAGATCAGCGAGGCCGTCGACCTGCTGCTGGCCAGCGGGCGGACGATCGACGCGATCGGCCTCGACGGCTGGCGGCTGGACATCGGCTACCCCGAGGACCGCGACGAGGCCGAGCGGCGCCTGACCGGCGAGACGCCCGAGGACGACGAGGCGGCGGCAGCGACCAGCGACTGAATCCCTTCTTCTACGAGTTCGGGATGAGACGCTCGTCCATTTCTTCGCGACCGAATAGCGACCAGTTGTCGCCGAGCTCGTCGGCGAGTCCGTCGTCGATCGTCCGGTCGTAGACGACGCCCGGGGCTTCCTCGATACCGGATCGATTCGGCCCGACGAATCAGAACCGCAGAACTCGTCGGCGACCCGGTATCGCGACCGCTTCGACCGTCTGGCCGACGCGGTGACGGGGTCCTCGCGGTCGATTTCCGGTTCGTTCACGACCGGCGGGAGCCACCAGACCGGCAACGTTCCCGCGCTATCGTCGGTTTTATCCAACTGAAACTTGCGTATGCAAGCAACTGATAATGGAAAACAACTGCACCCGTTCGACTAGTACGTCGCAAGGACCGCCCCTCGATTTGCACCCCGAGTCGTCCGCCGACGGCTCGGCGTCCGCCGCACCGCGATTCCGATGAGCGCCAGAAATATCCGATCGACCGTCCGTCGGATCGCACCCGTCTGTGCCGTCCTGTTGCTTCTCGCCGCAGTCGTCGCGCTCGGGACCGGCGTCGGCGCGACCGCCGTCTCCGCGCAGTCCTCGGGCGGGCTCGACCAGTCGGCGTCGGTCTCCCCGAACGAGAGCCAGACGTTCGCTCCCGGCGGGACGTATCCGGTCGTCGTCTCGGTCGACGTCGGCGAGGAGTCGTTCCTGAGCGACGACCGCATCGAGAACCCCGCGCTCGACGTTGCCGTGGAGGGCGACGCGACGATCGAGAGCGTTCAGCCCACCGACTACCAGACCGCGGAGTTCAACGAGACCTCCGCGACCGTCTCGTCGGACTCGTTCTTCCGTGCCGGGACGACCCAGACCTCCGTGGTGCTCGTCGACGTTCCCGGCGGTGTCGACACCGGATCGGTGTCGCTGACCGCGACGCCGCGGGCCGGTGCGACCGAGTACGAGACGGCACGCGCCGAGTACGCGGTCACGTCCGACGTGACGACCCGCGAGGCGATGGCGAACGCGTCGGCCGCCCGCAACACGCTCGTCTCCTCGTACCGCGACAGCTACGGGACGCTGCTGTACAGCGAGCCGTGGAACGAGACGACCGCGACGGCGATGCGCGACGGGTTCGCGACGGCGATCACCGAGGGGACGAAGGGAGCGATCGTCGGGTCGACGCCGGGACTCTCGACGGTCGACGACATCCGAACGTCCTACGAGGTCGCGACCGGCAACTACGACGGCGGCACGGCCGGCCAGATCGCGAAGATCAACCTGGCGCTGAAGAACGACCTCGACTCGCGGATGGCCCGCGACAGCGTTCGTCGCGCCGGCAATAGCTCGGCGCCGCTCGCCGAGCTCGAGCGACTGAACGCTCAGGAGCGGCGAGCCTGGGAGGAGGGCGACCGCGACGCGCTCGAGGAGGCCTTGCTCCGGCAGCGCGCGGTGCTCGTCGACGCCAGCTTCGAGTCCTCGGGCAATCCCTACGCGAACGACTACGAGACGTCGCTGCTGGTCGAAGCCGAGGAACAGCGCGACGCGAGCCGTTCGAGCGTCGGCTTCGGCGAGGAGAACCCGCTGCTCGCCGAGTACTTCGCCGCGCTCTCGACGTACGCCACCGACGAGTACGACGCCGCCGGCGACCGGCTGGCGCTCGTCCGCGAGCCGAGCCCGCAGGTGACGACGGCGAGCGACCGGTCGGCGATCGAGGACGACCTGCGCGGCCTCGCCGAGAACGAGACGACGACCGTCACGTTCACGGTCGCCAACGCCGACGGCGCCGGCGTCGCGAGCCAGCGGAGCTTCCTTTCGCTGAGCCACGGCGAGAACATCTCGATCGAGGACGTGTCCGAGATCGGGACCGACGAGCCCCCCGCCGTCGACCGCCTGGATCCCGGCGACGAGGCGATCGACGCCTCCGGTGAGCAGACGACGCTCGATCACGCGCTCGTCGACGTCCGCGACCAGTACGATCCCGGCCAGCAGCGCCAGTACCAGGTGACGATCTCGCGCGACGACGAGGGTGAGGCCTGGCTGTCCTACCGGGCGGCGTTCCGCCCCTTCTTCGTCGCGGACGGGCTGTCTCCCGAAGAAAATCAGGAAGCGTACGAGCGCTTCCCCCGGTCCGGCCCGGAGGACCAGCAGGGCTGGCCCGCGTACACCCTTTCGACCGACGATACGACAGCTCCGCCCCGCCCCGTGATCGACGCGCCCGCCGACCCGACGACCGGCGAGTCGGTCGAACTCGACGCGAGCGGGACGACCGCCGACGCCGCGATCGAGTCCTACGAGTGGTCGCTCGACACCGACGACGACGGCGACGTCGACCGGACGCTCTCCGGCGAGACGCCGACGACCACCGTCGAGTTCGCGGGGCCGACGCGCATCCGCCTCGACGTGACGGACGCCGACGGCCGGACGGCGACCTCGGAGACGGTCGTTCGCGTTGAGGACGCCGCGCTCACCGCGAACACGACGTCGATCCCGGTGGCTGCGGACCGGTCGCTACCCGAACCGGGTGACGACCTCAGCTTCGACGCGCCGGCCGACATCGAGGATCCGGAGTGGACGCTTGTCGAGAACGGGACGGAACGCGACGCCGGCCAGAGTGATACGTTCTCGACGACCGTCGACGAGGCGGGGACGTACGAACTGACGCTCTCGGGGACGGTCGACGGCGTCGACGTCGAGACGACCGAGACGATCTACGTCGCGTCCCGCGGGGAGCGCGTCGGCACACCGTCGGTCCGTATCTCGGCACCGTCGCGCGCCGATCCGGGCGAGACGATCGCGATCGACGCGTCGGCGTCGACCCACCCCCATCCTAACCGGGTGATCGACGGCTTCGAGCTCCGAGTCGACGGGGAACAGGTCGATTCGAACGCCGACGGACGGTTCGAGCGCGCGTTCGACGCCGAGGGCGACCGGACGATCGAGGTCGTCGCTATCGGCAGCGCCGGAAACGAGAGCACCGCGTCGAGAACCGTCGCCGTCGGCGACGCCTCGACCGACGACCCCACGGACGACCCGACCGACGCGTCCGACTGGACCGACCCCGGGCGGACGGGCTACGCCGCCGCCAACGGCACGACCGCCCAGGACGTCGTCTGGGAGCGAACGTTCGAGCGGTCGGCCCTTGGCGCTGCCGTGGGTAACGGGACTACCGCCGTCGTCACGTCGGCCGGTACCGCGACGGACGAACGCCTCTACTCGTTCGGTCCGAACGGCTCGGAGCGCTGGAACCGCTCGATCGCCGGCGCGAGCGGCGAGCCGGCCCTCGGTACTGACGGGACCACGTACGTCCGCTACTCCGCCGGCGTCCGGGCGTTCGACGCGGACGGGAGCGTGCGCTGGGACACCGAAAACGACGACGCCTGCACGTACGACTTCTGCTTCATCGATCCCTCGCGTCCCGTCGCGACCGAGGACGCCGTCTACGTGCTCGGCGAAGTCGAACGCGAAACTGCGCTGATCGCGCTCGACCCCGAGACGGGCGACCAGCGGTGGAATCGCACGTTCCCGAACGCGACCGACGTTCCGAACGACGCCATCGCCGCCGCTGACGGCGGAGCGTACGCCGCCGTCCCCGGCGTGGGACTGGTCGCCGTCGACGCCGATGGAACGGAACGCTGGCGGGCGAGCCTGCCCGACGCGCAGGCGCATCCGGTCGCGACGCCGAGCGGCGCGGTGCTGTACACGACCAACGAGTCGCTGATCGCCCTCGACGCCGACACCGGCGGGGAGCTGTGGACTCACGCCACTCAGAGTCGAGCCGCGCCGAGCGTCACCAACGACGGGCGGATCGTCGTCCCGCGCGGCACCTACAGCGACAGGCTGGAGGCGACCTACGGGATCGACGTGCTCGACGCCGAGGGCCGAGTCCAGGCCGAGTGGACGAGCGAGATATTCGCCGGCGACACCGAAAACTTCGACGTGTTCGAACAGCCCCTCGTGACGCGCGACGGTCTGGTCCGGTTCGTCGCCGGGCCGACGGACGATCCCGACGCGCGCTACGTGATCGGACTGGACGGGACCGAGCGCAGCGTCGCCGACGTGGAGGTCGGATCGCCGACCCTCGACCTCGTCGCAGACGGCCGGCCGCTCCTGGTCGGGACGGATCGGATGCAGGCCCTCGGTGACGTCGAAGAGGAGTCGGATCCGATCGACGACTCGGTCGACGTCGGTGTCCCGACGCCGCCCGACGGCACCTGGCCGCGATCGCGCTTCGACGTCGGCAACACCCGCGCCGCCACGGACGTGACGGCGCCGCGCTCGATCGGCGCCGCGTGGGAGTTCTCGGTCCCCCGCAACGACTCCGGGACGATGCCCGTCTCGTCGACGGTCGCGACCGAGGATACCGTGCTCGTCGGTCTCGGGCGAGTTATAGGAGGGGCCGATGTGTACAACGACTCGACCGTGTACGCCGTCGACCGACAGACCGGTGAGCGGCGCTGGGACGCAGTCGTTCGCGGCTCGGAGAAACGACGGGTAACCGACATGCAGGTGTCCGGCGATACCGTCCTCGTCGAGTACGTTGAACAAGCTGACGCGCTCAACCGCCACCTCGCGGCGATCGACGTCTCGACCGGCGAGGAGCGCTGGAACACCAGAGTGTACGGCTCGGGACCGGTCTTCTCGGAGCGGGGCGACGACATCTATCTCCAGAGTTCGCTCCAACTCGAAGAACTGAACGCCACGACCGGCGAGACTGAGTGGGCCGTAGCACCCGCGGACGGAGACGCCTCCTTCGAGGGCAACGGCCCGCCAGTCGTCACCAACGAGACGGTGTTCTCGGCGGCCGACTGCGAGGTCCCCGGATCGGACTGGCCGACCGGCTGCGTCGTCGCGGTGAATCGGTCCGACGGGAGCGTTCGGTGGGTCGAGAGGACCTCCCACGTGTTCTCGGACGTCGACAGCTCGCCCGTGCCGGTCGTCGACGACGGCTCGCTGTACGTTCCCGGTCGTCTCGGCGGACAGTACGAGATCGTCGAGTTCGACGCAAAGACCGGCGACGTGATCGCCAACGAAACCCTCGCTGGCCACGGGTCGTATAACCACGCTACGCTTCCCAGGCCGGCCGTCACCGACTCTCGGTTCGTCACCGAGCGCGGCATCTACACGCGCGAGAACTTCCAGCGATCCGCGTCGCTCGATCTCGACGCGATGCCGGCCGTGGTCGGCGACCGGGCCTTCGGCGTCGCCGACGGCGAGCTGGTCGCACACGAGCTGTCGACCGGCGACCGCATCGAATCGGTCGCCCACTCCGACGGCGCGCCCGATCGGATCGGCGCGATCGCGGACGGGACGGTCGTGACCGTCACCGACGGCAACCCCGAGGAGTTCGGTGACACGGAAGGGGCGGTGCTGGCCTACCAGGGTACGACCGAGCCCGGCTTCGAGTACGGGCCGACCGAGCCCGGCGTCAACGAGACGGTGACGTTCGAGGCCAGCGTCGCGGCCGACGCCTACGGCTGGGACGGCGACGGCGACGGTGAGATCGAAGCGCAGGGGAAGACGGTCGACCTGTCGTTCGCGGAGTCCGGGACGCACGACGTGACGCTCGTCACCGACCCCGGTAGCGACGGGTCCGCCCGGTACACTCGGTCGGTAATGGTCACGGAGCCGATCAAGGCGTCGCTCGACGTGAACGAGCGGCACCCCAAGCCGTCGACGATGCTCGAACTCTCGGCGGCCGACAGCGCCGGCACCGGCAATCTCACGTACGACTGGGAGGTCAAGGGCGTCGACGATGATGTCAGCGACTGCGAGGCGACGTGCGAAGTGTGGCTTCCCGCAGACCAGTCCGTCACCGTGTCGGTCGCCATCGCGGACGAAAATGGCCAGACCGATACGACGAGCGTCACGGTCACGCCCGTTGACGCCCGGATCGACGTCGCGGTCGACGGCACTGATCGTCAGAGACTGTTCTACGAGGACGACGTGCTGCTTGAGGAGACGCTCACCGTCAACGTCATCGGCGACGCGAGCCTGAGCGACCTCCGGATCGAGGGGGTCGCCGCGACGACCGACGGCGGGACCGTCGAGCTCGACGAGACCGGGCAGGCGACGATCACGGCGGAACTCGACGCCGCGGGCGTCGACGACCCCGTCACGCGGGAGGTCGAACTGAGCGTCCACGAGTACCGCTCCGAGACGGAGCGCTTCGAGTTCACCACGGAGAGCCGCAAGACCACGGTCGGGCTGGCGATGATTCAGCCCCAGCTCGACCCGATGGCGCGCCACCTCGAACAGCGCGTCGGCGAGTTACCGTCGACGGTCCACTTCGAGGCCACCGATCGTATCGAGAACGGAACCCACGCCGGGCTCGCCAAGTATCCCGACACGATCCTCGTCGATACGACGCAGTCGTCGACCGGCGGCGGCCTCGAACTGGGAACGGCCGAACACGAACTCACGCACATCGCCCAGTTCGAGATGGACATGGAGACCGACGGCGACTGGAACTTCCTCCTCGAGGGACAGGCATCCTTCGAGGCCAACACCTTCCAGTTCTACTCGGTCGACGCGAATCGCCCCGATCGGGCGGAGCTGTTAGACTGGGACGGATCGCTCGATGAGTACGAGCAGGGCAACGACTTCGTCAGCGCGTTCTACGCCGAGTACGGCCGACAGACGTTCCTCGAGATGGTCGAGGACTCCGAAGGCGAGGATCTCGACAGGCGCTTCGAGGCGGCCACCGGCGAGTCGTTCGACGCGTTCTACGACCGCTGGAAGAGCACGGATCCTGCCGTGGATCCAGGCAGCGATCGGGCGGACGTCTCCTACCGCGTGTCGTTCCACTACGAGGACGGCCAGCTCAGCACCGACGGCTCACCGATGGCGGACGTCAGCTGGGACGTCGACGGCGACGGCGTCTTCGAGCGGACCGGCGAGACGATCGACTGGACGCCCGACGAGGCCGGCGAACAGTCGGTGACCCTGGCCTACGAGGACGAGGGAACGACCATCGCACAGACCCAGCGCTTCCGGGTTTCGAGCGGTTCCGTCGACGAACCGCCCGCCGTCTCGGGCACGGTCGCCGTCTCGAACGCGACGCCGTACAACGGTCAGGAGGTCACGTTCGACGCCTCGGACGCGGAACTGGTCGAGGGCGACCAGCGGCGCAGCGTCGAGCAGTACCACTGGAACTTCGGCGACGGGACGACCCATACGACGACCGAGCCGACGATCACGCACGCGTTCGCCGACCCCGGCGAGTACAACGTCACGACGACGCTCGACGCCGGCAACGCGTCCGCGTCGACGACCCGGACGGTCTCGGTCGAACTGGACGATCGCCCGCCGGAGATCAGCGACGTCGCGGTCGACCGGTCCCTCGCGAGCGACGAGGTGACGATCAGCGCCAACGTCACGCCGGTCGGCCCCGACGTCGAGGCGGTCCGCCTCGGCGTCGGCGCGACGTTCACGTCCTTTACCGTCACCGAACCCGCGGCCGACAACGCGACCGAAGGGCGGGTCGAGGCGACGATCGACGGCGACGCCGTCGTCGCGGACGGCGAGTACACCGCGGTCGTCGAAGCGGTCGACGAACTGGGCAACACGACGACCGAGCGCGGCGACAGCGTCGCGTTCGACACGACGCCGCCCGGGATACGGCCGCGCGTCGACGGCCTCGACACTGAAACCGCGACGCTGACGCTCGACGCCGACGAGCCGTTCGATCTAACCGATCTTCGGATCGCCGCTCGCGGCGACGGCACTGCCGATCGGACGCCGAACGCGAGCCGGATTCCGGGCGGACTCGAGGACGCCGAGGACGAACTCGCAGTCGACTTCGAGGGCGGCCTCGTGGGCGGCACGAACACGACCTACACCGTCGCTCTCGACGCGACCGACGACGCCGGCAACGAGGTCACGACAGAGTTCGAGTCGACGGTCATTCCCTACGAGCTCGACAACGGCACCGCGACGCTGACGCCCGCGGGCGTCAACAGCACCGTGACGCTCGACGCCGACGCCGCGGCGATCGACAACGACACCGATCGGACCGCCGTCATCACGGCCACTACCGTCCCGCCGGCGGGGACCGAACTCGACGCCGCCACGATCGCCGGCGGCTTCCTCGACGTCGACCGCGTCGGACTCGACGCGAACGAGCTCGAGAACGCGACCGTCAGGATCCCGCTCGCCGCCGTCGACGACGATCTCGCCGAGGCGTTCGAGCCCGACGAGCTGCGGATCGTCCGCTCGGCCGACGGCGAGCGCGGGTACGACCCGCTCGCGACCGACTACGACGCCGACGCGAACGAGCTGGTCGCGACCGCCGACGACTTCAGTCAGTTCGCCGTCGCCGGTACCGACGAGACGCCGCCGTCGATCGACGAGGTCGGCGTCGATCCCGGCACCGAGGTCGCGCCCGACGAGGGGCCGGTTACGGTCGCGTTCGAGTACTCGCCCGAGATCTCGGGGATCGACGTCGCCGAAACCGCGGTCGACGTCAACGCCTCCGCGAACCGCGTCGAGACGCAGATCACCGGCGAGCGCGCGACGGTCGACATCGCGGACCTCGAAATCGGCGAGACGATCGCCGTCGATCTCACCGTCGCCGACGACGCCGGTAACGCCGAAACGGCGACGGAGACGATCACCGTCTCCGAATCCGGCTCCTCCGGCGGTGGTGGTAGTATCGGCGGTGGCGGCGGTGGCGGCGGGCTATCGCTCGAACCGCCTCACTTCACGGTCGAGGTCCAGGATGCCGGCGGGCCGTACGAACCAGGCGAAACCGCAGAGATCACCGCCGTGGTCGATAACGACGGCGGCACCGTCGGCACCCAGGAACTCACTCTGGCCACGGGGGGCGAGGTCGTTGATCGCGAGTCCCAGCAGCTTGCCATGGGACAGCAGCGCTTCGTGACGTTCACCTACGACGTGCCCACGAGTGCAAGCGGTGATCAGCGGGTCGTGATCGAAAGCGCGAACGACTCGGCGTCGACGTCGCTCTCGATCGACGCCGAGGCGTCGACGGGCGACGACCGACAGGAGGGCGGCAACGATACTGACGATGAGGCTGGTGGCGACGAGAACGATACTGACGACGAGACGGACGGCGATAGTCTCGACGATGACGATATTGGCACAGACGAGACCGACGATGCTGCAACCGGCGCTGACGACGAGAGCGACGAAACCGGCACCGACGAGTCGACGGACGACGACGGTTCGCCAGGGTTCGGTCCCGTAATCGCGCTCGCGGCGCTCCTCGTCGGGGGTATCGTTCGTCACCGGAACAGGCAGGACTGACGGTCTCCTGTCGAGTGAATCCACTCTGAGTACCCCTCCAATCTCATTCCTCCGTTTCTGGGGCTCTCTTTGCTTGCTCCAGTCGGGTCATTACCGGGATATCGATTCTCGCGATAACTGTCTCTCCTTCTGTACACCTCCGCGGCAACACGCTCTCTCGCCCGCTCACAACGACGCTTACAAACCCCTACTCTCCCTACCACGCCACATGACCGCGACCGACATCGCAGACGACGTCCGCGACGACAACGAGACCGCGCTCTCCCGGCTGGGCTCCTCGAAGGCGCTGTACGCGATCACCGGCGGGGAGATGGAGTCCGAGGCGATCCTCACCGCAGCGGCGGACCGCGCGCACGCCGCCAGCGAGACGTTCGCCGCCTGGGTGCCCGAAGCCGACGCCGAGGCCGAACAGGATCTGTTCGACGAGGCCGCCCAGCTCACGGCCGATCACTACGAGCAGGTCCTCGGGAAGCTCGACGATCACGACCCCGGAGAGGTTCCGGCGATCCAGACCCAGCTGCGCGACGCCGACGATGCGGCAGCTCGACTCGGCGGCCTGCTCGGACACACGCTCGTCGCCAACAAGCTCATCGAACAGTTCACCGGCTTCTTCGTCGGCGACGCCGATCCACAGACCGCATCACTCTTCCGCGGATACGGCGGCGACATCGACGAACTGCGCGAGAACGTGCTCGACCTGATCGACGACCTCGACGCCGACCCGGACGCCGAAGCGCAGAGCGCTTCGAGCCCTGACTCGGCGTCGCCTCGTCAGGACGCCGTCGCCGCCGCCGCGACCGAGGCGATCCAGGCGGCCTACGAGTCATACACCGAACAGCTCGAGGCGATGGGCGTCAACCCCAAGCCGGTTTGCTGACGGACTGCCGACGACTGTTAGCTGTCATTCTGGCCGAATGCTGTCGGTTACGGGCCGGTCGTAGCCCCTCGGCGGCCGTCCCGGACGACACCGACGTTTAAGCGAGCGGGAGCCGATTTCCACGACAATGAGCACGCTTCGACGCGTCGCGCTCGACGTCCTCAAGCCCCACGACCCGCCGCTGCTGGAGTTTACGGAGCGCATCTCGGCCGTCGAGCGCGTCGACGCCGTCTCGGCGTCGCTGATCGAACTCGACCAGGAGGTCCAGAACGTGAAGCTCACGATCGAAGGCGAGGACCTGCGCTACGAGGCCGTCGAGGCGGCGATCGGCGAGCTCGGCGGCACCGTCCACTCGGTCGATCAGGCCGCCTACGGGGAGTACGTCGTCGAAGAGCAACCCACTCCGCAGGACGGCTGACGACCGTGTCCTCCACGCGCCGCCTCCTGCGATCGCTGCTCGGCCGGGAAGACGTCCGCTCGATTTCGCGGCGGTACTTCGTCTCCAACGGGTTCGACGGAACGCTGACGAGCATCGGGGTGATCGTCGGCGCCGTCCTGTCGGGCGTGTCCGACGGGGTCACCGTCGTCACGATCGGGCTGGGCGCCGCGGTCGGGCTTGGAACCTCGGCGGTCTGGAGCGTCTGGGAGATCGAGCGCGCCGAGACGCGCGCCGAGATCATGCGGATCGAGGCGGCGATGCTCACGGACCTCGACGACACCCAGGTCCAGCGCGAGCAACGGGCCGCTCGCGTGATCCACGCGACGGCCAGCGGGCTCGGCCCGCTGATCGGCGTCCTCATCCCGCTCTCCCCGCTTCTCTTCGAGGGGACCGTCTTCTCGATGGCGGAGGCGGGCGTCGTCGGCGTCGCCCTCGGGATCGCCGTCCTCGCCGTCTTCGGCGCGTACATGGGCTCGATCTCCGGGCAGCGGTGGTACGTGTCCGCGCTCCGGATGGGACTCGCCGGGCTGGTCGTCGCCGTGATCAACCTCTTCCTGCCGGGGTAGCGAGCGGACGGCGCCGCTTCGTTCAGCTTCGCCGTCAGAGTCGGATCGAGCACCCGATCCTGGTGGCCCCGCCCCGTTCACGGCCGCTCTCCGCCGCTCGTTCGGTTTCGTCGGTCCGGCATCGTCACGTCCAGGGGCCCCTGTCAGCCGCGAGAAACGTATTTATCGTTCCGTCGCCTACGTGGGGTCACGATGATGGCCACGACACACGCGCTCTGGGGGATGGCGCTCGCCCTTCCCGTCCTCGCGCTCGCCCCGGAGTTCGCGCCGGTCGCCTTCGGCGCCGGGCTCGTCGGCGGCCTGTTCCCCGACCTCGATCTGTACGCCGGCCACCGGCGGACGTTCCACTTCCCGGTGTACGCGTCGCTCGCGGCGGTTCCGGCTATCGCGCTCGCGATCGTCGCGCCGTTGCCCTGGACCGTCGCGTTCGCCGCCGGGCTGGCCGCCGCGGCGCTGCACGCCGCGAGCGACGCCGCGGGCGGCGGCCTCGAACTGCGGCCGTGGCGCGCCAGTTCCGAGCGGGCGGTGTACAGCCACTATCACGGGCGCTGGCTCCCGCCGCGGCGGTGGGTCCGGTACGACGGCGCCCCCGAGGATCTCGCGCTCGCCGTGCTCGCGGCGATTCCGCTGCTCGTCGTCGGCGACGGCCGCGTCGCCGGCGTCGCTGTCGCGCTCCTGGCGGCGTCGCTGGTCTACGTCCTACTGCGAAAGCCCCTCGCGGCGCTCGTCGAGCATCTCGCCCGCCTCGTTCCGGCGTCCGTGCGGCCGTACGTCCCCGAGCGCTACCGGGACGCATGACGACCGCGCTCCCCGACGGCCGCCCCGGAAATATCGACTCGGCGGTCCCGAGACGCACGCTCGAAACGGGTAGCTCTATGTTGTTCGACTGAACAACGTCGACCATGTCATCGGCCGAGCGCGGCGCGAAACGCGGCATCCGGTACGCGCTGGTCACCGTGTTTCTCGTCGGCCTCCGAAAGCGGAGTCCGGGCGCCGTCGTGAACGCCGTCCTGGCGGCGGTCGGGACGTACCTGACCGATTTCGTGGAACGAACGTACGACGTGGACCTCCGGCCGTGGCACCACCTGTACGTCGATTCGGCGATGATCACCCACGCCGTCGGCATGCTCGGGCCGTACGACGAGGTCAGCTGGTGGGATCATCTCACCCACACCCACTCCGCGACGATCCTCGGCGGTGCCGTCTTCGCGATCAGCCGCCGCCGGGGGCGCGATCCCCGCCCGCGCGTCGTCGCCGTCGTCGCCGTCGCCGGCGTGCTGTGGGAGATCGCGGAGTACCTCATCCACGCCGGCGCCGACCGCCTCGGCGTCGAGCCGATCCTCGTCACCTACGGCCGGAGAGACACCGCCCTCGATCTGCTGTTCGATCTCGTGGGTGCGGTGCTCGTCCTCGCGTTGGGCGACCGCGTGCTCGGGGACGTCGCCGACGGCGACGCGTGACCCGACGCCCGAGACCGGCTCTCGCGGGCCGCCGACCGACCGCACGGCCGCGCCGCTCGCGGGACCGCTTCCGGAAAGAACGCCTCGAAGCGGCGCCGAGACGCCGCTGTCGTCGACGGCGCTAGACGCCGGGCAGGTCCTCGCGGAACTCCCGGATCTTCTCGCGGGCCCGCTCGACGTGCTCGCCGACCTCCTCGCCGGCGTCTTCGAGGATCTCTCGGAGTTTGCCGTCCTCGCGCGCCAGTCGTCCGTGGTCGGGCTTACGTTCCTTGTCGGCCAGCGTCGCCACGGCGTCCGAGCGCTCGTGGAGCCGCTCGCGCAGGTCGTCGCTCTCTGCGTTCTCGCTGGCGTCTCGGAGCGCGTCGCTCGCGTCGGAGAGTTCGTCGTGTGCCATGCGTCAAACTACTCACCGTATCGTATAGAACGTTTATCCATTCGCGTCAGCGTTTGCGCGTCGGGACACGTCGGCAATCCGGGCGTTCGAGTCCGGCGGATCCACTCGATACTGCCCGTCCGACGGGCACGGTATAAATTCTATTTGAGTTTTCTCCTGGTCCAACGACCCGGTGCTCGTGACGAGACGCGACGCCGTTCGTCGGCGATAAATGTCTATATAGAATTTAGTTAGTATGGTTTACATAATCGTTTTCCTACTTCCATCGATCAACTGTGCGATCGGCGGACGTTCCTGAGATATCCCTGGCTTCGAACCGTGTGAATTTGCCGTTTCTACGGCTGTTCGGTCCTTCCTTTCGAATAGTTCGTAGCGGCGTCGACTGTCGAGATGGAAACACCGGTGCTATTTGAGAGGCTGTATTTTATAATGATAAAATCAAAAAGAATTTTGGGCATATAGCCGATTTTACTTGTTGGTCTGGGCGCTCTTGCCTCTCTTAATCAAACGCACGGTAGATATGATTAACATATTATGAATTATCTAACAGTATGATTTTGCTACAGAAAATATTTCTGGTCGAGGGAATATCTCTGTGAGCTCAGTCCACGTGGGATAAAACTAGATTAGGATTTATTTCTGGGCGATTCGTTGCCGTCGGGTAGTGGCCTGCCGCGGCCAGGTCGCGAGCCGTCGCAGCGGAGAGTTCCGTCGCCGAGTCCGGGGCGTCGACGCCATCACACCTCGATGACGGTGTTTTCCAGCCGACCGATGCTCTCGATCGAGATCGAAACTTCGTCCTCCGGCGACAGCGTGAACCCCTCTTCGGGAACGAGAGAGGTGCCGGTCAGCAGCACGCCCAGCTCCGGAACCGCGTTGTGGGCGGTCCAGTAGTCGACGAGCGTCTCGCAGGTCCTGGCCATCTTCGCCGTCGAGGTCTCGTCTTCGTACAGCGTCTCCCCGTCGCGGGCGATGGTCATCGACATCGTCAGGTCGTGCGGATCGCCCACCTCTTCGGCGGAGACGACGCAGGGGCCGAGCGAGCAACAGCGGTCGTACACCTTCGCCTGCGGGAGGTACAGCGGATTCTCGCCCTCGATCGAGCGGCTGCTCACGTCGTTGCCGATCGTGTAGCCGACGATATCGCCGTCGTACAGCACGACGCCGAGCTCCGGCTCCGGAACGTTCCACGAGGAGTCGCCGCGGACGCCGATCGCCTCGCCGGGGCCGACGGTACGGCTCGGCGTCGCCTTGAAGAAGATCTCCGGCCGCTCGGCGCCGTAGACGTCCAGGTACATCTCGGGCATCCCGCTCTCGGCCTCGCGCGCTTCCTCGCTGATCTCGTAGGTCACGCCCGCGGCCCACACTTCCTCGGGGACGATCGGGAGCGCGGCGTCCTCCGGTTCGAAGTCGATGGTCGGGGCGTCCGCCGTCAGATTGGCGGCGAGCTCGTCGACGCCGCTCTCAGCGACGTCGGCGGCCGCTGCGAGGTCGCCGAAACCGCTCACGTGGGGCTTGACTGCCGTGAGATCGTACGCTGCGTCGCCGTCGTCGGCGATCAGTCTGTCGTCGGTGCCGTCGTCGAGCCGGTAATATCGCATGGCACGAAAGAGAACCCTCTCTATGATAAAGCTCCCGCCGGATCGCTCCGGAGGGTGACTTCCTCCCCACCTTACTCGCTTACCGCTGACGCGGTTCGCTCCTTGAGGGTGGGGCTTCCTGTTTCCACGACGCACTTTGCAGGAACCGAATGGGTTCCCGTAGGGAGCGCAGTCTCCGCAGGCGTTGATTCGGGACAGCCCGTCCCTACTTGCTTCAGGCCGCGTACCAAGATGTTGTAGGCCGCGTTCCAATCTCTGTCCGCCGTGAAACCGCAGGATGGACACGAGTGTTCGCGGACCCACAACGGCTTGTCCGACTTGACGCCACAGGCCGCACACTCTTTGGTCGTCCCTCGCGGATCGACGGCGACGAAGTGCGTCCCCTCGCGGTCGCACTTGTACTCGAGCATCCGCAGGAACGTTCCCCACGCTGCCCCAGCACGGTTGCGGCTGTTCGATGGGAGTTCCATCAGACCCTTCGCGTCGAGGTCTTCGACCGCAACGAGGTCGTGCTCTCGAGCGTAGTGGTTCGAGAGTTTGTGCAGGAAGTCCCGGCGCTTCCGTTGCAGGTCGGCATAGCGTTGCGCGACAACACGCTGTTGCTTGCGGTAGTTCGCCGAGCCGTGCTCTTTCCGGGAGAGTTTGCGTTGCTCGCGCTCAAGTCGGTCGCGTTCGTCGGCCAGGTCGGGGCGTCCGACGGCGGTGCCGTCGGTGTCGTGAGCGTACTTCAGAATCCCCACGTCAATCCCGACACAGTCCTCGAGCGTCTTGGGTTTCGGCGGTGCGTCGTTCTCGGTTTCGATCCCGAGGACAGCGAACCATTCGCCGGTTGGTTCCTGCTTGACGACGACCTCTTTGATCGTGGCGTCGTCAGGAACGTCGCGGTGGTAGACCATCGGAATATCGCCGATTTTAGAAAGAGAAAGCACAGTTCGACCACTCGTGTTCTTGAGTTCGAAGCCGGTTTGACTGTACTTGATCGAACGATATTCCTGTGGCCCTTTCCACTTGAGTTCGCCGACGCGGTAGCCGTTGTCCTTCCGACCCTTCAGCGTTGAGAGGTTGTCGTACAACCGTTGTACGACCTTCTGCAACACCTTCGAATGAACATTCTTCAGGTCGGTCCACTCGCGTTTGAGATCGGGGAGGATCGACTGCTCGGAATAGGCAGACGTACCGTCCTCTCGGTTGAGCCGGTGAAGGAAGTGGTTGTAGACCTGTCGGCAGGTATCGACAGTCCACGCTAACCGGTCGTGGAGTTCGTCGGTCGGATTGAGCCGATACCTGTAGTTGTAGCGCATGGTCTACTCGCGTGAGTCGGCGTCGGGCTCGGAAACGCGGACGACCTCTACGTCCGCTCCGATCCACCGTTTTAGGACAAGGACGTGCGTGCCGTTTCCGACCGGGCAAACGTCCCGGTCGAGAACTTTGTAGCCCTCGATTCCGTGCCGATCCATTAACATTGTATATATTTCGGCATAAGATAAAGATATCGATAACGTGGGCCTGAGGGTCTGCTGTAGAACAGTGCAAGAAACTCGTGCGGCGCTGTATCCCCTCCCTGCTCGCACCGTCGGCGTTCCCTGAGGAAGGGGCATTAGCGACTCAATGTAGGTAAAACGTTAAATGTGAATAGAACTGATTAGAGCGTGTGCCAACCGAGTACGCAAACTACGTCGGCGGAGAGTGGACTGACGCACAGAGCGGCGAAACGTTCGACACGCGCGACCCGGCGAAGCCGGACGAAGTAGTGGCGACCTACCCGCAGTCCGACGCGGCGGATACCGAGACGGCCATCGAGGCCGCCGTCGCCGCGAGCGAGGAGTGGGGGTCGACGCCCGGGCCCGAGCGCGGTCGGATCCTCTCGCGAACGAGCGCGCTCCTCGCGGAGCGCAAGGACGAGCTCACCGAACTCCTCGTCCGCGAAGAAGGAAAGACCCGCAGCGAGGCCGGCGGCGAGGTCCAGCGCGCCATCGACATCTTCGATTACTACGGCGCGAAGGCGAGCGACCTCGGCGGGACGGTCAAAAGCTCCAGCGCCCGGAACACGAACCTGTACACGGAAACAGAGCCGCTCGGCGTCGCGGGTCTGATCACGCCGTGGAACTACCCCATCGCCATCCCCGCGTGGAAGATCGCGCCCGCGCTGGCGGCCGGGAACGCGGCGGTCATCAAGCCCGCGTCGCTCGCCCCCGGCGTGGTCCACGAGATGGCGACGGCGCTCGAGGAAGCGGGCCTTCCGGACGGCGTCCTGAACGTCGTCACCGGTCCGGGTAGCGAGGTCGGCGGTACCATCGCCAGCCATCCCGAGGTCGACGCCATCTCGTTCACCGGGAGCACGGCGGTCGGTAACACCGTGTACGATACCGCGACCGACGACGGCAAGCGCGTTCAACTGGAGATGGGTGGCAAGAACCCGACGGTCGTCTCCGACAGCGCCGACGTCGAGGAAGCCGCCGACATCGTCGCGTCCGGCGCGTTCGGCGTCACGGGGGAGGCCTGTACCGCCTGCTCCCGCGCCATCGTGTACGAGGACGTGTACGACGAGTTCGTCGACGCGGTCGTCGAGCGCGCCGAGGCGATCGAGCCCGGTCACGGGCTGGACGACCCGGACATGGGGCCCCACGTCAGCGAGTCAGAACTGGAGAGCACCGTCGACTACGTCGAGATCGGCGAGGACGAGGGCGCGACCCTCGAGACGGGCGGCGCGGCGATCGACCGCGAGGGGTACTTCGTCGAACCCGCCGTCTTCTCGGACGTGGAGCCGGACTACCGGATCGCCCAGGAGGAGATCTTCGGTCCAGTGCTGTCGATCATCCCCGTCGGCGGCTACGAGGAGGCCCTCGACGTCGCCAACGGCGTCGACTACGGGCTCTCGGCCAGCATCGTCACGGACGATCACACGGAAGCCAACCGCTTCGTCGACGAGGCCGAAGCGGGCGTCGTGAAGATCAACGAGAAGACGACCGGACTCGAACTCCACGTTCCGTTCGGCGGCGTGAAAGCGTCCTCGAGTGAGACGTACCGCGAACAGGGCGACGCGGGACTGGACTTCTACACCATCAGCAAGACGGTGTACGACAACTACTAAGCGGGCAGCCGCCCGATCGAGGGCTCGGGTCGGCGTGTTCCTGTTACGGTTCCGCGCCGCCCGCTCGACTTCTCGTTCCGACACCCCGCCCCGATCGACCCCCACGTAACGACTATTACGCCGGCCCGAGACGATTTCGGCATGGAGATCGAGGCGCTCGCCGACGAGTTCGCCCGACGGGACTGGCAGGAGATCACCGAAACCGACGACCCGGTTCGGTTCGCCATGATCGGCGTCGGCTGGTGGACCCGCGAGCAGGCGATGCCCGCCGTCGCGAACGGCGACCTCTGCGAGACGACCGTGCTGGTCAGCGGCGACCGCGAGAAGGCCGCCGACGCGGCGGCGTCGTCGCCGACCGTCGAGCGCGCGATCACCTACGACGAGTTCCACGAGGGCGCCGCGAGCGACGCCTACGACGCCGTCTACGTCGTCACGCCGAACGCGCTACACCTCCCCTTTGTCGAGACCGCGGCCGAACTGGACAAGGCGATCCTCTGCGAGAAGCCCATGGAGGCGACCGTCGAGCGCGCCGAGCGGATGGTCGAGGTCTGCGACGAACACGACGCGACGCTGATGATCGCCTACCGGATGCACACCGAACCGGCGGTCCGCCGCGCGAAGGAGCTGCTCGACGAGGGGGTCATCGGCGACCCGGTGTTCATCAACGGGAACATGACCGAGCGGATCCTCGAGCTGGTGCCCGACCCCGACCAGTGGCGGCTCGACGGCGAGCTGTCGGGCGGCTGTGCGGTCATGGACATCGGTCTGTACCCGCTGAACACCAGCCGGTTCCTGCTCGACGAGGACCCGGTCGGCGTGCGCGGCACGGTCGCCTCCGTGCAAGAGGAGTTCGCGGACGTGCCGGACGAACACGGCGCGTTCCAGCTGGATTTTCCGGGCCACGTGTACGCGGTCTGTACCGCGAGCCAGAACGCCTACATGGCGAGTCACATCTCCGTCATCGGAACCGAGGGGCGCCTGCGGATCGAACCCGCGTTCTACCCGTGGGACGACCGCGCGCTCACCGTCTCCCGGGGCGGAACGACGTTCGACGTCGACTTCGAGCAGGTCGACCAGATGGAAGAGGAGTTCGAGTACTTCTCGCACTGTCTGCTCGCAGGGGAGGAGCCGTATCCGGACGGCGAGCACGGGCTCGTCGACATCGAGGCGATCGAGGCCGTCTACGAGGCCTCGGAGACCGAGTCGACGGTCGACCTGCGCTGAGGGTCGCCAGAGTCGTCCTCGTCTCGCGCCGTCCTCGTCCCGCGCCGTCCTCGTCCCGCGCCATCCCCGTTCGCATGGTTCGGAGGACAGCTTTATTATCCGCTCCGCGGAACGTCGGGCCATGGCACCGACGATAACGAGGATCGAGAGCCGCGAGTTCGAGTACCCGCTCGAGGACGTGGGCACCGACGAGCACGGGTTCAACCTCGTGTACGACCCCGGCGAGACGACCTACCGGAAGCTGTTCGGCGTGAAGATCCACACCGACGAGGGGATCGTCGGCGAGTACGTCGGCGGGAACTCCCCGGCGGCGGCCCAGTACAACATCATCGCGAAGTACCTGGTCGGCAAGAACCCCCTGAAACGCGAGAAACACTGGTCGGAGATCAAGCGCGCCCTGCGGAAGTACGACCGGATGGGGATGGGCCCCATCGACATCGCGCTGTGGGACTTCGCGGGCAAGTACTACGACGCGCCGATCCACGAACTGCTGGGCACCTACCGCGAACGCATCCCGGCGTACGCCTCGACGTACCACGGCGACGAGGCGGGCGGGCTCGACTCCCCCGAGGCGTTCGCCGACTTCGCCGAAGACTGTTCGGACCAGGGCTTCGGCGGCTTCAAGATCCACGGCTGGGGCGGCGGCGACGAGTCCCGCGACCTCACCCGCGAGCTCGAAGCCGTCCGCGCGGTCGGCGAGCGCGTCGGCGACGAGATGGACCTGATGCACGATCCGGCCTGCGAACTCGAGACGTTCGCGGACGCGCTGGAACTCGGCCGCGCGCTCGACGAACAGGGGTTCTTCTGGTACGAGGACCCCTTCCGCGACGGCGGCATCTCCCAGCACGCCCACCGGAAACTCGCCCGGAAGCTCGACACCCCCATCCTCCAGACCGAGCACGTCCGCGGGCTCGAAATCAAGTCGGACTTCGCGGCCAACGAGGCGACCGACTTCCTCCGCGCGGACCCCGAGTACGACGCGGGCATCACCGGCGCGATGAAGGTCGCACACATGGCCGAGGCGTACGGCCTCGACGTGGAGTTCCACGCGCCCGGCCCGGCCCAGCGCCACTGCATCGCCGCCTGCCGAAACTCCAACTACTACGAGATGGCGCTGGTCCACCCCCACTGTCAGAGCACACAACCCCCCGTCTACGAGGGCAGCTACTCCGACATGATCGATACCGTCGACGACGACGGCACCGTCGGAGTGCCGGACGGCCCCGGCCTCGGCGTGGAGTACGACTGGGACTACATCGAGGCGAACACCACCGGCGACATCCACACCTACGAGTAACGGCACTCGCACGTGGCGGCGGTCATCCGCCCCGGACCGTGCCCGTCACAGTACGGGCCGGTCCGCCCGAGACGACCCACCGGAACTGTTCTCTCGGACGCGTTCCCGCCCGCGGTAGTGAGCATTCCCCGGGCGCGATGACGTGGCGCGTCCGTGTCGGCGACACTACCATTTCTCGGTCCCGCTCTCGTGGGCCCGCCCGGAAGCGGACTGATCGCGATTCCTCCCCGCCCGACTCGTCGACCGATGGGGTGTCCATCATTCGTGGACGGGAGCCGACGAGCTGCTGCGGGCCGTACGGCGGATGGTATTACGGTGGTAACTATGTAAAGACAGCGCGCCGCAGCGGCGGTTTGTCACACGTTCCACGTGAACGACGCACACATTTACACCAGTTTTGAAAACAGCCGTAGTTATCGAGCGGGCGTATCGGCGTCTATCTTTGTTGGACGCAGGTCGAGGCGCCGAGGAAACGGGTCCGCCGGTGGAGCGCCCGATGAACGGTCGATGGCCGAATCTCGGGTCTGCGGTCGGGAGAGCGTCGCAAGACTCCGTCGCTGCCGGCTCAGTCGCCCGGTCAGGACGCGGCTCCGGAGCACCGGACGCGATCGACGTCATCCCTCACCCGGTGACCCGAGAAATTATTTGACAGGAGATCGGACGTGAATCCGATGTCCGGAGATCTCAGTGACAAGAGCGCGTTCGTCGTGGGAGCGAGCCGCGGGATCGGAAGAGCGATCGCCGAGGAGTACGCCGCCCGCGGCGCGGATATCGCCGCCGTTGCCCGGTCGGAACCGGCGCTCGAGGAGCTCGCGGCGTCGCTGCCGACCCGGTGCGTTCCGATCGAGTGCGACGTCAGGGACGACGAGGCCGTCGAGCGCGCCGCGACGACCGCGGTCGACGCCCTCGGAACGATCGACGTCGGCGTCAACAGCGCGGGGACGATCGCGCGCGGGCGGCTCCACGAGGCCGACGAGGACGACTTGACGGGGGTGATCGACGTGAACCTCCTCGGCGCGCTCCGGGTCAGCAAGCACCTGCTGCCCGCCCTGATGGAGACGGAGGGGACGCTCATCCACGTCTCCTCGGAGGCGGGATCGGTCGGCGTCCCGGAGCTGCCGGCGTACTGCGCCAGCAAGGGCGGCCTCCACGCCGCGGTCCGACAGCTCGCGGTCGATTACGGTCCCGACGGCGTCTCGGTGGTGGCGATCGCTCCGGGGACGACGAAGACGTCGATGAACGAGGAAGTGAGGGAACGCGATCCCTCGTGGGTCGACGAGCGGGCGGCGGGGGTGCCGTACGGTCGCCTGGGAGAACCAGAGGATATCAGCGACCTGGCGGCGTTTCTCGCGAGGGACCGTTCGGACTATCTCACGGGAGAAGTCATCCACGTCGACGGCGGATCGACGGCGTGAGGGCGCCGGCGTCCCCGTTCAGTAGTGTTTGGTCTTGAGCTCGACCACGTTCGCGGTGTTCTGGAGCGCAGGGAGGAACTCCTTCTGGATGCGGTCGTCGTCGAACTCGTGTTTCGGTCCGGCCACGGAGATGGCGGCGTCGGACCGCTCCCCGTTGTTTTCGACCGGAATAGCGATGGATTTGACGCCCTTGACGCGCTCCTCGTCCTCGACGGCGTACCCTTGGGACCTGATGGTCTCGATCTCATCGAGCAGTTCGTCCTGGTTGACGATCGTGTGTTCGGTCGCCTGCGGGAGCCCGTGTCGGTCGGCGATCGACCGAATCTCTGTGTCGGACTTCTGTGACAGCAGTGCCTTGCCGAGCGCGGTCCAGTGCATCTGGGTGTACTCGCCCGTCGGCGCGTTGTTGAAGACGGCACCCGTCGGCTCCGTCCGGTACAGCATTACCCGGTAACCGTCCTCTTCACAGCCCATCGTGGCAACCTCGCCCGTCGTGTGAGCCAGTTCGTCGACCTCACTGCGTCCCACCTGGTAGAGGCTCATGTTGTGCCGAGCGCGTCCGCCGATGTTCAAAAACCGGAGGCTGAGGCTGTAGTTCCCGTCCTGATTGATGACGTAGCCGACGTCTTCCAGCGTCTTGAGGTAGACGTGGGCCGTGCTCTTCGGGATGTCCATGTGGTCCGCGAGCTCGCGGACCCCGCAACTGCCGAGTTCTCCGACGTTTTCGATGACGTCGAAGACGTTTTCGACCGCCTGTATCCGATTTGGATCGTCTGTCATTGTGTGTGTGCATGATGTGGCACACCGGATATCACTTTCGACTACTGTCCAACGATAGTGGATGAACACTTTGGAATCCAAAATTATTATTCATTACGTTCTCGCGGCTTGTATTCCGGTTTCGGCGCGAACTACCACCCGCTCGTCAGAACGGAAACAACGGCACGACGACGGGATAACAGCGAATCGCGTCGATGATCGGCGACGTAACGCCCCTGCGCGACCAGCAGCTACTACCGTTCGGCCCGTTCCATCAGTCCCCGCATGTACCCGATCGCAAAGAGCCGCCCCTTCGTGTGGTAGCCCGGATTCGAGTTGTCTTCTCCGACCATCGTCGGGACGTGGTCGGGGCGCATCACCACGTCGTCGTCGACGGCCTCCTGGTAGGCCTCCATCGCCGCGAGCATGTCGTTGGGGCCCTCGTCGTGCCACGTCTCGACGAAGTTGTCGGCGTCGCCCTCGACGTCGCGGAAGTGGACGAAGTTGATGCGGTCGCCGAACCGCCGGATCGTCGCCGGCAGATCGACGCCCATCGCGGCGAAGTTGCCCTGGCAGAACGTGATCCCGTTGTGTTCGCTGTCGTAGCAATCGAGGACGCGCTGGTACGCCTCGGGGCTGTTGACGATGCGCGGGACGCCGCCGAGCGACTCCCGAGGGGGATCGTCGGGATGGAGGCCGAGTTTCACCCCGGCCTCCTCCGCGACAGGCGTCACTTCCCGGAGGAAGTACTCCAGGGCTTCCCAGAGTTGCTCGCGGGAAGCGTCGACCGCCTGCTCGGCTCCGTCCCTGTGCATTCGATCGTCGGAGTATGCGGTCACCAGCGAGCCGCCGCGCGCCTCGACGTGCGCTTCGGTTCGTGCCCAGCGGATGCCGACCATCCAGTCGTAACAGACGACCGGGATGTCGAGTCGCCCGCAGTGCCTGATGAACTCCTTGAACTCCGCGATGTCCTCGTCGCGACCCTCCAGTCCGAGCCTGACGCGGTCGGTCAGCGGGACGCTCCCCTCGATGACGCTGATGTCGAGCCCCGCGTCCTCGTACCAGTTCTTCAGGTGCAACAGATCGTGATACGACCATGACGTTTTGCCGTCGCCGATCTCCAGGGTGTGAACGACGGCGTTCGTCACGCCCATCTGCTTGGCGAGCTGCCATCTGTCGTCCGGCTGTGGCGGTAAGACTACCGCTGAGTCGACCATGGACAGATGATTTAGAACCACGGATAAATAGCTTTCTTTCCCCGAGGTGACTTGCCGAAGCTGCGATCGACCGGACGCTTCGATCCGCGAGCGGCTGGTGCCGCCGGGGGAAGATAAAAATACTCCGCCGTGTGAGGTTTCAACGGATCACACATGAGCGACACGTTCGATGGAGAGACAGCCATCGTCACGGGTGCTTCGAGAGGAATCGGCAGCGGGATCGCGACCAAACTCGCGGAGCAGGGAGCGTCAGTGGTCGTCAACTACCGCTCTTCCGAACGGCAGGCCGAGTCTGTCGTTGACGAGATCGAGGATCGCGGCGGAGAAGCCGTCGCGGTGCAGGCCGACGTGAGCGACCGCGACGACGTGGCGGCGATGGTCGAGGCGACCGTCGATCGCTTCGGGTCGCTCGACGTGATGGTGAACAACGCGGGGATGACGACGCTGGGTCCGGCGGCGGACATCGACGTCGAGGACTGGCGGCGAGTGATCGAGGTGGACCTGACGGGCGTGTTCATCGGTTGCCAGGCTGCGGGCCGGCAGATGCAGTCCCAGGCCGACGGCGGGGCGATCGTCAACGTCTCGTCGATGATGGGCGAGATGGGGTTTCACATGCGAGCGCCGTACTGTGCGGCGAAGGCGGGCGTCATCAACCTCACACGAACCCTCGCCGTCGAGTGGGCGGAGGACGACATCAGCGTGAACGCGCTCGCGCCGGGGTTCATCCAGACCGACATCACGGACCAGACGCAGGACTCGGCCGGATACACCGACGACGACATCCGCCGACGCACGCCGATGGCCCGGTACGGCACCGTCGAGGAGATGGCCAACTGCGTGAGCTTCCTGGCACGCGGCGACACGTACGTTACGGGCGAGGTGCTTCGGGCCGACGGTGGATGGACGTCCGACGCGTGGCGGTACCGCGAGGACCGCGCGTGACGGCGCCGAACTCGCCTTTTTCCGGGTGCGCGGTGGCGGCCACGAAACCGGGGAAAGTTTTATATAATTATCCCCAGTCTTCTATGATGAACCATGTCAAATGGGTCATCCGTTGTTAGCAGACGCTCGTTGATCAAGGGTATCGGTACGGGCGCTATCGCCGCGACCGCCGGCTGTTCCGGCCTCACGGGAGACGGCGGCGGTGGCGGTGGCGTCGACATGACGATCGCCAGCACGTTCGAGCCGGGCCACATCCTGGTCCAGACCTCCGAGATGTTCAAGGAGAACATCGAAGAGGAGTCGGACGGCGACATCTCCGTCCAGATCAGCGCCGGCGGTGCCTACGGCTCCGAGGACGAGACGGGCGAGATCGTCAGCCAGGGCGGCGTCGAGGCTCACGCCGCGGGTAGCTTCCCGTACTTCCAGTTCGCGCCCGAGTACTGGTTCTTCGGGTGCCCGTTCGTCCTCTCGAGCTACGACCAGCTGCTGTCGGTGCTGGATAGCGACCAGATGCAGGAGGCACACGACGCGCTCGTCGAGAGCGGGAACCAGCGCCCAATCGGCCAGCAGATCTACCGCGGCGCGCGCCACTTCACCTCAAACTCGCCGATCCGCGGCCCGAGCGACGTCGAGGGGCTCAACCTGCGCCTGCCGGAGCTCGACCCGTGGGTCGCCATCTGGGAGCAGGTCGGCGCCTCGCCGACGCCGATTGCGCTGGACGAGCTGTACAGCGCGCTCGAACAGGGGACGGCGGACGCATCGGAGGGCGGCGCGGAGCAGATCAGCTCGTTCAACCTCTACGAGGTCCAGAGCCACCTGAGCCTGACGAGCCACCTGATCGCGAACGGGAACATCTACATCAACGACGACTTCTACCAGGGGCTCGACGAGACTCACCAGGACATGATCATGGAGGTCGGCCAGTCGGTGACGGAGACCGCATCGGAGGAATCCCAGTCGAGCGAGGAGGAGCTGATCCAGGAGCTGGGCGAGCAGGGCATGACGATCGTCGAGGACGTCGACACCGAAGCGTTCCAGGAGCAGGCGGAACCGGCGGTCGAGCAACTGTTCGAGGAGACGTGGGCCTTCGACTGGGAAACCGTCCGAAACATGTGACCGTCGGATCCGTAACAATGAATAGGTGAGCTAGATACTGTTTCACTTACAATGGAAATCGACCAATCACTCGACCTGAAGCGGGATCACCCCCTCGACAGGGTCATCCTCTACGGCGCGACGGCGCTGTTTACGGCGACGATCGTCCTGACCACGCTTCAGGTGTTCATTCGGCTGTTGAACCTTCCAACGTTCGGCTTCCTTCACTGGACCCAGCCGGCGGCGCGGTTCGTGCTCGTCGTCGCGACGTATCTGGGCGCCGCCGTCGCCGTTCGGAACAACGAGATGATCGCGATCCAGTTCCTGCTCGAACGGCTCGCGAACTGGAAGCCGTGGCTCGGTTACCTGGTGAAAATGATCGGAAAACTGGTCACCGCCGGCTTCCTGCTCGTCGCCCTCGAAGGGACGGTCGTCACGACCATCGACGACTGGGCGACGTCGATCGGCGGGATCGGGTTCGTCACGTCCGGTCACCTGTACCTCGGGATCGGCATCGGCCTCGCGCTGATGCTGCTCTACACCGCGATCGACCTCGTGGCGCTCGTGCGGGAGATCCTGGCGTGGACGGGCGGCGAAACCAGCGGCAGCCAACTCGAGGAGGGGATGGCCGATGAGTGAGCTGCTCATTATCGGCACCCTGTTCCTCGGGACGCTCCTGGTCCTGTACGCGCTCGGCGTCTCCGTCGGGATCGCCATGGGCGCCACCTGCGTCATCGTGATGCTGTCTCCGTTCGGGCGCGGACTCAACCCCGGGCTGATCGCTCAACAGTTGCTCTACGGGCTCAACAGCTTCACGCTGCTCGCCATCCCGTTCTACCTGCTGCTGGGGCGGCTGATGAACCGCATCGGGATGACGCAGCGCATCTTCTCGCTGGCGAACTCGCTCGTCGGGCAGTTCCGCGGGGGGATCGCCCACGTCAACATCGTCGCGAGCATGATCTTCTCGGGGATGTCCGGCCTCGCGGTCGCCGACGCCGCGGGACTCGGTCGCGTCGAGTACACCGCGATGCGCGACCAGGGGTACGAGAAGGACATCTCGCTCGGCGTCACCGGGTCGTCCGCGATTATCGGCCCGATCATCCCACCGAGCGTGCCGATCATCATCTACGCCGTGCTGGCCGAGGAGTCGATCGGCGAGCTGTTCCTCGGCGGGGTCATCCCCGGGATCCTCATCGGCATCTTCCTGATGGCGCTCGTCTTCCTGATCGTGCACCTGCGGGGGTACGAATCCGACAACACCTTCGACCTGTCGGACTGCTGGAAGAGTTTAAAGGAGGCGGTGTTCCCGCTGTTCGCCCCGATACTCATCATCGGCGGCATTCTCTCCGGCCTATTCACCGCCACCGAAGCGGGGGCCATCGCGGTCGTCTACACCATCCTCCTCGGAATGTTCGTCTACGACGAACTCTCCCTGCGGGGGCTGTTCGAGGAGCTCCAGTACGGGATGGTCGAGACGTTCTCGCTGACGTTCATCGTCGGCGTGGCGTCGCTGTACGGCCTCGTCGCGCTACAGCTGCAGCTGCCGATCCTGATGGCCGAGTCGATCACGAACTTCTCGGGCAACCCCACGGTCGTGATCCTGCTGCTGGTCGGGCTCCTGCTCGTCGTCGGGACGTTCATGGAGACCATCGCCGCGATCACCATCCTCGTCCCGATCTTCATGCCGATCCTGGAGATCACCGGCATCGACCCGCTCCACTTCGGCATCGTGATGATCCTGACGCTGATGCTCGGCCTGCTGACGCCGCCGTTCGGCGTCATCCTCTTCGTCCTGGAGAAGGTGACCGACGCGACGCTGGAGGAAGTGATGAAAGCGGTACTACCCTACTACGTGCCGATTCTCCTGGTGTTGCTGATCACCATCTTCGTCCCGGAGGTCGTCACGTACCCGGTGACCGAACTGATGGGCTGACGGGCGGCTGAGGCGCCCCGGCTCTTCTCTTCCCATCGGAGGCGGCTGAACCAACGGAAACATTTTTTCTGGTTGCCAGTGAGTACCACCCGTGAGAACGTTCGAGGGCTACCCGCGGGACGACGGCCCCGCCGGTGTACGAAACTACGTGGCAGTGATACCGACGTCGGTCACGGCGTCGCCGGTCGCGGCGGAGATCGCCGATCGGTCGGCCGAGACCGTCCGAGCGACGCCGCATCAGATGGGGACCGATCCGCCGGCGGCGACTCGCGACCAGATCGAGCGAACGCTGACGGGCGTCGGCAGCAACCCCAACGTCGGCGGGACGCTCGTCGTCGACCTCGGCACGGAGGCGATCGACGCCGACGATATCGCCGACGCGGTGGCGGCGACCGGCCGCGACGCCGAGACGCTCTCGATCCGCGAGGCGGGCGGGACGGCGGCCGCAGTCGAGGAGGGAACGGAACTGGCCCGCTCCCTTCGCGAGGGGATCTCCGGCGCGCGCCGAGAGGAGCGCGGCGCGAGCGAACTCGTCTTCGCCGTCGAGTGCGGCGGCTCCGACGCGACGAGCGGGATCGCCGCCAACCCGGCCGTCGGGGCGGCCTGCGACCGCCTGGTGCGAGACGGCGGCACGGCGACGTTCTCCGAGACGCCGGAGTTCATCGGCGCCGAGCACGTCCTGGCCGAGCGGTGCGCGGACGAGGACGTCAGAGAGCGGCTCCTCGATCGCGTCGAGCGCCGGGAGTCGACGGCCGAGTTGATGGGCGTCGATCTGCGGGGCGCACAGCCTAGCCCCGGTAATCAGGAGGGCGGCCTGACGACCATCGAGGAGAAGAGCCTCGGCGCCATCTCGAAGGGCGGGACGACCCCAGTTCAGGGCATCGTCGACTACGCCGAGCGGCTCCCGGTCGGCGGCGGGCTGGTGCTGATGGACACGCCGGGGTACGACATCGAGAGCGTCGTCGGCAAGGTCGCCGGCGGCGCGCAGGTCGTCGCCTTCACCACCGGGCGGGGGTCGACGACCGGGAACCCGCTGGCGCCCGTGATCAAGGTGACGGGGAACCCGAAGACGGCGGACCGACTCGCCGCGAACGTCGACGTCGACGCGAGCGACGTGATCGACGGCGAGCCGATCGACGCCGTCGGCGAGCGGATCTACGAGACGCTGCTGGCCGTCGCCGGCGGCGAGCGGACCGCCGCGGAGCGCCGCCGCCTCGAGGAGTTCGCCGTCAACGAGCTCCAGCCGAACGAGCTCGCGGAGCTGCGGGGTGACGCATGAAAGGGACGGTCCTCGGCGACGCCGGGCTGCACATGGCGGCACGGGACAACGTCGTCACGGCCATCGACGACCTGGAGGCCGGCACGAAAATCCCGCGCGACGGCGAGACGGTCGAACTCGCCGAGGCGGTCCCGTTCGGCCACAAGATCGCGCTGGTGGCGATGGAGCCCGGTGACGCCGTCGTGAAGTACGGCGAGACGATCGGGGAAGCCGTCGAGCCGATCGCCCCCGGCGAGTGGGTACACACGCACAACTGCGAGAGCAGGCGCGGCCGGGGCGACCGCGCCGCGAGCGACGGAGAGGTGGCCTGATGTCGGCGCCGACCGGTGCCGCTTCGACCCGCGAGTCGACGACGTCCTTCGAGGCGTATCGGCGGGACGACGGGCGGGCGGGCGTGCGGAACCGCGTGCTGGTCGTCCCGTCGGTGATCTGCTCACACATCGTCGCCGAACGCATCGCCGAGCGCGAGGACGGCGCCGTCTGCGCCCCGCACGACCACGGCTGCGGGCAGATCGGCGACGACCACGACCAGACCGAACGGACGCTCCTGAACCTCGCCCGCAATCCGAACGTCGCGGGCGCGACCGTCGTGGGGCTGGGCTGCGAACACCTCCAGAGCGGGCCGTTCGCCGACCGGGTCGCCGAGAGCGGCGTGACGGTCCGCGAGACGGCGATCCAGGACGCGGGCGGCACCGAGGCCTGCGTCGAGGAGGGCGCCGCGGCGACCGCCGACCTGGCGGCGGCCGCGGCCGACGCGGATCGGGCCGACGCGACGCTGGCAGATCTCACCGTCGGCGTCGTGAGCTCGGATCTCGAGGGGTCGACGCGGACGGTCGCGGATCCGCTAGTGGGCGATACCGTCGACGCGCTGATCGACGCCGGCGCGCGCGTCGTCGTCGCCGGGACGGACCGCCTCGCGGCCCACCGGGACGCGGCCGCCGACCGCGCCGCGACGGCGACCGTCGCCGAGTCGATTCAGGAGATCGGCGAACGCGACGCCGGCCGTCCCGGGAACGCGCGTCGCGTCGCCCGCCGCGCCGCCGACGCGCCGTTCGACGAGATCGTCGAGGCGTGGGGGAACGCGAGCGTCGACGAGCTCGTTCCGTACGGCGGCCGGGCGTCGACCGACGCCGGGCTGACGCTGGTCGACGCTCCCTCCCGCTTCGAGGAGGCCGCGACCGCGCTCGCGGCGGCCGGAGCGTCGGTCGTCGTCCACGTCACCGCGGACGGGGTGCCGACGGGACATCCGGTCGTCCCGGTACTCAAGGTGACCGGCGACGGAGCGACGGCGGAGGCGCTCGCGGACGATATCGACCTCGACGCCCGCGCGGCCGACGCCGACGCGGTGCTCGACGAGCTGGTTCGCGTCGCGGGCGGGGAACGAACGGCGAGCGAGGACCACGGGCTGACGTCGTTCGCGATCAGTCGCGTCGGCCCGTCGCTGTAGGGCGACGGGCGGCTCGACGAAACGGCTCGTCGTCCGCGATCGCCTCGGTCGACGATCCGCGGGCCGAACGGCGACGACCGGCTGATTCGAGGCGGGGAAAAGAATAATACAGCAACACGTCTCGTAGAACACGAGATGGCACTGTTCGAACACGGTCCGGTAGTGGGTCGGCAGCAGACGCCAGGAGCGTCAGACGCCGACGTGGAGGAACGATCCGACGACGGCGCCCGGGGGTCCACGGAGGTGCCGGCGTGAGGGCGGCGCCGCTCGTCGAGGCGGGAACGTTCGAGCCGGAAACCAGGGAGCGCCCGACGCCGGGACCGTCCGAGGTGCTCGTCGAGGTGAGCGATGTCGGCATCTGCGGCTCCGACGTCCACTGGTACGAGCACGGCCGGATGGGCGATCGTGCCGTCGAGGAACCGCTGGTGCTCGGCCACGAGAGCGCCGGGACGGTCGTCGAGGTGGGCGCGGCCGTCGACGACCACGCCGTCGGCGACGCGGTGACGATCGAGCCCGGCGTCCCCTGCGGCGAGTGCGAGCACTGCCGACGGGGCGCGTATAACCTCTGCCCGGCGGTCGAGTTCATGGCGACGCCCGGCACCGACGGCGCGTTCCGGGAGTACGTCGCCTGGCCCGCGGAGTACGTGTACGGTCTCCCCGCGTCCGTCTCCGCTCGAGAGGGGGCGCTCTGCGAGCCGATAAGCGTCGGCGTCCACGCCGTTCGGCGCGCCGGCGTGGGGATGGGGGACTCGGTGCTCGTGATGGGTGCGGGTCCCATCGGCCTCCTCGCCGCCGACGTGGCGCGGGCGGCCGGCGCCGCGGACGTGGCCGTCGTCGACGTCGTCGACTCGAAGCTCGATCGAGCCCTCAACCGCGGTGCGGACCTCGCGATCGACAGCCGCGAGACGGACGTCGCGGCGGCGGTCCGCGACGAGTTCGGCGCGGGCGTCGACGCCGCGATCGAGGCCACCGGGGCGCCGCCCGCGATCGAGGCGGTGCTCGACGCGCCCGGGCCGGACGGCACCGCGGTTCTGGTCGGCCTCGCGCCCGACGCCGAGGTGCCCGTAGACACGTTCGAGCTGGTCCGGCGACAGGTTGACGTGCGGGGGAGCTACAGGTTCGCCAACACGTACCCGACGGCGATCTCCCTGATCGCGAGCGGCGACGTGGACGCGGCCGGGATCGTCGACTTCGAACTGTCGCTCGATCGGATCGGCGACGCGTTCGGGCGGGCCGCGGAGCCCGACGTGGTCAAGGGCATGATCTCGATGGGCTGACTGGGAACTCGACGGGGACGCGGCCGAAGATTTATATTCAAACGGACACCGTATTTCGGCATGGTAATCGTCGCAGCGATCAGCGGCTCCGAGCAGTCGATGGAGGTCGTCGCACAGGCGAACGAACTCGCGCGGGCGTTCGAAGACGAACTCCACCTCGTTCACGTCATCGAGGAGACCGAGTACACGCGGCTGGTCGAAAAGCAGTCCAACGCGCGCGAGACGGACTCGGGATCCGTCGAGGAAAACGCCGCGGCGGCAGCGACGGACGGCGTCGACGAGATCGTCGATGCCGACTACGAGATCGTCGGCCGCGTCGGGAACCCGAGCAAGAAAGTCCTCGAGTACGCGGACGAGGTCGACGCCAGGTACGTCGTCGTCGGGGGTCGATCCCGCTCTCCGACCGGGAAGGCGCTGTTCGGCAGCGTCACCCAGTCGATCCTCCTGAACACGGAACGCCCCGTCGTGACCCTCACGGAGACGGAGTAGCTGATCCGAGTCGACCATGACGCTACAGCCGCGACAAGCCGGTCCGGGGGGCCGCTCCCCAGCAAGTGTCGAGACGAACATTGCAACGCTTATCCCGATACGCACGAAGGAGGACCTATGAGTTCAGGCTCGGTAGAGCAGTTCCAACAGTCGCTGTCGCGCCTCGACGCAGCGTCGACCGTCGTCTCGCCCGACGAACTGGAAGCGACGATCGCCGACCTGGCCGATCCCCCCGCGATCGGGGCCGAACTGCCGTTCGACGATCTCTCGCTCGCCGAGACGCCGGTTACCCTCGGCCCGTCGCCCGCACAGCTCAGGGACGCGGTGACGGGCGTGACGGGGTCGCGCATGGGGATCGCCTCGCTCGGGACGGTCGCCGTCGAGTCCCGGGAAGAGGGCGACGAGTTCGTCGCGCTGTACCCCGAACGACACGTGGTAGTCATCAAAGCGAGCGACCTTCGGTCGGACCTCGCGGACGCCTTCGGCTGGATCCGGGGAGAGTTCGAAGCCGACCGGCAGTCGTTCATCCTCGCGACGGGGCCGAGCTCGACCGGCGACATGGGCGCGCTCGTGCAGGGCGTCCACGGGCCCGAGCAGGTCCACATCGTCATCGTCAGGGACAATGAGTGAATCAGAACAACTGGATGCCGACCGCATCCGCACGCTACTCGAATCGGAGGGCGACGAGATCAAGGAGAACACGCGCCTGTTCAACGCCGAACGGTACGACGCGGTGGAGGCCGTCGGCGAGGCCGAACACGAGGACAACCGGTCCCGGGCGCGGGAAATAAAGGAGGACGCGATCGAGCGCCTCCCCGAGCTCGTCGACCGGACCAGGGAAGCCGTCGAGGCGAACGGCGGCACGGTGTACGTCGCCGACGACGCGGCCGACGCCAACCGGTACATCTCGGAGGTCGCGGACGACGCCGACGCCGACAGCGTCGTGAAATCGAAGTCGATGACGACCGAGGAGATCGACCTGAACGAGGCGCTCGAGGCCGACGGCCTCGACGTCTGGGAGACCGACCTCGGCGAGTTCGTCGTCCAGATTGCCGAGGAGGCGCCGTCGCACATCGTCGGCCCGTCGCTCCACAAGTCCCGCGAGGAGATCACGGAGCTGTTCGAGCGGGAGTTCGACCCGGATGAGTCGCTCGACTCCGCGGAGAAGCTGACGGCGTTCGCCCGGGAGTACCTCGGCGGGCGCATCGACGACGCGGAGGTCGGCGTCACGGGCGCGAACTTCGTCATGGCCGACAGCGGATCGATAGCGCTGGTGACGAACGAGGGGAACGCCCGCAAGTGCGCGTCGATCCCCGACACGCACGTCGCGGTCGCCGGGATCGAGAAGATCATCCCCTCGGTCGCCGAGCTGGAACCGTTCGCTGAGCTCATCTCGCGGTCGGCGACGGGCCAGGAGATCCCCCAGTACCTGTCGCTGCTGACGCCGCCGGTCGACACGCCCGCGATCGACTTCGACAGCGAGGACGAGCCGGGCTTCGGCAACAGCGACGCGGACCGGGAGTTCCACCTGGTGCTCCTCGACAACGGGCGGCGGGAGATGCGCGAGGACGACGATCTCCGCGAGACGCTGTACTGCATCCGGTGTGGCGCCTGCGCGAACTCCTGTGCGAACTTCCAGTCGGTCGGCGGCCACGCCTTCGGCGGCGAGACGTACACGGGCGGCATCGCAACCGGCTGGGAGGCCGGCATCGAGGGCAACGACGTGGCGGAGGAGTTCAACGACCTCTGTACCGGCTGTTCCCGCTGCGTGAACGCGTGTCCGGTGAAGATCGACATCCCCTGGATCAACACGGTCGTCCGCGACCGCATCAACCGCGGGAAGGATCCCGGCTTCGACGACATGCTCGTCGACGGGCTGATGCCCGACGAGGAGGAGAGCGGGACGCCGCTCCGGAAACGGTTCTTCGGGAACTTCGAGACGGCGGCGAAGATCGGGAGCGCGACTGCACCGCTCTCGAACGCCGTGGCCTCGACCGGCCTCGCCCGGAAGGCGATGGAGTCGGTGCTGGGCGTCGACGCCCGGCGCGACCTGCCCGAGTTCGAGCGCACGACCCTCCGCGACTGGGCCGAGGGTCGCGAGTCCCCGGTCGAGGCGCCCGAGCGCCGCGTCGCGCTGTACCCAGACGTGTACACGAACTACGTGCAAACCGAGCGCGGCAAGGCCGCGGTCCGCGTGCTGGAGGCGCTGGGCTGCGAGGTCGTCGTCCCCGACGTCGGCGGTTCGGGGCGGGCGCCGCTGTCCCAGGGGATGATCGCGACGGCCGAACGGAAGGCCGAGGACGTCGCCGAGTCGGTTCTCCCGTACGTCGAGGACGGGTACGACGTGGTCGTCGTCGAGCCCAGCGACCTCGCGATGTTCCGCCGGGAGTACGAGAAACTGCTCCCCGCGGAGGAACACGAACGGATCGACCAGGGGAGCTACGAGATCCTGGAGTACGTGTTCGGCCTGCTGGAGAACGGCGCGAGCGCCGACGCCTTGCCCGGCGGCGACGGCGACGGCGTCGCGTACCACAGCCACTGCCAGCAGCGGACGCTCGGCCTGGAATCGTACACCGAGACGGTGCTGGAGCGGCTGGGGTACGACGTGCTCACCTCCGACGTCGAGTGCTGCGGGATGGCCGGAAGCTTCGGGTACAAGAGCGAGTACTACGACCTGAGCATGGACGTCGGCGCGACGCTGGCCGACCAGTTCGAGGCGGTCGCCGACGAGCGGACGGTCGTCGCCAGCGGCACCTCCTGCATGGAGCAACTCGACTCGCTGCTGTCGCCGGGGACGCGCCATCCCGTCGAGCTTCTCGATCCCGCGGGCCGGTAGTCTTTCGACGCCGCCCGCAGGTAGTCCCGGCAGTCGGGGATCGTCCACCTCGGGTAACTTCTTTATATCGAGGATGCGATAACCGAACGTGCCATGACCCGGAAATCCGCGGATACGATACGGTCAGCCGACACCGCTCTCTATCGCGTGCCGAACGACCAGGTTCTCGAGGACGCGACGCAGTCGTTCGACACGCTGGAGATCGTCTCGGTCACCCTGGAGTCGGAGGGCGGCCGGCGCGGACTCGGATTCACCTACACGATCGGCCGCGGCGGCGCCGCGACCAAGCGGTTCCTCGACGACGAACTCGTCCCGCTGCTGGAGGGCCAGCCGGTCGCTCCCCGCACGGTCCGGTCGAACTTGCGGGGGAACACGACGTTCGTCGGACGCGAAGGGATAAGCGAGTTCGCCGTCGCGGCCGTCGACATCGCCGTCTGGGACCTCCTCGGGAAGATCACCGGACTCCCGCTGTGCGAGCTCCTCGGCGGGGCCCGACGGCCCGTCCCGATGTACGAGACCGACGGCGGCTGGCTCCAGTACGACGCCGACACTCTCGTCGAGAACGCGAAGGGGATCGCCGAGGACGGGTTCGCGGGCATGAAGATGAAGGTGGGATCGTCGGTCGATCGCGACGTCACGCGCGTGCGCGCCGTCCGGGACGCGCTTCCGGCCGACCTGGACCTGATGCTCGACGCCAACTGCTCGTACACGGTGCCGGAAGCGCGTGACCTGGCCGGGCGGCTCGACGACGCGGCGATAACCTGGCTGGAGGAACCGCTCCCCAAGGGCGACTACGCGTCGTACGCCGACCTGCGCGAGCGCATCGACGTCCCGATCGCCACCGGCGAGAACTTCTACAACGAGACGCAGTTCCGGCAGGTGATCGACCGGAACGCCGTCGATTACCTGCAGCCCGACGTCTGCCGGGTCGGCGGGATCTCGCCGTGGCTGAACGTCGCCGAGCAGGCGGCGGCGACTGGCCTCGCCCTGTCGCCGCACTACATCGAGCCGCTCCACGCCCACCTCGCGTGTGCCTTCGACAACGTCCCGTACATCGAACACCACTCAACCGTGTTGGACGAACTACTCGCCGATCCCGTCGCGGTCGAGGACGGGGAGATACTCCCGCCCGACCGTCCGGGACACGGGATGGCCTTCGAGGGCGCGGACGCGTACCGGGTGAACTGATCCTCGACGTTCGCGCGAGCTCGGCGGCGGCCGCGAACCGTTGTCCACCTATCGTGGACGCGATTCGAAAGCGTCAGTCGTAGATTGGGCGGCCGTGTGATTACAGTCTTATGTCTGTAAATTCACGGCGGCTCTCGGAGATCTTAATGAATAATAATAAAATATACTGCGTTCTACCCGTCAATCCGCCCTTCACCGGCCCTCGATGGCGTCTATTTTTGTTGGACGCGCTCCGATCGGGCCCCGGAGACGCACCCGGCCGGTCAGTCGAACGAGAACACCGGTTTGCAGGTTTCGGAGTCCAGGAACGCCTCGAACGCCGCCGTCGGGTCGTCGGCGTAGAAGGACGTGTCGAGCATCGCCGCCGGCTCTATCGTTCCGTTGTCGATGAGCCGGATCGCCTGCTCGAAGTCCCGCCACTGGGACCCGTAGGACGTTTCGATCCGTATCTCGCCCCGGACGACCGGTGTCATGCGCAGTTCGCTCCCGTCGCCGGGAAGGCCGATGACGACTACTTCGCCGCCCTTGCGGACGTGTTCGACGGCGTCCTCGACGCCGGTGTGGTGACCGGTGGTGTCGAAGACCACGTCGAACCCGCGACCGTCCGTGAACGATGTCATCCGGTCTTCGGCGGCGTCGACGGCGAGGTTGACGGTTTCGATCCCCCGGTCGTCGACCAGCGGCAGTCGGTACTTCGCGTCCCTGTCCAGCCCCGAGACGAAGACGTTCGCGCCGATCGAGTCGGCGATCGTAGCGACCAAAACGCCGATCGGTCCCGGTCCCTCCACGAGGACGCGGTCGCCCGGCGTCAGCGACGACTGTTCGAGCACCGCGCGAGCCGCGATGCTCGTCGGCTCGGCGACGGCGGCCTCCCGCAGCGGCGTCGATTCCGGTACCCCGTGAACGAACGTCTCGTCGACGGTCGTGAACTCCGCGTACGCCCCGTCGGTGTGCATGCCGGTGATCGAGAAGTTCTGGCAGACGTTCGACTGTCCGTTCTTGCACTGAAAACAGTCGCCGCAGCGGTGGATCGGTTCCTCGATCACCTTGTCGCCGACCGAGAGCCCGTCGACCTCGTCGCCGACTGCGGCGACGGTTCCGGTCGCTCGCGCTCCTGTACCTCCACCGCCCTCGGACCAGTCTGTACTATCGCTCTCATGATTTCGACCAGCAGCTCGAATACCAGTTCAGGACGCGGAATCATGGAGATACTGGTGCGCCGTGTCGACCGCCGGCCGCCGGCTGCGGGGGGCGTAATCACCAGAATCCTTATGATGGTCGGCGTAAACCCTCCTCGTATGCGACGAGTTCGATTCAGCGACCCGGCCGGGAGCGTCAGAACTGGAACCTGGACCGAGGACGGCATCGAGTTCGGTGGACGGACGTACGATCCCGAGACGGTCGACGTGCGCTCCCCGGTCAAGCCGAGCAAGATCGTGTGCGTCGGTCTCAACTACGCCGACCACGCCGAAGAGGAGGGCATGGAGCTGCCCGATCGACCGATGCTCTTTTTGAAACCGCCGAACACGGTGTCCGGTCACGGCGACGAGATCCCGCTTCCACCGGGCAAAGAATCGGTGGAGTACGAGGCCGAACTCGGCGTCGTCATCGGCGAGCAGTGCCGCAACGTTCCGGAGGAGGAGGCGATGTCAGTCGTCGACGGGTTCACCTGTCTCAACGACGTGTCGAACCGCGACGACCAGCGCGTCGAGCAGAACTGGGTCCGCGGGAAGGCGTTCGACAACGCCGCGCCGGTCGGACCGGTCGTGGCGACGCCCGACGAGGTCCCTGACGACGCGGCCGTCGAACTGCGCGTCAACGGCGAGGTACGACAGAGCTCCAGTCGCGACCAGTTTATCTTCTCGGTCGAAGAGCTGATCGCCGAGATCACCGCGTACATGACGCTGGAACCGGGCGACGTGATTTCGACCGGAACGCCCGCCGGCGTCGGTCCGCTTTCCGACGGCGACGTCGTCGAGGTCGAGATCGAGGGCGTCGGCGTCCTGGAAAACGAGTTCACCCGTCGGTAGGCTCGAATCTCTCGATCCGTTCCCCCGCTTCGTCCGGGGGTGACGCGAAACCGGACAGAAGTTTAATGATTGCTCGCGATACACAGTGACACGCCACCAATGACCTATCGAGCAGGGATAATCGGCACCGGCGGGATCGCCGGAATGGGAATCCTCGGAATGCACGACGAGGACGCCATCGGACAGGAGAAGATACGCGCCAGCCACGCGGGCGGGTACGACGCCGCGCCGGGTATCGAACTCGTCGCGGTCGCCGACATCGACGAGGAGAACCTCCGTCGGTTCGGCGAGGCGTGGGAGATCCCGCCCGAGCGCCGCTACGAGGGCCACGAGGCGATGCTGGCCGAGGAGGACCTGGACGCGGTGTCGGTGTGCACGCCGTCGTTCCTGCACCGCGACCACGTCGTCGACGCCGCGCGGTCCGCGGCCGCTCCCGACGTCGTCTGGTGCGAGAAGCCGATCGCCTCCGGCGTGTCCGACGCCGAGGAGATGATCGAGGCGTGCGACGACGCCGACGCGGAGCTTCTCGTCAACCACTCCTTCCGGTTCACGGACAAGCTGCAGCGCCTCCACGCGCTGATACAGGAGGACGACCTCCTCGGCGAGGTCCACTCGGTGTCGAGCCAGTTCAGGATGGAACTGCTCCGGAACTCGACCCACCTGCTCGATATGCTCGTCTATCTGCTGAACGCCCGGGCGGATCAGGTCTCCGGGTACATCTCGCGGGAAAACGAGGCGGTCGATTCGCTCGAGGCGGACCGGGACGTCGACGACGCCGCAGGCGGGGGGTACGTCCTGCTCGACGACGGGACGTTCGCCACGATCGACTGCACCATCCCGCGGGACGACTCGTCGATGACCCTGTCGTTCGTCGGGAGTGAAGGCAAACTGTACATGAACAACGACGACGGAGAGTGGCGCTACTGGTCGCTCGAGGACGGGGAGCACGTCGAGGAGCCGCTGCCCGGCATCGAGGGGGCGTGGACGTGGGACGACGACTACGAATCGGCCTTCGAGAACGCGGCGACCCACGTCGTCGCCCTGCTCGACGGCGAAGCGACGAACCGCTCGCCGGGCCTGGAGGCGCTCCGATCGCTGGAGATCATCGTCGGGTTTTACATCTCCCACTACACGGGCGGTGACGTCTCGATCCCGCTCGACAGACCGCTCCGCGACGTGACGATCACGTCCTGGTGACGCTTCGAGATGTGGCCGGAACGCGGCGACACCCGGCGCGTAGCATCGGAGATCAAACGCATTTCCTTTATTAATAGAAATCTGATTAGATGATCGAAGTAACGGATTTATTATGTTTTCGATGTCGTGTAGATCGACAGTCCAAACGGAGATCATCAGCCGGCCCGCGGGGGTGAAAGGAGTCCGCCGATGGTTGTCGACTGGCTCGGATACAAAAGTGCTGTTCTCGCCATAAAATGGCGATTTTGAACTGAGTATCTAATTATATATCTTAAGATAGTAAAAATAATATATAATTTCTTGATATAGGTGCGGATTTTAAATATATCTGCCGCGGATCGTCGTCAAGTGAGTTACGGCAGATTTTAGCTCCTAGTCACGGTTATTTCTCCGGTTTTATCGAACAGATCACCGCGATCAGGAGGTGATAAATGGGAGATCTCGTCGGTTTCTTCACTCGGGCGCGTCCGCGCTCTGTGGTGGTGTCTGGAGCAACCAGATTTGGACGTTTGCCCGTCCGATTTCCGGCAGTATATAAGATTAGAATATATAACAGATATATGGTTTTATGCGCAAACTATGAAGTGTGATGTACTTTCTATCGCGCCAAGTTCGGGTTCCCGCGCGGCTGCCGCCAGCGCAGCGAGCGGACGCGTAAAGTGCTTCGAGCACCAACGCAGTTCCAGATGAGAGACGCCAATTCCGGGCCGCTGTCGCCGGACCGACCGGAGCAGGAGCGCCCGTTTCGAGTCGAGGCGCCCTTCGAGCCCGCGGGCGATCAGCCCGAGGCCATCGAGCAGCTCGCGGAGGGCTACCGACAGGGTGCCGACGAACAGACGCTTTTGGGGGTGACCGGGTCGGGCAAGACCAACACCGTCTCGTGGGTGATCGAGGAGATCCAGAAACCCACGCTGGTCATCGCCCACAACAAGACGCTGGCCGCCCAGCTCTACGAGGAGTTCAAGAACCTGTTCCCGGACAACGCGGTCGAGTACTTCGTCTCCTACTACGACTACTACCAGCCCGAGGCCTACGTCGAGCAGACCGACACCTACATCGACAAGGACGCCTCGATCAACGACGAGATCGACAAGCTGCGCCACTCCGCGACGCGATCGCTCCTGACGCGGGACGACGTGATCGTCGTCGCTTCCGTCTCTGCGATCTACGGGCTGGGCGACCCGGCGAACTACGAGGCGATGAGCCTCCGCCTCGAGGACGGGCAGCAGATCGATCGCGACGAGCTCCTGAGTCGCCTCGTCGACCTGAACTACGAGCGCAACGACGTCGACTTCACGCAGGGCACGTTCCGCGTCCGGGGCGACACCGTCGAGATCTACCCGATGTACGGCCGGTACGCCGTCCGCGTCGAGCTGTGGGGCGACGAGATCGATCGCATGACGAAGGTCGATCCGATGCACGGCGAGGTCAAAAGCGAGGAACCCGCCGTGTTGCTCCACCCCGCGGAGCACTACTCCGTCGAGGACGACACGCTCGAGGACGCCATCGAGATGATCGAGTCCGACCTCGAGGATCGGATCGCGTACTTCGAGCGCAAGGGCGACATGCTCGCCGCCCAGCGCATCGAGGAGCGCACCACGTTCGACTTAGAGATGATGCGCGAGGCGGGCTACTGTTCGGGGATCGAGAACTACTCGGTGTACCTCGCGGATCGGGAATCGGGCGAGGCGCCCTACACCCTGATGGACTACTTCCCCGACGACTTCCTGACCGTGATCGACGAGTCCCACCAGACGATCCCCCAGATCAAGGGCCAGTACGCCGGCGACAAGTCCCGGAAGGACTCGCTGGTCGAGAACGGCTTCCGACTGCCGACGGCCTACGACAACCGCCCCCTGACGTTCGAGGAGTTCGAGGAGAAAGCCGGGAAGTCGCTGTACGTCTCGGCGACGCCCGGCGACTACGAGCGCGAGCACTCCGCCCAGATCGTCGAGCAGATCGTTCGGCCCACCCACCTCGTCGACCCGAAAGTCGAGGTGTCGGACGCCACCGGGCAGGTCGAGGACCTGATGGACCGGATCGACAAGCGCATCGAGCGCGACGAGCGAACGCTCGTCACGACGCTCACCAAGCGCATGGCCGAGGACCTCACCGAGTACCTCGAAGAGTCGGGCGTCGACGTCGCGTACATGCACGACGAGACCGATACCTTAGAGCGCCACGAGCTGATCCGGTCGCTCCGCAAGGGCGAGATCGACGTGCTCGTCGGCATCAACCTCCTGCGCGAGGGGCTGGACATCCCCGAGGTGTCGCTCGTGGCGATCCTCGACGCCGACCAGCAGGGATTCTTGCGCTCCGAGACGACGCTCGTCCAGACGATGGGGCGCGCCGCGCGAAACGTCAACGGCGAGGTCGTGCTGTACGCCGACGAGATGACCGACGCGATGGAGGCCGCGATCGACGAGACCCAGCGCCGCCGGAAGATCCAGCAGGAGTACAACGAGGAACACGGGTTCGAGGCGACCACGATCGAGAAGGAGATCGGCGAGACGAACCTGCCGGGCGCGGAAACCGACACGAGCGGCGTCGCCGGCGAGGGCCCCGGCGACGAGGAGGAAGCCGCCCGCCGGGTCGAGGAACTCGAAAAACAGATGCAGGAGGCCGCGAACAACCTGGAGTTCGAGCTCGCGGCGGACATCCGCGACCGGATGCGCGAACTGCGCGAGGAGTTCGATCTGGGCGGCACGGACGACGAGGGTATCGCGCCCGAACCGGATTCGGAGTTCTGATCGCCCGAACGCTGCGTCACCTCCCTTCGTCTCTCGTTCGCTCCACCGCCGAATCATAGAAAAATTGATTTGATTGGTGACGAATCGGCTTTGCATGGCCCTCTCTGCCGACAGGCGATTCACGCTGCGCATGGCGATCGCGCTCGGGCTGATCGTCGCGCTGCCGTTCGCGTTCGGCCTCGCGATGCACTGGGTGTTCTTCGAGGTCGTGCCGACGCTGTACGCCGCGTGGGTCAGCGGCGTCCCCACCGACGGCATCCAGGCGCCGGGGGCGAACGGCCTCGGGGTCTCGTATTTTGCGCTCACCGGGCTGCTGGTCGCCGGGCTGGTCGCCCAGTTCGTCTTCGGCGACCGGTTCGCGCTGCGCTCCAGCGGCGCGCGGCGGGTCGACCGCGAAGACCGTCCCGACCTGCACGCACGCGTCGATCGCCTCGCCCAGCGCGCCGACCTCCCGGCGCCCGACGTCGCGGTCGTCCCCGAGGACGACGTTCCCAACGCCTTCGCCGTCGGTCGCTCGCCGCGTTCCTCGACCGTCGTCGTCACGCAGGGCCTGCTGGACACGCTCGACGGCGACGAGCTCGACGCCGTGATCGCCCACGAACTCGCACACGTCAAAAACCGCGACGGCGCTCTCATGACCGTCGCGTACCTGCTGCCGTCGCTGACCTACGCCGTCGCCGCGGCGGCCTACTTCCTGTTGATCCACTCGCCCCGCACGCTCCTTTACGCCGACTTCGACGTCGACGACGACGCCGGCCCGGCGATCCTCGGCATCGTCGCCGTCTTCCTCGTCACGTCGCTGCTGACGCTGCTGCTCTCGGCGCTGTTCTGGGCCGCGAGCTACCTCATGCACCGGATCCTCTCGCGCTACCGGGAGTACGCCGCCGACCGCGGCGCGGCGGCGCTCACCGATCCGTTCGCGCTGGCCAGCGCGCTCGAAGCGATCGACGAGGAGATGCAGGCCGCCCCCGACACGGATCTCCGACTGGAAGACGGCGGCATCGAGGCGCTGTACGTCGCACCCCTGGAGACAGAGCTGTTCGACCGCGACGACGACGCCCTGCTCAGCCGCGACATCTTTCCGGCGACGCACCCGCCGACCGACGAGCGAATCGGTCGGCTGACCGACGCGGGTGAGGAGCGGTACTAGTCTCGTATATCTGTGGCCGCTCCAAAGATATAATGGACCGCGCCGCGTACTCCGACGTATGACCGACCGAGGCCTCGATTCGTGGACCGACGATCTCACGGCCCGCGAGCGGGTGCGGGAGATCGCGACGACGCTCACCAGTCCGCGATCCGTCGAGTGGGTCCGCGAGGAGGCGCAGGTATCCTCGTGGCAGACTGCAAAGGACGAACTGGAGATGCTCGTCCAGTTCGGTCAGGTGCAGGCGATCGACGGGGACGACGGGAACACGAAGTACGCGCCCAACTACCAGCGTCGGTACTTCGACGAACTCGCCGAGCTCATCAACGATCACGCGCGGGACGAGCTTCGCGAGCAGATCGCGGACGTGCAGGCGGAGATCGACGAGTGGAAATCGGAGTTCGAGGTCGAGTCGAGAGACGAACTGGAGTCGACGCTCGCCGAGGAGGGGCTCTCCGGCGAAGAGGTTCGGCGCCGCAACGAGATCCTCCGGCAGTGGGAGCGATACGAGGATAACAAGCGGCTCCTGCAACACGCCCTCGAACTGTACGACGACGCCCGGTCGCTCCATCCCGGTGCGGACGATCCATCGAACTCGTCGCTGTCGGTCTCCCAGTAGATGATATTTCTCGCGAATCGCGCGAATCTCGACAGGCGCACGCTGCTCAGCCGACTCCACAAACGGTTGCAGACGCAAGTGCCTGCAGACGACGCCCCGATCCAGCGCGTCTGGTATCACACCTCTGCGGGCAACAAGGTCGGCGTCCGCGCGACGATCGACGCGCCGGCGTTTCTCGGCCGATCGTACGCCGTCGACGACGCCGAACTGCAGGTGTCGTTCGACTTCCCGCCGGATCGGGAGCACGGTTACTACAGGATCCAGTGGGTCGAAGCCAAACGCGAACTCATGGTCGGTTGGCATCAAGACCAGACTCATCCCGAGTTCGGCGAATGCCACTTCCAGATTGACTATCGCGGAGAGACCGTCCAGCGAACGACAGCGGAATTTCTCGACGTCCATCCGCTGAACGTGTTCGATCGTCGCACTACTCAGCTGGTGGACGTCCTCGATTCGCTTTCGTGGGATGATGACGTTCCGACCGTTCCGGAGCCGTCGAGGCGGTAGCCCGCAATCGGTTTGAATCGATCACAGCCCCGAGAGCGTCACGTCGCCCGTCTCCGTCTCGATCGTCAACTCGTTCGAGCCCTCACCGAGCGTCCCCTCCAGTCTGTGCTCGCCGCTCTCCAGGTCCGAGAAGTCCAGCCCGCCGGATGTGACGTCGCCGGTCTCGGTCCGGACGACAACGCGGGCGTCGAGCGACGCCGCGAGCGCCGCGTCGACGTCGCCGGTCTCGGTTTCGAGTCGTGCGTCGCCGTCGAGCGCCGCCACGTCGATCTCGGCGTCGCCCGTTTCGGTCTCGACGCCGGAGACGCTCGTTGAGCTCCGGATCGTCAGGTCGCCGGTCTCGGTGGTCGCGTCGACGGCGCCCTCGACGCTCCGCACGACGCCGTCGCCGGTGTCCGTTTCGAGGTTCAGCGCGCCGCTCGTTCCTTCGATCTCGACGTCCCCGGTGTCCGTCTTGACGTCGGCGACGCGCAGGTCGGACGGGACGGCGACGTCGAGGTCCATCGACGGCGGCGAGCCCAGCAGCACGCTGTCGATCTCGTTGTCGACCGAGAGCGCGAGCGTGCCGCCCGATCGCTGTTCGACCAGGCTGATCGAATCGAAGTGATCCTCGTTCGCGGCGCGCGTGACCGCGCGCACCCGGACGTCGGACCGGTCTTCGGCGGCGACGCTCACGTCGCCGACGCCGTTCCGGAGCGTCAGTTCGTCGAGGTCGGCGACGTCGAACGTGTGCGTCTCCTCGGTCTGTTGG
>NZ_BAAADV010000001.1:1381231-1501791 GCF_039522665.1 Natronoarchaeum mannanilyticum
TGCGCTATCTCCCTTAATCCACTCATCCGATTACTCGGACGGAAATCCGGGGAAAGGTTTTTGTACGTGATCGGACCGCGGCGTCAGTGGATGATGGCTGCACAGCAATTTGGCGAACAGGCGGCATCGGCGGAGCCCGGAGCAGTGCGCCGCACAATCGCTATCCGCTCCGGGGCGGGTTCTCAGAGCACGTCGGCGCTGGTCGCTCGATCCGATAAAAATCTGTTCGGGCGTCGATCTCCCCCGGTCTTACTCCAGCCGATCCAGCACGGCTTCGGGGTCGTACTCCAGCGACAGCGCCCGCGAGCGTCCCCGGCCGTCGATCTCGGCGTACTCGGCGTCGATGATGCCGAGCTTCTCTAACTTGTTGACGATCTCGGAGTAGCGGGTGTAGCCCAGTTCGGTGCGCTCGTGGAACACCTCGTAGACGTCGCCGGCCTGATCGCCGTCGTGCTCGGCGATCACCTCGACGAGTTCCGTCTCGCTCTCCGAGAGGTTCTGGAGGTTCCGCGAGAGGTGGATGAACTTCGACTTCTCGAAGGCGTCCTCGACGTCCTGGACCGAGACGGTGCGGCTCGCGCGCATCTCGGCGTTCAGCCCCGCGCGGCGCAGCAGGTCGATGCCGACGCGGAGGTCGCCGCTCTCGGCGGTCAGTTTCGCGACTTCGTCCAGCACGTCGGTCGAGACGACGCCGTCGTGGAACCCGCGTTTCACGCGCTCGCCGAGGATGTCGGCGATCTCGCCCTCGCCGTAGCGGTTGAAGTACACCTCCTCGGGCCGGAACACGCTCTGGACGCGGCTGTCCAGCGAATCGATCACGTCGAGCTCGGGGTCCGAGGAGATGACGATCACGCCGATCTTCGCGCCGCTGTGTTCCTCGTGGGCGCGCAGCAGCGAATAGAGGGTGTCGCTGGCCTCGTTCTCGTAGAACAGGTAGTTCACGTCGTCGAGCGCCACGACGAGCACCTCGTCGTCCTCGACGAGCCGGTCGGTGATCTGGTTGAACAGCTTCTTGAACGAGATGCCGCTGGTCGGCGGCTCGTAGTCGAACACGCCCTCGAATAGTCGAGAGAACACCGAGTACCGCGTCGCGTTGACCTGGCAGTTCACCCGGATCGTCGCCACGTCCGTCTGGGCGGCCAGCTCGCCGAACAGTTTCTGGACCGAGGTGGTCTTGCCGGTGCCGGGCGGCCCGCGCACCATCGCGTTGAGCGGCCGCGACCCGCGCACCGCCGGGCGCAGCGCGTACTTGAGACTGCGCATCTGGCTCTCGCGGTGCTTGAACGTCTCGGGGACGTAGTCTATCTCGAAGACGTGCTCGTCCCGGAACACCGACTCGTCCCAGGACAGCATCCCCTCTTCGGGGTCGTCGGCCATTACTTTCACCACGCTCCCCAGACCACTTAGTCTTTCGGCAGCTAGACGTCTGACGACCGGGATGGTCGTCGGTAGGCACTCCCTATCTCCCGTATCACGTGCTCGACACGGACGCGACGTGCTCCTTGAGGTCCGACTCGTCGACGTCCTCGTCGTGTCGCTGTTCGAGGTGGCGCCGGGCCCGCGCGATCGCCTCGTCGTACTCGTCGGTTCGGGCGACGAATCCGCAGCCGTCCTCGGGACACTGGAACTGCTCGGGCATACAGTTGCAACTACCACGACGTCGAAGATAAGCGGCCGGGGCTACGGAGCGTGTCCCCTCGGCAGATTCAGGTTCTCCCCTCGTTCGCTTCAGTCCCGCTCGAAAACAATCGAATTCGTGATACTAAATACGAACGCTTGCGATCGCAGGCGTATGGCAACGGCGTCTATCGACGTGCTCCCGGCGTTCCTGCGGGAACGGTTCGACGAACTGGATCCGGCGGCGCTCCGCGCGGCCGCCGAGTACGCGGCCGGCGAGCGCGCGACCGTCCCCGACTCGGTCCCCGACGACGTCGCCGAATCGTTCGCGCTCCAGGACGACGAGACGCTCGCGACCGCTTCGGTGTACGCCCACGGTCTGGCGCGGGGGAAGGCGATCGCTGCGAGTACCGACGCGACGGGCGACGCGAGCGAGTCGGCCGCGGACGCCTCGGACGAGGAGAGCGACGACTGGTGGGAAGACAAGTTCTATTGAGCGACGACGCGCGCTCACTCGGTCCGGCTGATGTCCTCCTCGATGTCGTACTCGTCGGCGGGTACCTGATGTTCCGTTTCGACGTGCTCGCGGGCCCTCGTGGTGACCTGCTCCCGATCCTCGCCGCTGTGCAGGAACTCGCAGTCGCCCATGGCGCAGCTAAACTCGATCCCCATAGCGCTTCCTTCGTACGGTTTCCGGCGGGAAAAGCGTCAGTCTCGGCTACTCGAACTTTTCGAGCAACTCCTCGTAGAACTCGCTGTCGCGCTCTCCGGCGAGTTTCTCGACGATCAGCTCCGGCGTCGAGCGCGCGAGGTGATCCTTGACCGGCGAGCGGTTCACCTGCAGCTCGCCGTCGACCAGCCCCTCGGCCTCGATGCCGTCGACGGTCACCGCGAAGTCGGCGGTCTCGCGGATCTCGCCCGCGAGGTGGGAGACGAACACCGCCGTCGCGCCGTTCTCGTGGAGCGCTTCCAGAATACCTGCGATGATCTTCGCGCTCGCGCCGGGCTCGGTGATGCTCTCGAGTTCGTCCACGAGCACGAGGCTGCCAGCCCCGCCCGTCGCGAGGTCGGCGAACTCCCGGACCGTGCTCTCGAACGCGCCGGCATCTAAGGTTCCCTGGGTCTTGGCGTGGTAGTGCAGATCCTCGAACAGCGCGATTTCGGCGTCCTCGGCGGGCACGGGCAGCCCCATCTGCGCGAGGATCACCACGGTCGCGACCAGATCCAGCGTCGACGTCTTCCCGCCGCTGTTCACGCCCGACAGCAGCGCGACGCCGCCGACCTCGTAGTCGACGGGGTCGACCTCCTCGATCGGGACGTCGAGCAGCGGCGAGCGCCCGGCCTCGATGGCGACGCCGCCGGCGCGCTCGCGTGCTCGCTGAGTTGCGCTCGCACCACCATCGGTCGCTGCCGGCTCGACAATCTCGGGCATCGCGCAGTCGAAATCGGCGGCGAACCGCGCGACGGCGAGCTCGACGTCCAGTTCGAGCGCCGCCCGGACCAGTCGCTGGGCGGTCTCGCGCTCGTCGGCGAGATCGCGCGCGAGCTCCTTTTTGAGCCGGGTCGCGCGCCGGTCGCGGGCCGCCTGGAGCTCCTCGCGCAGCCGCGAGATGACGTCCTCGTCGCGCTCGACCGGAAACGTGGGGTCCTCGCCGAACGCGCGGCGGGCAATCTCGGCTTCGCCCGAGTCCAGGTCGAGCGCGTCGATCAGGTTCTCGCGGGCCGCTTCGACCGCGGCGGCGTACTCGTCGGCCAGCTCCCGCGAGAGCAGCGAGTCGACGCCGGCGCCCTGCTCGACGAGCGAGAGCAGGTCCGAGCCCTCGACGGTGACGTCCTGCTCGCGGATCGACTCGCGGAGCCGGTCGTTGGCGACCGACTCGGAGGTTCCCGCGGCGGCGTCGAGGTCGTCGACCGCCCGCTCCAGCCGTTCGAGCTCCTCGTCGCCGGCCGGCGTGCCGTCGGCGTCCAGCCGCTCCAGCGCACTCTCCAGCGCGTCGAGGTCGGCGTCGGGATCGAGATCCGACGCCCGGTGGACGTCGATCGCCGCCCGGATCCGGTCGCGATTCTCGGCGAAGAAGGCCAGCGCGCGCTCGGGGACGATCTCGGCGGGCTTCTCCAGGGCGTCCGGTTCGACGCGCACGTCGCCCTCGACGTCGACGCCGGCGAACGTCTCGTCGATCGCGATCACCGTCGCGTACCCCCGCGCCAGCTCCGCGAGCCCGCGGGCGTCCTCGACGACCTCGACGCTCAGCTCGGGCATCGCGTCGGTCGCCGCTCGATAGCGTTCGGCGTCGGTCGTCGCGAGACAGCGATCGCGCACCGTGACGTTACTGGGCTCGCTCAGCGGTTCGACGCCGTCCAGCGCGTCGATCGCGGCGTCGTCGGCCTCGCGCTCGATCGCCTCGCGGGCGAACTCGCGGACCTCCTCGATCCGCGAGCGGGCGCCGGAGGGGTAGAACGTCTCCAGGCGCGCCTCGGCGTAGCGCGTGACCGTCCGATCCTGCAGCAGCCCGAGCACTTCGCGGTACACCTCGCGCGCCCGGTCGGTCGCGAGGAAGTCGCCGTCGTCGTCGTGCTCGCGCCGGATCGCGCCGCGCGCGATGCGGGCGGCCCGCCCCTGCGTGACGCCCGGCGCCTCGGCCAGCGCGGCGACGTCGCCCGTCTCGAGGGCCCGCTCCGGGTCGTCGAGCTCGGCCAGCGCCGCGGCGGTCTTCGCTCCGACGCCCGGGATCGACTCGAACTCCATCTACTCGCCCCATTCGATCCGAGCGAGAAAAAGGTCCCGCCGTCGGGAAGCCCTGCTGCGCCGACGCTCCGAACGTCTCGTCCCGCTGCTTCGATAAATTGCTTCAGAGTTCGAAGCGAATCACTTTGAAATCCAAAGCATAGTAACTGCGCTCGCAAAAGTGGTACTGGAAACTGTTTCCTGCCGAAGCGTTAAGCCGCTCACGCACAACTACTCTACGAACCATGGATCAGTCCGTTCGAGACGGCGACTCGGAGTTCCCCGAGACGACTCGGACCGTCGCCGACTTCCGCGCCGATCTCGGGCGGACTGATCTCGCTCGTCACCTCGCGCTGTTCTACCGCTCGCAGGATACCCAGTTGCAGGTCGCCGCGGCGTTCGTCGACCACGGGCTCCAGACGGGCCACCGCTGTCTGTACCTGGCGGACGTCAACGACCTCGATCGGATCGAGACGGCGCTGCGGGCCGCCGGGGTCGATGTCGACGCCCGGGTCGCGGCGGGCGACCTCGTGCTCCGGGACGCCGCCGACGTGTACCTCGACACCGGGTTCGACCCGGAGGGGATGATCGAAACCCTGACCGAGGGCTGCGAGGGGTGCGTCGAGGACGGGTACGATGGTCTGTGGGTCGCGGGCGAGAACTCCTGGTGTTTCCACACGAACGTCTCGTTCGATCACATCCTCGACTTCGAGGCGACGTTCGACGCCGTCGCCCCCGAGCTCCCGGTGACGGCGCTGTGCCAGTACGACCTCTCGCAGTTCGGCGAGCGCTCGACCGCCAAGGCGCTGTGGACCCACCGTCAGATCGTCTATCGGAACGCGATCTGCGAGAACCCCTTCTACGTCCCGCCCGAGGAGTACCGGACGGAGGACGACCGGCACCGCAACGCCCGGCTCATGCTCGAGCAGGCGTACTCGCTGACCGAGGCGCGCCGAGAGGTCGATCGCCGCGAACAGCGTCTGAACGTCGTCAATCGCGTGCTGCGCCACAACATCCGCAACGACCTCAACGTCGTTCGGGGCGTCCTCGAAAATCTCCGCGGGAACGAGGCGATCGACGCCGCCGAGCGGGCGGAGCTCGACGCCGCGCTGGGGAGCGTCGACGCGGTCGTCGCGATGGCCGAGAAGGCCCGGTACGTCCAGCGGACGATCCGCGACACCGCGGTCGAGCGGACGCCGCTCGCGACGCTGATCGAGCGGGCGGTCGACGACGTCGCCGACGCGTACCCGGACGGCGAGGTGAGCGTGTCCGAGGTCCCCGACTGCTCGGTGCTGGCCGACCAGCGCCTCGACAGGGCGCTGTTCGAGGCGCTCGCGAACGCGATCGTCTATCAGCACGAGGAGCCGCCCGTCGTCGCGCTCGACGTCTCGACGCCTTCGGCCGATGTCGTCCGGATCGACGTTCGCGATCCGGGGCCGTCGATCCCGGTCGCCGAGCGCGAGGCGGTGCTCGGCGGCGAGGAGACGGCGCTCGAACACGGGAGCGGGCTGGGGCTCTGGCTCGTGAAGTGGTTCGTCGAAAACGCCCACGGGACGCTGTCGTTCCCCGACACGGGCCAGTCGGAGGGGCACCTCCGCATCGATCTCCAGCGGGTCGGATGAGGTTTTTACCCCGCCAGCACCGGGACGACGGTCGCGGCGAAGGCGACGTCGAACAGCGCGAGCAGCACCACGAGGATCGCCCCGGGAACGCCGACGATCGTACAGATCAGCAGCGTGGCGAGCGATATCTGAACGGCCAGTCCGGCGACGTTCGCCACGACCAGGATCACGAGGCCGACGATCGCGTTGATAAATAGCGGTTTCAGGGATGCCATGACTACCTTCTCGGGGGCGCCCCTCTTGTAAGGGGCCGCTTCGCTTCGCACGGACCGTGCTGGCCGTCGACGGTCTCCGGTCCGCGCGTGGCGGGCGGCGACCGCGCGAGGGCGCTCGACCGCCGCGGCGCGCAAGCCCGTGCCGGCGTCGCCCAGTTAATCCGAGTTAACTCGACGTAATCCGGGCTAAAACCCGCACCAAAACCGCGAATTCGGATTGACGGCTTCCCCCCTTCAAGTCCCTCGCCGGGCAACGAGCGACTGCGATGAACGCACGAACGATCGGCACGATCGCCCTCGCGGCGCTCGTGCTCGTCGGTGGCGTGGCCGCGGTCGGCGCCGCCACGCCAGCAGACGCACAGAGCACGAACGACGACGCCCCCGACAGCGCCGGACCGACCGGCGACGCCGGCCAGCCTGACGACGCCGGTCAGTCAGACGACGCCGCCGGCGACGCCGGACCGCCCGGCGAGCTCCCCGAACAGGTGCCCGACCACGTGAGCCAGATCCACGACAAGATCAACGCGTTCCTCGACGGCGAGATCGACAACCTCGGGGACGCCGTGAGCGACGTCACCCCGGACTCGGGTGACGACGCGGACGCCGACGAGTCGGACGCTGACGACGAGGCGGACGGCGACGCGGAAGACGCCGAGGACGACGAGACCGAGGCCGACGCTGACGCCGACGAAGATTCCGATGCGGGCGACGATGAGGAATCGGACGAGACCGACGGTGAGGACGCCGAATAGATCCCCGCCGCCTCGACGCTCCGTGAACGCGGCCCTCGACCCGACGCGATTTTCTCGACAGTGCGTACCCGCCGAGCGGTAGCTCTGCCCCGTCGGCGCGGCGTCGACCCCGGTCGTTCACTACCGTCGCCCGCCTACCGTCCGTATGGCGATCGAAGCGTCGTTTACGATCGACCAGTCCGAGTTTCCGTTGAGCGGCATTTTCGAGGAGTTGCCCGACGCGACCGTCGAACTGGACCGGGTCGTTCCGACTGACGAAGCCGTCATCCCCTACTTCTGGATCCACGCCGAGGGAATCGGCGGATTCGAGACCGATCTGGCCGACGACGCCGGGGTGCGCGACGTCGCGATCATCGACGAGGTCGAGGACCAGATCTTCCTCCGCATCGAGTGGGATCTCTCCCGCGAGAGCGTTCTGACCGCGATGGTCGACACGCCCGTCGCGCTCCTCTCGGGGATCGGCGACGAGCGCCGGTGGACGTTCGAGGTCCGGAGCGCCGACCAGGAGGGCGTCTCCGAGTTCCAGGCGTACTGCCGGAAGCGCGACATCTCGATCGAGCTCACCGAACTCCACGCCCTGTCGTCGCTCCGGTCGGACCGCGAGTACGACCTGACCGACGGCCAGCAGCGGGCGCTCGTGCTGGCGTACACTCGGGGCTACTTCGACTCGCCGCGCGAGGCCACGCAGCGCGACCTCGCGGACGAACTCGGAATCTCCCATCAGGCGGTCTCTTCGCGGTTACAGCGGGGCATCCGGCGGCTCGTGGCGAGCACGCTCGTCGCGAACGACTGAGGCGGTCGCGGTTGGTATAAAAGGGAGTTGCCCCGGCAAAAACCAGCGTCAACCGGTCGGCGCCCCTCCTTCGACCGTATGGCATCTACCGACGAGAACTGTCGGACCGTAAATGTCCGACTGCAGGCCGCCCGCGGCGTACGCCCTGCCGACGGACCGGGAGATTCGATGGGCGCCAGCCTGGTGGGGTCGATAGAGTCTATCGAGTTCTGCAATGACGAAGGTGTGTTCCGCGCGAGTTACGACGGCTCGCGCGATCGGGCCAGCATGGCCGTGCTCGCGGTGATCGCCGCCGCGGAGCGCTGCGATCCTCTCGACTTGCCGCCGCTGTACTCCGCGACGGACGTCGACGCTCTCGATCGGCTGTTCAGAGCCTCGGGCGGCGGCAGCGCGTCCTTCCACTACGACGAATTCGACGTGACTGTCTTCGACGATGGAACGATCGAGGTCGAACGGGACTACTCGTGACCGCGATGCGACGGCTCAGCCGCCGTCCTCGTCCGGGTCGGTGAAGTCCGCGTCCGGGAAATTTTCGTTGGCGAGGTCTGTGACGATCTCCTCGGCCTCTTCGGCGGTGTCGTCGTCGATGCCGTCGATCGCCGGGACGCCGTGGCCGCCGCTCTTTGCGGTCTGGAGCGCGTTACGATTCAGGTTCCCCTCGGGATCGACGACCGGAACGTCGAGGTCGGTGAAGTTCTCCGGCGGGAACCCCGACTCCGAGAGCACGAAGTTGTCGGCGATCTCGCCGAGGTCGTCGGTGTCGAAATCCTCCATCTGCGGGCGATTCCACTCCTCGTCGGTCGTGTCGTCGTACTCCGGTTCGTGGACGTCGTAGTCGGGCATGGTTCTCCCCCACGAGACCGTGCCACGGCGTCGCTGTTGAACGTTGGCGTCGAGCGGCGGTCGAAGCGCGTCTGCAGGCGATTTGCGCCCGCTACTGCGATCTTTCCGCGGCTTCGTTCCCGCTCTCGACGGTCCCATTCGGACTTACGCCGTCGTGGCTCGTCGCCGCATCCGAGTTTCCGACGCTCGCGTTCCCTGTGCTTGTGTTCCCTGCGCTCGCGTTTCCGTCCGCCGCGTCGACGCCGACGCTAGCGTTGCCCGCACTGACATTTCCGGTCGCGTTCTCCGATTCGTCGACCGCCTCGACCGTCGTCGTCCGATCGCCGTCCGCGTCGGCAGAGATGTTGCCCGTCGCGACGTGGGTGTCGCTAAGCAGTGCGACGGTCCCCGGCCCGCTCGCAACGACGGCGAGGATGATCGCCGAGCACGTAACGAGAATGGCGACCCGTCGCGTCGGCGCCATTCACTCCACCTCGCCGGCGCTGCCGCCGTCGGTTGCGGCGTCCGGCGGAGCGTCACCGACGGTGTCAGGAACTGCACCATCCCCTTCGACCGTGTCATCTCCGGCGTCCGCTTCGTCCCGCTCAGTTGGTTCCGAGGATTCCTCTGCCGGATAGCGCTCGACGAGTAGCAGTCCGCCCGCGGCGAGTCCCGTGAGCAATGATGCGAACGCCACGGCAAACGTCAGCGGCGTCTGCAGCCGAACGGCGACGTACGCCGCGTACGGCGCCACGAGCGCGAGCAGGATCGTCGTCGCTTTCAGGTCGGTCGGGTGTATCGTGAGCATCGTCGTATCGTCGGTCGAGTCGCCTTCGTTCGGTTCGGTCTCGGCGTCGGCGTGCGAGGCGTCGCTCCGCGCGGTCTCGTCCCGGCGTCGTTTGACGAGCAGCCACACCTCCGAGCCCGCGAGCGCGGCCAGCGGGAGTGCGACGAGCAGCACGAACCCCAGCGCGGTGTTCGCGAACTGGATCACGTACCCGATGTAGGGGATCGTGAACGCCACCGCCCCGATCACGTTCCCCGCGGGCACCTGCGTCGGATCCGGCTGTTCGTTCGCGTCGCCTTTCGTCTCGAAGGAGAGTTGCCCCCCGCTCTCGTCGACGCCGCTGACGCGGTGGGTCACCGGCGTTCCCTCGTCCGAGCGGACGAACGTGATAACGTCGCCCTCCTGGATCGACGCCGGATCGGTCTCCTCGACGATGATGGCGTCGCCGGACTCGATCTCCGGCGACATACTGTCCGACAGGACGACGAAGCTGTGATCGGCGCCGACCGCGCCCGGGACGGCGTACACCGCGAACGGGACGACGAGCGCCACCAGCACGAGCAGCGCCGCGATTTTCGCGACGCGACGCTTATCCATCGGCGCCCACCTCCTCGGAGCAGACGTAGACGGTCAGGTTGCTGATCGCCGGCCGTTTGCCGGAGGCGTTGTTGCCCTCGGGATCGGAACACACCTCGCCGCGCGTCCGCGTTGTCGGTGGATCGATGTCGTATGTCTCGGTCACGTCCCCGCCTTTGACGTCGACCTTACAGATCGGCGGCGCAGCCGACTCGCTCCCGTCTTTTAATACCCCGACGCTCGCACAGACCGTCTCCTGGTTGTTCCCTTCCTCCTCCTTGTTGGTCACCGTGAACACCTCGAGCTCGTACGCGTCGTCGCCCTCGAACTCGCCGTACTGCTCGTCGAAGTCGTAGGTTCTGATGCTGAGTTGATCGTCGCTCACCTCGAGTTTCCCTAGCTTGACGCAGTCGGGGCACTCGGCGGCCGGGCACTCCTCGTCGGGGAACGGGGACTCGACGTCGTTCTCGGAGACGTGTCGACACTGCTGAGCGTAGAAATCGAGGACCAGCCCCGTTTCGGCGCCGACGACGCCCGTCGCGTCCTCGGGAAGCCGATACTCGACGTCGAGACACAGCTGTTCGCCCGCGCCCAGGCAGGGGTCGTCCGGATCGTCGAGCCGGATTCCGCCGTGGAACTCCCGTCGCAGCTCCGAGAATGAAATCCACTCGTCGCCGAGCGGGTACCGCCGCTTCGCGTCGTCGCAGTTCGGACGGACGGCGACCCGCGCTTCGAGGGCTGCACCGAGGGGGTCCGGGACCGGCGGGCAGCCGGTTCGGAACCACAGCCGCACCGGGTTCGTCCCCTCGGGGACGGACAACTGGAGTGTCTTCGAGTTCGACTCCCCCGGCGAGATCGATCCGAGCCCCAGCTGCAGGCGACCGTCCTTGACATTGCAGCCGTCGCAGGTCACGTCGACGTTGACGCTCCCGGCCTGCAGGTCCCCGGAAACCCCCTCTTCGTCCGAGAGCGAGGCGAGCGTCTTCGCGCCGGCGGCGCCGAACGCGCCGACGCCTCCGATGCTCGCCAGGAGACTGCGTCGTGTCGGCAGGGAGGACTCGTCAGTCACGGCCGACCGCCTCCGAACTCCGCGGATCGACGCCATCGCTCCGGCGTCGCTCCGTCGATCGCTACCCCCGGTTCCGCTGTTTGTACAGTCATCTTCGATCGGGCATCTCCGATCGCCCCTGTCGGACGAGTCGATGCCATCGGTTCCGGACGAGAAACGTCTTGAAAGGAATTAATGTCATACTGAACAGTTTTGCCGACGTATAGGTCGGTAGTGACCGTATACCGGCTGTGAGTTGCGTCCCACCGAACTCCGTCTCGCTCACCCGAACGGGAGTCGATCGTCGCGGCGCTGGCGAGGTGCGTCCGTCGATCGAGTGCTGTGGTGGTTCTTAACATGGTCCCCTCTCCGGGAGACCCACCGGCGGAGTCGAACCGCCGTGCGCCGAGTGGGTCGATGCCGCTGAGTGCGGTGCTACTGTATACCCGTGCTCACGCACATACTGGTGACTTCGAGCCCGTCGATCACTTCACCGACGTTGACCTCGATGTTCTCAGTCACATCATTGACATCCAGCCCAAGGTACGAGACGTCCGCGTCATCGACATTCCCGAAGAGAATCTGTGCGGTTCCGTCGTCGTCGAAATCTAACTCGACGTATGCACCGTACCGGTTCTCTGGAGTCTCGTCGAACTCGCCGAGATGGTCTGTCACCCACACGAACTCATCGTTACCGTGGTCGGCAGCCGTGATCTCTCCCGTGAACGGATCGCCGTTCTCGTCCTCGACCTCGATCTCGAGCACGTACGGGTCCGGGAGAGTGATGTCTAGCAGCTGGTTGTACTGCTCCTCTAGGTCAAGCGAGAGCTCGGTACAGTAGGGGTTGTTCTCGCCGTCATTGTGCCGGCACTGCTCGGCGTAGAACTGGAGGTCGAACCCGACCGAGTCGGTCTGTATCTCATTGCCGACGTCCGTGGGAATCTCCCAGTCGATGCAGAGGCAGGTGTTGTCTCCCGAGGCGTCGAAACACGCTCGCTCGCCGCCTTCATCACCATCGCCGTCGAGCGGAAGTCCCATCTGGTTCTCGGTCAGGAAGTCGGCGAGCGACCCGGACCAGATTTCTGTCGAACTCTCGATGTCCTTGTTCGGCTTGAATTTATCACCGACCTCGTTGAGTTCGCAGTAACTGACGGTAACGTCGATACTCTGGGCAAGTTCGCCTTCGCCCGCGCCATCAGCATCGTCGACTTCCGCTTCGGGCTCGGTCAGACCGTTCCCGTGGTTTTCGGTGAGCTCACCACCGAGCCACAGGTACGCGGGATTGGAGTTGATTCGCGGGCAGAACGCCATGGTTCCGCTGTCGCCCGGCTTCACGTCCCCGAGTTCGAAACTGACGGCGTCTCCGTCGGCGGTTTCGGAAAGGCTTCCCTTGCCGGCCTTCCCCTGATCCCAGTAGGAGTAGTAGTCAACCATCAGGTTGAGCTTGCCCGCCGTGATGACGTTGTCGAACGATTCCTCGTCGTTGAAGTACGCGCTCGTGCCGAAGCCGGCGCCCGCGGAGGCGACGCCGATGGCGCCGAGACTCCCGAGCACCTTGCGGCGCGAGAGGTCGATGTGGTTGTCGTCGGTCATGGATTCTCCCGGACGGGCGCTCAGTGGCCCGACCGGCTGTTTCAGCCGAGAAGAGAGCTGTATATTGTTATTTGATGACAAGAACGATCGAACGAATCGATAGAGGGCTCGAACGAGTCGTTGCACCGCTTCGAACGGCTCGTTTGACGAGGGACGAACCCATCCAATCGGCGATTGGAACCCTTTCCACTCGGTGGCAATCCGAGTAAAGGGCCTCTGAACTAGTTCTATCGATTTCGAAACTCTCGGCGTTTCTAACTCCCATTTCCGTTAGCATCAGGCCGACGGAGACGGGACGTTCCACCTCGATGAAATCTAAGTATCCTTATACGGGATATACTAATATCTCCCCGGTATCTGATTCGGATTTGAAGATTCAATTGCGATGTTCAGAAAGAATTCGTTATCTGAGGGGGAGATCTACGAGGTGCTCGCCAATCGCCGTCGCCGCGAAACGATCAGAAATCTGTCCGTCGCGTCCGACGGCGGCTCGGTCTCGCTGCAGGAGCTTTCCGAACGGATCGCCGAGCGCGAGACCGGCGAAACGCCGCCGCCCCGAACCGTCAGGGAGAGCGTGTACAACTCGTTACACCAGTCCCACCTCCCGAAACTGGAAGCACTCGGCGTCGTCGTCTACGACCGCGACGAGCGCGAAGTCCGTCTCCACGACCGGGCTCGGGACGTCAACCGCTACATGGAGGTCCGAACCGACTACGGGTTCACGTGGAGCGAGATCTACCGGTCGATCGGGGTCGCCGGACTGACGGTCGTCGTCGCGGCGCTGGGCGGCGTCCCGCCGTTGGGCTGGGTTGATCCGATCCTGTGGGCTTCGGGATTCCTCCTCGCGTTCGTCGTCGCCACGTCCTACCAGCTGTGGACGAACCGGTGGTACGTCTGGCGGGCGCTCGGGCGGTGATCGCGGCGGGGCGGTTCTCCCGAACATCTTCGTCCGTCGCTCCCGCCCGCAGCGCCGTGTCAGTGTGCTTTTCCCGGTCGATCCCCAACGTGGGGCCATGGAAACCGTCGAGGAGAAGCTGGCGGCGATGCGCGAGGACCTGGCCGAGCGGTCGGGCGTGCTCGTCGCCTTCAGCGGCGGCGTCGACTCCGGCGTCGTCGCGGCGGTCGCGCAGGACGCGCTCGGCGAGGACGCCGTCGCCTGCACCGCCAAGAGCGAGACGCTGCCCGACGCGGAACTGGACGACGCCCGGCGCGTCGCCGAGGAGATCGGCGTCCGCCACGATATCGTGGAGTTCAGTGAACTGGACAGTCCGGAGTTCGTCGCGAACGACGGCGATCGCTGCTATCACTGCCGGACGATGCGCCTGGGCGAGATGTTCGGCCACGCGAAGGAGCTGGGCATCGAGACGGTCTGCGACGGGACGAATGCCAGCGACCCGGGCGAGGGCCACCGCCCCGGACTGCAGGCAGTCGAGGAACTGAACGCCTACTCGCCGCTGCTCGAACACGGCATCACCAAGGAGGAGGTCCGGGAGATCGCCGACCGCTACGATCTCTCGGTCGCCGACAAGCCCTCGATGGCCTGCCTGTCCTCGCGCATCCCGACGGGGCTGGAGGTCACCGAGGAGAAGCTCACGCGCGTCGAGAAGGCCGAGCGCATCCTGCGAGAGTGGGGGTTCTCGCAGTTCCGCGTCCGCGACCACGACGGGCTCGCACGGATCGAGGTCAGTCAGGACGAACTGGAGGTCGCGCTCGATCCGGACTTCGTCGAGACCGTCCGCGAGCACCTCTCGGATCTCGGCTTCGAGCACGTCACGCTCGACCTGCACGGCTACCAGACCGGGAGCGTCAGCCCTGCCGACGAGGCCGAGGAGGACGACGAACCGCTCGTCGAGAACGTCTTCGAGACCGACTACAGCGCGCTTCGCTCCGAGTGAAGCGGTCGTCGGCGTCCGTACCTCGGCGTCGACCCAGCTCTCAGCTCGCCCGCTCGACGAGGTAGTTCAGGCCGACCTCGTTGGTTCCTTCCTCGTCGGCCCACCGCTTGGCTTCCGCTCGGGAGTCGAACGGCCCGGCGACCCGGTCGCCGTTCAGGGTAACGTAGTACTCGCTCACGTCCCCCAGAGTACGTCCGGTCGGCATAGTTTTTCCGGCTCCCGCGGTCGCGTCGCGGCCTCGCCGCGGGCCGTCTCGGCGTCACCGCAGGCCGTCGCGGCGTCATCGCGGGGTGACGCCGCTCCTCGGCGCACGCGCCCCACGTTTTATTTCGATCGGCGTGCAACGAACGCACATGATCGGGTGGCTCCGCGACCGACTGCTCGGATCGAGCGAGCGCGGCGACGCCGAGTCCGGCGGACGCACAGGCGGTTCGGCGCCCGACGAGGGATCGTCGTCCGACGACGGCACGGTCTGGGATCTCACTCCAGACTGGCAGATCGGCGACTACCGTCTGCAGGGCGCCACCGTCCCGCGCGGCGAGCAACAGGACGCCGTTCGCGAGGTCCACGAGCGGGCCGCCGAGATGGAACGCGAGCTCGAGGACCGCTAAGATTCCGCGTCGGCGTCCAGAAACGACGCCGCGCACTCGCGCTGGAGCGTCGGCACGCCGTCCGCGTCGACGCCGACCTCCGTCAGCGCGCAGTTGCCGAGATCGATCTCGGCGATCGTCTCGACGACGTCGTACCCTTTGAGCAGCCCGATGACGACGTGGATCGGGCCGCCGTGGCTCACGACCAGCACCGTTTCATCACCCGCCCGACGAGGCGACGTCGAGTCGGGGTCCGAAGCGGTTCCCGCTTCGGCGACCTCGTCGACCAGCTCCGTCCACGCGTCGCGGACTCGCTCGTACACGTCCCGCCAGCTCTCGCCGCCCTCGGGACGGGCGACCGCGGCCGGATACCCGGACTTACGCACCGAGAACTCGGGGTACCCCTCGAACAGCTTCCGGTAGGACAGCCCCTGCAGGACGCCGAAGTCGCGCTCGCGCCAGGCCCGCGAGAACTCCACGTCGGCGTCGGACAGCGACCGCCGGAGCTCGCGGGTCGTCTCGGTCGTCCGCCGCAGGTCCGACGCGACGATCCGGTCGATGTCGTACCGCGCCGCGACGTGCTCGCCGAGCGCCCGGGCCTGCTCGCGGCCCGCGTCGTTCAGCGGCGCAGGCGCCCAGCCCTGGATCCGCCGGTCGGCGTTCCAGTCCGTCTCGCCGTGTCGCACCAGGACGACCGTTCCCATCGTCGATCTGTTGGGTTCCTGTGGCAAAGTAGCTTGGCGTGCGTCGGCACGTCCGGGTCGCTGTGATCGACGGCGACGTCGCGCTCGGCGCCGTAAGTTCGCCGAGTGACGCCGGAATCGCGCTCGTCTTGGCAAACGCTGCCGCGGCGCTCTCGACCACTGGACACTCGACCGGTTTTTGCGGGGTGAGTGGCATCGAATATCGGTGATCGTCGAGAACTGGTGCGATGGTGGGCGAATATTGGGCCATTCTATACGTTCGTTAGATAGGGAGATCATTCACAGCACGATGGACGACGACGAGCTACCGGCCGACTGGGAGCGCGACGAGCGGTACGACCGGCTGGCCCGCCGGTCCGATCGCGACCCGACCTACGAGGGGTACGTTCACGAGACGGGCGACGTGCGCCTCCACGTGGCGATGCCCGACGCCGAGTCCGGCGAGGACGGCGCCTACACGATCTTCCTCACGCTGTACCCCTACACGGAACTCTCCGAGCAGACCGAGGTCCGAACGGTCACGACGAAGGCGCGCGCCGACGAGGTGGTGTCGACGTTCGCCGGCCTGTTCGTCGGCGCCTGCGACGGCCCCGCCGACGTCGAGGACGCGGCCCAGTACGCCTTGGAGCGCACGCGGCCGGCGGACGTGACCGACACGTCGCTGCTCAACGACGAGTAGGCGCTCAGGCCGTCTTGAGGAGGTTCGTCACGTCGCCGGTCTCGGCGAGCACCCAGACGACGAACACCGCGTAGGCCGCCAGCAGGACGTACGACTCCGCGTCGGTGACTTCGAGGTCGGTCCGCAGGAACGAGAACAAAAGCACCGTCGCCAGCGTGAGCACGCCCAGCATCGGGACGGCCACCGCGAAGTCGACGGTGGCCGAGCCGACGATGAGCACGCCGATCGGGATCGCGACCAGGAGATCGAACGTGTTCGAGCCGAGCACGTTCCCGAGACTGGTGAGGCCGTTGCCCGCTCTGGCCGTCCGCACGCTCACCAGCGTGTCCGGGAGGCTCGTCGCCGCGGCGATGATCGTCACGCCGGCGAGGAACTCGGGGACGCCGAACGTCGTGCTGAGCGACTCGACGCTGCCGACCAGCAGATCCACTGCCAGCAGAATGATCAACAGGCTGAGGGCCAGCTTCCCCCACTCTCGGGCGGCCGAGATCCCGGGCGGGGCGTCCACGGCGTCGTGGTCGCCGACGTCCTGCCACTGGATGAACAGGTACAGCCCGTACAGAGCCAGCGGGATCATCGCCAGCGGTCGGGTGAGCTGCCCGGCCAGCTCGGGGCCGTTCGGATCGGGGACGTAGATGACCGCGAGCGCCAGAGTGACCACGAGCGCCGAGACGGCGATCATGTAGAACTGCGCCTCCTTGTACACGATGGCGCGGTTCGTCTCGAGCGTCCCGTCGCTCGCGAGCCCGGCCAGCGCCGGGATCACGAGGATGTTGAAGATCGCCGACCCGACGATCGCGCCGACGCCCATGTCGAACGTCCCGGCCAGCGCCGTGAACACCACGCTCGCCAGCTCCGGGAAGCTCGAGCCGACCGCGACGACGATCGATCCCTGCACGACCGCGGGTAGCCCGTAGTACGCGGAAAGGTTCTCCGCGGAGTCTTCGAGCAACCCGCTACCCACCCAGATGAACGCCGTGGTGACGAAGACGACGAGAACGTTGACGAGCGTCGTGTCGGGAAGAACGCCACCGAGGGCCATTGCTGATTCGTTCTGTGACGGACCGTTTTAACGGTCTCGTTCCCGCTCTCGGGCCTCTTTCCGCGCTCGGGGTCCGTCGGGTCGGCGCGCGACCGGGCGTTACCGCCCGACTCGGCGCGATCGCGGCGGCGTCACCGCCCGACCCAGCGCAACAGCAGTAGCGTCCCCTCGTAGAGGGTGACCATCGTCACCGCGACGATCAGCGGCGCCATCCCCGTCGGGTCCGGGCTGAAGAGGAACGCGAGCCCCAGGAACGCGCCCCAGAACAGCAGCCGGTTGTCCGCCAGCCACTGACGCGAGGTGATGCCCATCATCGTCGCCAGCATGATGAACAGCGGGATCTGGAACACCACGGCGAGCATCCCCATCATCGTCAAGATGAGGTTGAACGTCTCGCGCAGCCCGAACGCGACGTTGGCGGTCACGTCGGAGTAGTAGAGGAAGTACGTGAACAGCCCCGGGAGCACCAGGAAGTACGCGAAGGAGATGCCGACGACCGCGAGCACGAGGCTGGTCGGCACCGCCGCGAGGTAGTAGCGCCGCTCGTTGGGGTACAGCCCCGGCCGCATGAACAGGTAGGTCTCGTACACCGCGACGGGCAGGGCAATCGTCAGCCCTGCGAGGCTCGCGAGCTTCAGCTCGGTGAGCTTGAGCTCCAGCGGGCCGTACACGTGGGGCGACGCGACCTCCTGTGCGGGCAGGACGCCGAACCAGATCGTCGTGATCAGCCGCTCGGCGATCGGGAAGGCGACGACGGTGACGACCGACGCCGCGAACAGCACGATCGCCAGCCGGTTGATCATCTCCTCGACGTGGTCGGCCAGCGGCATCTCCTCGTCGTCGGGCGGCTGGCTGATCCCGATCTCGGAGGACTCGTCGTCGGGCGTCTCGTCGGCCACGCTGCCGGTGCCGGCGACGCCGACGTCCGAGCCGGCGTGGCTCCCGTCTGTCCGGGCGGTCGGCTCTGGCGGCTCGTCCGCGACGCCGTTCGTGTCGTCGTCGGGCGCGACGCCGTTCGCGGCGGGCGGCGCCTCGTCGACGCCGGTTTCGTTCGTGATGTCGTCCACGTCGGGTTTCGAGACGTCGTCGTCGCGCGTCTCCGGAGCGCCGGCGCCCGCGTCGTCGTCCTCGGGAAGCATCCGGTCGGTCGACGGTTCCACGGCGTCGTCGCTCGGCGCGGCGTCGGGATCAGCGTCGGCGGCGTCCCGACCGTCCGCGGTCGGGCTGTCGGCGTCGCCTCTCTCGTCGCCGCTGTGGTCGATCTCGGTGGGTTTGTGGTACGGTCGGTAGGAGTCGGGCGGCGACGCCGCCTCGTCGTCGTCGGATTCGGCGCCGGGATCGGCTTCGTCGTCGTCGGCGTTCAGCTCGGATTCGACCTCCCGCTCGACTTCCGACGATACCGACGGCTCCTCGTCTCGCTCGTCGTCGCGCTCGTCGGGGACCCGGTCCCCGTCGCCCGGCTCCTCGGCCATCTGATCGAATGTAGGCGCACGGCGCGTTATAGGCCTTTTTACTGCACCGCAGGACCGCGCGGGGAGAAGAAGATTGATAACGGGCAATCGATTACCCCTCGGTACCTATGAGTTCGGCCGTCGACGAGGACACCGTCCAGACCGTCCAGGCCGGCCGCGAGACGATCGCGGGCGTGCTCTCGTCGGCCCAGACGCACCTCCAGAAAGCCTTCGTCGCGTTCGTGATCGGGATGATGGGCACGATCTGGGCGATGCGAGCGGTCGTCTGGGACTTCCTGGAGGCCAACACCAAGTCCCGGATGAACGCGGCGACGGCCGAGGCGACCGACATCGTCGTCCGGACGCCGTTCGACGTCATCCTGCTGCAGGTGAAGATCGGGCTCGTCGTCGGCGTCCTCTTTGCCGTCCCCGTCTTGCTGTACTACGGGCGCGAGGCGATCCTCGAACGCGCGGACTCGACGATCCCGATCAACGCGCGGCGGGTCGCCGGCTTCGCGGTGGTGTCGGTCGCGCTGTTCGTCGGCGGCGTCATCTACGCCTACGGGGTCTTCTTCCCCTACATGTTCGAGTTCCTGGCGAGCAACGCGAACCAGGCCGGCGTGAAGCCGAGTTACGGCATCGTCGAGTACACCGAGTTCATCCTGCTGTTGACGCTGTCATTTGGATTGGCCGCCCAGCTCCCGATGGCGATGGCGGTCCTGACGTACACCGAGATCGTCCCCTACGAGACGTTCCGCGACAAGTGGAAGTACGCCGTGCTGGGCATCTTCGTCTTCGGCGCCGTGTTCTCACCCCCGGACCCGTTCACGCAGGTCATGTGGGCGCTCCCGCTGGTCGCGCTGTACGGCGCCAGCCTCGGCCTCTCGAAGCTCATCACGAACGTCAAGCGCGCCGGGCGAGCGGCCGACCCGGTCGAGGCCGAGAAGTTCCGCCGCCGCGGCAAGCATCTCGCGCTCGCGGTCGTGCTCGCGTTCGTCGGGACGATCCTCGTCCTCTCGACCGGCGGGCCGACGGTCGCCAACGAGTACCTCCTGCCGGCGCTGCCCGACCTGATCAGGCCGGACGGCGAGTTCGTCGCCGGCGATCCGCTGGCCCGCGTCTGGGTCGCGATCCAGGCCACCGCCGTCGTCGCGCTGCTCGGGATCGCCTACAACACCGCTCGGGTGCTCCGCTCGCCCGTCCAGCCGCGCAACACCGGCCGCTCCTCGACGGCGTCGGCCGCGGCGGACGCCGACGGCGAGCCGGCGCCCGCCAGCACCGGCGGTCCCGCCGACCTCGATCTCGACGAACTGGACGTCGCGGGCGTCCGCGCGGCGCCGCCCGAGGCGTTCCTCTCGCTGACCGAGGACGAGGCGCTGGCCCACGCCAAGCGCGCGATGGACGACGACCAGCCCGACAAGGCCCAGCTGATCCTCGACCGGTTCGACGAGTTGGAGGCCGAGCACGACGCCGACGACGGGGATGCTGCTGACGCGGCCGACGCCGCTGCCGCAGACGCCGCGGACGGCGAGGGTGCCACCGACGCGGACGACTCCGGGAACCCCGTCACCGGCACGGCGGCGGGCATGATGGACGCGTTCACGGAAGACGAGACGACCGAGGAGGAGATCGGCGGCTACTTCTACGATCTCCGGTTCATCGTCTCCAGCCTCACCTCGAAGATGTTCCGCATCGTCGGGCTGATGATCGCGGTGTTCGTCCTCACGTTCTTCTGGCTCTACTCCGGCGGGATCGGCCGCATCCGGAAGCAGTTCCTCGCGCAGGTGCCCGAGGACCTGCGCCCGGAGGACGGCGGTACGGAGGCGCTCGAAGCCACCGGGGAGATCATCGCGCTCCACCCCGTCGAGGTGCTGATCTTCGAGGTCCAGGTCAGTACGATCCTCGCGGTGGTGATCGCACTGCCGCTGATACTGTACTACGCCTGGCCGGCCCTCGAAGAGCGCGGGCTCGTCGCCCAGGGTCGAGTCTCCCGCTCGGTCTTTTTCGTCTGGGGCGGCTGCCTCGTCGCCGGCCTGATCGGCGGCAGCCTGCTGGGCTTTTTCGTCATCGCGCCGGAGCTGATATCCTACTTCGTCGCGGACGCGAAGGCCGCCGGGATGATCGTCTCCTACCGGCTGCGCAACTTCTTCTGGCTGATCTTCTCGCTGACGATCGGGATCGGCCTGCTGGCGAACATCCCCGTCACCATGCTGCTGTTCCACCGCAGCGGCGTCCTCTCGTTCCGGTCGATGATGGACCGCTGGCGCGTGGTCGTGCTCGCGATCTTCGCGCTCGCCGGCGTGGCGACGCCCAACGGCATCCTCACGATGTTGCTGTTCGCGGCGCCGGTCGCGCTGGCGTACCTGATCGGGCTGGGCATCCTCTGGGCGGTCACCCTGCCCGGGCGGCTGCGGGGTCGCGGCGGCTCGCCGGCCTGACGGCGGCGTCGGGACGCCGCTGCTGCCCTGATACTTAGAAAAACAGACGTTCTCAGCGGCAGATGCCACTCCATCGGTGTAGATACTACATGTAACGATCAGAGGGATCGGGATGAGATTATGAGCCTGTTACACACCGAATCGCGTACCGCTGGTTTCGAAAGCAAGTGAACGCTCGTACTCGCGCTCGAGAAGTACATTGACCGTCTTATCTAATGCACTACCATTTAGTCAGGGAGTCCTCGGCAAGGAAGTGCTCGATCTCGTGGGCGTACTCTTCGAGCTCCTCGAGTTGCTCGCGCAGCAGCTCGGAGGTCGCGTAGTCGCCGAGGTTCTCGGCGAGCTCGACGTGTTCGCGGACCCGCTCGATGATATCGCCGTACATCTCTTCGTCATTTTTCATCATCGTGCGGACCTCGAGGATGTCCTCCTGTTCGGGCTCGACGGGTGACCGGTCTTGGAAGTCCGCGGGCCGGTTGATGGGGACGCCGCCGAGCGCTTGGACGCGTTCACCGAGGTGGTCGGCGGCCTCGCTTGCGTCCTCGTAGGCCTCCTCGTAAAATAGGTGAAGGTCGCGATACTGGGCGCCGTTGACCGTCCAGTGGTGCTTGCGGAGCTGGTGGTACAGCACCTCGGTCGCCGCCAGATCGGTGTTGAGCGCATCGACGAGTTGTTCTGCCTTGTCCTGGTCGAGTCGCACGGCGTTCTCCTCGACCGTACCGAACTCCTGCGTCACGGGCTTCTGGGAACTCATCGTAATTCGAAGTGGGTGTACACTCCCTCTTATAGATTTCAGACGTATTAGATATAATACCGAGCTGAATTTTTAAAAAGAGGAGGTGGAGCGTCCTAATGCGGGGAATGTATTCCCGGACTGTCTATTATGCCTCTCGAAAGTCTACCCGGGCGCAAGCGGACTCAGCTCATCTTCTGTAGTAGTCGCCGAACGGGTTATATTGAGCCACTCACTCCGGACTCCGCAACAATTTTTAGGCCTGCCTAATACCCGTCCCTATGCGCGATGTCGTCCGGGCTACCGTCGAGGCGAACGGCGAAGAGAAAACGGTTCGCGTTCACGATACCGAAGGTGAAGTCGAACTGGACGACGCCACGTTCCGGTTCAGCGTCTCCTCGCCGGAAACAGAGGAGAGTGAGCACGAAGGCGGAACAACGTCTGCGGCTGAGAGTCGGGAGCGCGATGCTGCGGATAGCGAGGCCCCGCGACGAATCGCCGCGCTGGAAGACGTGCCGACTACCAGGACACTCCGCTGTGAAGCGATCGACGGCCAGTACGGGGTGGAGTTTATCCTTCGACGAGAGGGCGACACGGTGTTCGCGTGGCGCAACTCCTGCCCACACGAACCCGAGGTCCGCCTCGACACCGGAAACGGAGCGATCGTGACCGGCGAGCACGTAGTGTGTCACAAGCACGGCGCGCGGTTCAAGCGCGGCGATGGGACCTGTACGCACGGGCCGTGTCGCGGTTCGGCCCTGGATGAGATCGAGGTTGCTGTCCGCGACGGCGAGATCTACCTGGTGGACGACCGATTCGACGAAGGACACCAACTATCGGGCAGGCACGGTGATACGTAGTTCATCTGAACTCACCGACGAATGGATTTCTCGTTCGCCTTCGCTAGTCTTACCGAACAGTATCGAATTCCGAAATACATATGTATTTTTAGGCAAGCCTAAAAATATGGCGCGTGACACTGACGATGCGGACGCACCAACGCGACGTGACTACCTAGAGTACGGTGGAGCAGTCGTCGGTAGCGGAGTGTTGGCGGGATGTCTCAGCTCCAACGGCTCCGGCCCCACCGAGAGTACGACGGACACGACTTACACGGCGACGATGGAGCCGATCGGAACACTCGAACGCGACTCCGTCCCCCAGAACTTCGTCGGCGGTTGGGGAGCCGCGGCCGACGTCATGACCGCCCTCGGACAGGGGGAGAAGATCGTTGCGGCCGAAGGTCCACAGTTCTGGTTCACCGGGTTCTACGACAAGCTCCCCGGTGTGTCCGTCCCAGATCCGGACTCACTCGACCGCGTCCTGACCGAAGACTGGGCTGTCCGAAAGGAGCTTCTGTACCAACTCGACCCGGACCTGCTCGCTACAGACCCGAACCGCTACATCGCGTACTACGGCAGCGACGAGGACGAGGTCGAAGAAATCCACGACACTATCGCGCCGTTCTTCGGGAACGTGAGCCGCCGCAAGAGGGGCGACGGATGGCCGAACTGGCCCGACGGCGAGTCGTATCCCTACTACACGATTCCGGAGTTCGTCGAGCGCTACGGCGAACTGTTTCGGGCGTCTGAGCGCGCGACGGCGCTCAACGAGTTCTATCGAACGGCTCAGGAGGAGATGCGCTCACGGGTCCCGTCGGACTCGGACAAGCCGACCGTCACCGTCTTGAACGCACGGAACAACCCCGAGACTGCGGAAGGCTTCACCGTATACAACCCCTACACGGGGTTCGAGAAGACGTACGGGAAGAAGCAGTACCGTGACATGGAGATCGTCGACGCGTTCGACGGGAAGTACGACGGGCAGTCGGGCATAACCATTGGATACGAAGGGCTTCTGGAGGCCGACCCCGACATTATCATCCTCCACTTCGCCGTAAACTACCGTGACTGGGACGGGAAGGACGCCACGCAAGCGACTGTCGAGGAGCTACGAAGCAGTTCTCTGGGCCAGAAACTCACGGCCGTTCAAGAAGATAACGTCTTCGTCGGCGGAACGCCGTATCAGGGCCCGATTATCAACCTCTTCCAGACGGAGATGCTCGGCAAGCAACTCTATCCCGACGAATTCGGCGAGTGGCCGGGCGATGTGACCGACGATCGGCTCCCCGACGTACCAGAGGAAGAGCAGTTGTTCGACCGTGACACGCTCGCGGAGATCATCACGGGGGACAACTGATCGGCAGACCGGTACGCGCCGGGCACTCAGCTCGACTCCTAAACATCTCCGGGAGATGGCGGGAATCTCAGTGCTAAGTTCGCAGGTGTAACTGACGGCCGTTTCGGCCTTCTTTGAGTAGATCGAAGGTACTGACCCGATTCCATCCTCCCACTGTATTCAGCACGTAGTTCTTGACAATAGGCGGGTAGATTCCAACACCGTAGCGTTATTTCAGCTCCGTGTCTCAGTACACGGAATCGTTCCGTATATACAGGAAATACACATACTCGCCTATATGCCCAAGATAAGCGTCGAAATTCCGCAGGAGCTCCTCGCGGATCTCGACGATCACGTCGGCGACGACGGCAAGTACGTCAACCGCAGCGAGGCCGTGCGGGCCTCGATCCGGAAGAATCTCGATATTTTAGACGAGATCGACGAGCGGCACGGCCGACTGGACGAAGAGTAGCGACACTGCGGCGGCCCGGAAACGGACCGGTTCGACTCAGTCGATCCGCTCGGCGAAGCCGAACCGCTCTTTGATCTCGTCGACGCGGATCCGCACCGTCTCGCCGGTCTCGGCGCCGGGGACGAACAGCCGGAACCCCTCGACGCTGGCGATGCCGTCGCCCTCGCCGCCGACGTCCTCGATCTCGACTTCCAGTTCGTCGCCGGGACTGACCGGCGCAGTCAGGCGTCCCTTCGCGACGAGGTACACCTCGGAGGATTCCTCGCGGCTGGCGTCGGGCGCCATCGTCCGGACGTACTTGAACTCCTCGTCGATGTCCTCGCGCAGCGGGTCGACGTCTTGCCCCTGGAAGATCTTCGTCGCGAAGTCGCCGCCGCTGTCGAGCACTTCCAGCGCCGTCTCGAACGCTTGGCGGGCGAGGTGGGCCGAGCGCGCGGCGTCGAGGTTGTACTCGCCGGTCATGTTCGGCGCCATGTCCGAGACGACCGCGTCGACTTTGCCCGCAGCTTCGACGACTTCCTCGCGCGTGGACTCCTCGGTCATGTCGCCCCGGACGTACTCGACTTGCGCATCGGCCTCGACGTCGTCGATCCGCTGGCGGTCGACGCCGATAACGGTCCCCTCGGCGCCGACCTTCTCGGCGGCGACCTCCATCCACCCGCCGGGCGCCGCGCCGAGGTCGACGACGGTGTCGCCCTCCTCGATGAGATTCTCCGCGGCGTCGAGCTGCTTGAGCTTGTAGGCCGAGCGGGCGCGGTACCCCTCCTGCTTGGCCTTGTTGTAGTAGTGGTCTTTTCCAGCCATCTGATTGCCTGCAGTTGTCCGTCAGCGGGTTTACGCGCTTCGCTTGGCAGTTCGGCCGACGCGCCGCTCCCACCGGTTACAGCCACCGGCGAACGATCGACGCCGCCGCGGCGACCACAACCGCACCGACGCCGAGCAGCCACGCCGGCGAGCCGGTCGGCGCACCCAATGTGCCGCCCTGGCTCCCATAGTACACCGTGTACGCCGCGACGGCGACGCCAGCGAGCAGTACCGTGGCCGCGATCGGCGAGTCGCGCGCGTCCGAGAGCGTGACTCTCATGCCTATTAGTTGGGATTTTGACATTAAAAGCCTTTGACGGGCAGGCCGCCTCGGCTGCGGACGCCTCGCACGCGCGAGCGCGAACGCGGGGGTTTTTATGTCGGGGCGCTAAAAATCCGACCAATATGTTCAAGGCGATCGTCAGCGCCGAGACGCTGGGGACGGCGCTGGATTCGGTGAGCGTGCTGGTCGACGAGTGCAAGATCCACCTCGAAGAGGACGGCATCGCCATCCGCGCGGTCGACCCCGCGAACGTCGGCATGGTCGATCTCTCGCTCGACGCCGCGGCGTTCGAGTCCTACGAGGCCGACGGCGGCCTCATCGGCGTCAACCTCTCTCGACTCGAAGACATCGTGGGGATGGCCGACTCCGGCCAGCTCGTCGAGCTCGAACTCGACGAGGAGACGCGCAAGCTCCACATCCAGATCGACGGGCTAGAGTACACGCTGGCGCTGATCGATCCCGATTCGATCCGCCAGGAGCCCGACATCCCGGATCTCGACCTGCCCGCCGAGATCGTCATCGAGGGCGCCGACATCAACCGCGCGGTGACTGCCGCCGACATGGTGTCCGACCACATTGCGCTGGGCGTCGACGCCGACGCGGAGATGTTCTACGTCGAGGCCGAGGGCGACACCGACGACGTCCGCCTGGAGCTCGACCGCGAGGACCTGATCGACCTGCAGGCCGGCGCGGCCCGCTCGCTGTTCAGCCTCGACTACCTCAAGGACATGAACAAGGCGATCGCCAAGGACGGCGAGGTCACCACGGAGCTCGGCGAGGAGTTCCCCGTCAAGATGCACTTCGACATCGCCGAGGGGCAGGGCAACGTCACGTTCATGCTCGCGCCGCGGATCCAGAGCGACTGAGCTGCCGGGTTTCGCCCGTTTTCACTCGCTGAGTACGGAAGCGTTCTTTATGTCCGTCCCGTCGCAAGGTTCGGGTAGGTAGCCCGGTTCCCCGCCCGCCGCGGAACGACCGCACCGCATCCGCCGTAGAACCGGATCGCACCGCATCCACAACTTGACACATCCATGACCACGACCATCGCCGTCAGCGACACGCCGTTCGTCAAACAGGACGTCGTCAGCGAGGAGCTCGCCCCGATCGACCACGAACTCGTCCCGATTCCCACGGGGGACCGGGAGGCCATCGTCGACGCCGATCCCGAGGCGCTCGTCCTCGACGTCAACACCGGCGTCGACGCCGAGCTCGTCGAGCGACTCGACGACCTCAAAATCGTCGCCCGCGCCGGCACTGGCTTCGACAACGTCGACGTCGAAGCCTGCGAGGACGCCGGCGTCACCGTCGTCAACGTCCCCGGCTACTCCACGAACGAGGTGGCGACCCACGCGTTCTCTCTGCTGCTGGCCTGTCGCCGCACGCTCGTCGAGTACGACCGCGAGGTGAAGGCCGGCGAGTGGAACTGGATGCCCGACCGTCCGTTCCCCCGCTTCTACGGCTCCACGCTCGGCGTCGTCTCCTTCGGGACGATCGCCCGGCGGCTCGCCGATCTCACCGCGGGGTTCGACCTCGATCTGGTCGTCTACGACCCCTACGTCGACGAGGAAACGACCGACGAGTACGACGCCGACCTCGTCGATTTCGAGGAACTGCTCGATCGGGCCGACGCCGTGACGATCCACGCCCCGCTCACCGAGGAGACTCGCGGGATGTTCGACGCCGCGGCCTTCGAGCGCCTGGCCGATCACGCGATCGTCGTCAACGTCGGTCGGGGCGGCATCGTCGACGAGGACGCCCTTTACGAGGCGCTCGTCGACCGGGAGATCTTCGGCGCCGGGATCGACGTCATGGACGACGAGCCCCCGACCGGCTCCCCGCTGCTCGAACGGGACGACGTCGTCCTGACGCCCCACGCGGCGTGGTACTCCGCGGACTCCCACCAGGAGCTCAACGAGATCGTCGCGGGCGACGTCCGGCGCGTGTTACAGGGCAAAGAGCCCGAGAACCCCGTCGAGCCGAAAGGCTGGTGAGATCGGACTCCGTGCGCTCGGCCGACGAGTTCTGACGCCGACGCCGCGCGAGAATTACACGTTCCGGTCGATGATCGACTTCGCCGCGGTCGCCTTCTCCTTCCAGCCGTACCCCTGCTCGTACACGTGGCGTTTGCTGTCGACGAGCTCCTCGGGGCTGGACTCCTCGAAGCCGCCGCGCGCCCACGTCCCGGTCTCGTGGAGCCACTCGACGACGTTCTCCCGGGTTTCGTCCCACGAGAGGCCGACCATCTCGTACCACGCGATCAGCGCGAACACGCTGTTGTCGTGACAGCCCGGGACGCTGCCTTTCTCGTAGATAGTCTTGATCGGGTCGTGGGTCGGCGTGCTGACTCGCTCCTTGCGCTCTTCGGGCGTGAGCAGTTCGAGCACGTCGTCGTTCTCGCGCACCCGGTGCTCGCGGCGCAACTGGTCGAGCGCGGCGGCGTGGAGGCCGCTCCAGCGCCCGTCGACGGCCTCCCGGAGCGCCGGCTCCGGCCGGGGCTCGGCGGAGAGCACGGCGAGCACGTCGATGTAGGCTTTCTCGACGGACTCCCAGTCGGCTCCCGAGAACCGGCAACCCGGCTCGTGGAGGTCGTTAGTCGTCCGACAGCCTGGACAGGGGTACCCGAAGTACGGCACAACACGCGTTGCTACGCACGGTTCGCAAAAAGGATGCCGATTGTTTACTGCGGGCCCGAACGCGGCCATCAGCTAACTGGTACGTACTCCGAACCAACCGGGCGTTTTATCGGGGACCGACCGAAACGGCAGGGCGATGAAGCGGCTCCACGCGCGGTACCCCTTCCTCGATTCGGCCCGGGAGGCCGTCGAGACCGCCGAGGTCGACCTCGCCGAGCTGGTGCTCCGCGAGGATTCCGCGGCGGTCGACCGGGCGGTCGAGCGCGTCGACGCCGCGCTCGCCGAGGACTCGGTCGGCCAGCCCCACCGGCGAACGCGGGTCGAACTGCTGTCGTACCCGATCGCGCGGGTGCTGGTCTCGCTGGTCGACGAGCCGATGCTCCAGCGCAAGTACGCCCACGCCGAGGCGGCGACCGCCCGCGAGCGCTTCGAGGCCGACGTCGACGACGACGCCGAACTCAAGAGCGCGAGCGGCGGCCGGATGACGACCGAGCGGCTGCTCGCGGAGTTCGACCTCGCGGACGACGTCCGATCGATCGACGACGACCGCTATCTCGTGGCGGTGGGACCGTACCTCCGGCTTTCGGGCGGACTCGACGGCGAGGAGTGGCGCCTGGCGACGCGCGCGCTCCGGGACGGCGAGGTGCCGGTCGACGAGGCCGAACTCCGGGAGCTGCTGGAGGCGGCGATCCGCGAGCGGGTCGCCGACGGCCTCCCGCTGTCGGTGCCCGAGCCGATCGCCGAGGGGCTCGCCGACGCCGTCGAGCGCATCGAGGACTCGCTGGCCGACCGCGAGCTGCGCCACGACTTCGACGCCGTCGTTCCCTCGCTGTTCCCGCCCTGCGTGCGCGCGCTGCTCGAACGGATCGACGACGGCGAGTCGCTCGACGAACCGGGCCGGTTCGCGCTGACGGCGTTCCTGACCAGCCTCGGGATGGCGCCCGACGCCGCGGCGGACCTGGCGGCCGGCGCGGCCGACGCCGGCGAGTCGGTCCGCTATCAGGCCGCCCACCTCGGCGACGAGGAGGATCCCGGCTACGCGCCGCCCAGCTGCGCATCGATGGCGGAGTACGGACTCTGCGTCGACAAAGACGAACTCTGCGAGGAGATCGACCACCCGATCACGTACTACGACCGGCGGCTCGACGACGCCGACGGGGCCGACGCGGCCGCGGCGGCGAACGAGTAGTATCAGGCCAGTTCCGGCGTTTCTTCGTCGTCGTTCCCGCCGGCTCCCGTCACCTTCGTCGCGAGCACGTAGCCGACGACGGCCATCGAGAAGATGAATGCGATGATCGTGCCGACCAGCATCTGTCCGCCCTGCGTCGAGAGACCGTCGTTCGTCGAGTAGGTCGCGCCGATCGCCATCATCGCGCCGATCATCACCGCGAGCGCCCCGATGGAGACGACGATGTTGATTTTCTGCTCGCGATCTAGGTCCATAGTCGGAGGAACCGCCGGACCGGCAAAAAGCGCTTCGATGAGGGCGGCGATCTCGGTCGGAGAGCGGTCGCGACTGCACTCGAAACGAAGGGGGTGACGGAGCGGTGTATTTGGAGTTTCAGACGCTCTGTCTGCCGTTCACCCCATCGTTTCGACTGGAAGACTTACCCGTCCGGAGCCCCTACGAGTACGCATGACGCAAACCGAACACACAGGCGCGTCAGACCGGCGACGCGGGCGGACGGCGGGCGGCGCGAGCGGGGAGTTCGATCAGCGAACGCGGCGGGCGCTCTCCGAGCGGATGGCCGTGACGCCTCTCGGCGGGGGCACCTACGAGGTCGCCACGGAGAGCGACCACAGCTACGTGGTCGACCTCGAAGGCGGGCGGTGTACCTGTCCCGATCACACCTACCGCGGCGCGCGGTGCAAGCATCTCCGGCGCGTGGCGATCGACGTCTCGGAGGGGCTGCTCCCGCCGCCGGGACGGGCGGCCGCCGAGTGTGAGGTCTGCGGCGCCGAACTGTTCGTCGACGAGAACGCTCCGGGACCGCATCTCTGTGCAGATCACGAGTTCGACGTCGGCGACGAGGCGTACGACCGCAACACCGGCGACCGCGTGCTCATCGTAGCGCCGCCCGCGGGTCGGGCCGACGAGGTGGCGATCCGGCACGGGCGAACCGTCGCAGATCACTACTCGAACGCAGAGTATCCGGACGACGACGCCGTCGTCGCCGCGGTGTACGCCCAGTCGGTCCGGATCACCGAGGATGGCGCCGTCCCCTCGGAACTGACAGTCTACTCGTTCCCGCGCTCGCGGCTCTCGCAGGAGCCGGTCGAGCGGGCGTCGAACGCGGAGCGGCGTCCGGACGACGCCGACGGACGGCGCCGGAACGGCGCCGAGTCGCAGTCGCGCGACGCGGAGCAGCGCAGCCTCGGCGCGTCGCGCTAACGTTCTTCTCTAGTCGTTTTCCCGCTGCTCGATCTCCACGTCGACGCCGTCTGCGGGGTGCATCGTCAGCGAGCCGCGCAGCTCCAGCTCTCCGTCGTCGACCCGGTTCAGTCGGTACTCGCTCGCGATGGTCGCCAGCACGATCGTCGCCTCGGTCAGCGAGAACTGCTTGCCGATGCAGGAGCGAGGGCCGGCGCCGAACGGGAAGTACGCGTACGTGGGATGGTCAGAGTCGTCCCAGCGCTCCGGTTTGAACGTCTCGGGGTCCTCGAAGTACCGCGGATCGCGGTGGGTCGCCCACTGGGATAGCATCACGAGCGACTCCGCGGGCACCTCGTACCCCTCGATCTCGATGTCCTGGTCGGGCTGACGGAACATCGCGTACACCGGCGGGTACAGCCGCATCGCCTCGTCGAGCATCTTTCGGACGTAGGTGAGCTCCCGGACGTCCGCGAACGTCGGCCGGCCGTCGACGACGGCGTCGACCTCCTCGTGGACCTTCCGCTCGGCCTCGGGATGTTCCGAGAGCAGGTACCAGCCGTAGGTCAGCGCCAGCGCGGTCGTGTCGTGGCCCGCCAGCAGCATCGTCATCAGCTCGTCGCGGATCTGTCGGTCGCCGATCTCGCCGTCCCGTCGCGCCCGGAGCAGGATCGACAGCAGATCGTCGCGCTCCTCGATCGAGTCCCGGCGTTCGGCGACGATCTCGTCGATCACGTCCTCCAGATTCTCGATGGCGGCGTGGTACTCTCTGTTTTCCGGCGTGGGCAGCCAGTCGGGGACGACGGCGCGACGCGGATCCGGTTCGAAGCGCCGCCCCAGCGGCTCCAGGTTTTTCTGGACGACCCGGGTGCGCGCCGGCCCGAGGTCGGCGCCGAACATCGCGTCGACGATGATGCCGACGGTGAGCCGCGCCATCTCGGCCTCGACGTCGCGCACCTCGCCGGGCGCCCAGCGCTCGATCAACGATTCGGTGCGCTCGGCCATCATGTCCGCCAGATCGGCGACTCGGTCGGGCGCGAACGCGGGCTGGGCGAGCTGGCGCATCTCGCGCCAGAACGGCCCCTCGCTCAGGAGCAACCCCTGGCCCAGCAGCTCCTCCATCGCGTCGGTCTGGAAGTCGGGCTTGCGGAACCGGTCGGCGTCGTTCACCAGCACCTGCTCGACGGCGGTCGGCGTCGTGAACAGGTACGTCTGCTGGCGGCCCAGCCGGAACGTCGCGACGTCGCCGTAGGCGTCGCGCATGTCGGTCGCGAACCGGAACGGGTCGCGGGCGTAGTACGGCGTCGCGCCCACCAGCGGGAGGTCCTGGGGTCCGGGCGGCTGTGGGTGCATCTCACCGGAGCTTTGACTGGAGAGCAAAGAACCGCACGCAGGTTAGATCACTTACACGACCGGTCGTCCGGCCGCACCGCGACGCGCTACTCCCCGACGTCGTCCAGCCGCGCCTGGCTGGAGTGGCCGGTCAGCTCGTCGAAATCGGTCCCCTCCGAGAGCGCAGTCTCTTTCTTGACGCGGTAGTTGCCGCCGTCGGTCGTATAGAGGTCCGCCGGGTGGAAGAAGTACCAGTCCTCGCGGTCGAACCGGACGCCGATGCGGGGCTTGGCGCCGAAGTTCTGGGAGAAATAGACCAGCGCCTCGACCTCCTCGCCGGTGAGGTAGATCGGATCTCCCGAACTGGATTTGGCTTCGATCGCGTAGAAGTCCTCGCCGTTGCCCGCCAGCGCGTCGGGCAGCTCGCGCTCGGTCGCGCTCCCGCTGGCCGGCGCGCGCATCACCGCGAAGCCGGCCTCGTCGAGCCTGTTGACGAGCTCGCGCTCGCGCCGGTCGCCTTTCGCGTTCGACATTAGCGGTAGGTGGGTGCGGTCGCTCTTGAACCCAGTGGTCCGATCGGGCGACGGGGCGGCGGTCCCCGCGGATCGTCGGCGCGTTCCGACGCCGCGGTCGACTGCTCGACGCCGCCGATCGCCCGCCCGACGCCGACGTCCCGCTCAGTCGTCGTCCGGCCCCAGCGAGATGCCGCACCGTAACTCCGCGCGGTCCGAGACCTCCGCGTCGACGGCCGCCGATTCCGCGTCGGCGTCGTCCGCGGTCGTTTCCTCGCCCGATTCGGCGTCCTCGCCCTGCTCAACGGACATACGTTTCTCCTTCGAGTAGCTACCCATTGTTATACCGCAATTAACTGGGACGTAACTGGCACGTTTCTGGAGGTAGGCGGTAGGTACTCGGCTCGGAAAGAACGGGTCCGAAAGCGTCCGCGGTTCCTACACCTGATCCAGCAACCAGACCAGCAACCCTTTCTGGGCGTGCAGGCGGTTCTCGGCCTGGTCCCAGACGACCGCGCTGTCGGACTCGATGACGTCGTCGGTGATCTCCTCGCCGCGGTGGGCGGGCAGGCAGTGCATCACCGAGGCGTCGTCGGCGTGCTCTAAGAGCTCCTCGCAGACCTGGAACCCGTCGAAGGCGTCCATCCGCACGTCGCGCTCGTCCTCCTGACCCATGCTGATCCAGACGTCGGTGTAGATCACGTCGGCGTCGGTCGCGGCCTCGACGGGGTCGTCCGTGAGCGTCGGGTCGCCGCCCAGCTCGCGGGCGCGCTCGACGACCTCGTCGTCGATGCCGTACCCCTCCGGCGTCGCGACGGTGAGATCGACGTCGGTCAGCGCGCAGCCGAGCGCAAAGGACTGGGCGACGTTGTTGCCGTCGCCGATCCACGCCGCCGAGACGTCCTCGAACCCGTCCTCGTGCTCGCGGATCGTCAGCAGGTCAGCGAGCGTCTGGCAGGGGTGGGCGTCGTCGGTCAGCCCGTTGACGACCGGCACGTCGGCGTAGCGGGCCAGCTCGACGGCGTTGGCGTGCTTGAACACGCGACCCATCAGCACGTCGACGTACCGCGAGAGCGCTCGCGAGGTGTCTTTCAGGGGCTCCCCGCGGCCGAGCTGGATGTCGTCCTCGCCGAGGAAGATGGCGTGGCCGCCCAGCTGGGTCATCCCCGTCTCGAAGGAGACGCGGGTGCGGGTCGAGGGCTTCTGGAACAGCATTCCCAGGGTCTTGCGGTCGAAATCGTCGTGGGGGACGCCGGACTCGAACTCCGATTTGTACTCGGCGGCGACGCCGAGCACGGCTTCTAACTCCTCGGCGGTCAGGTCGTCGACGTCGAGGAAGTGCCGGGCCTCCGAGTCGCCGTACTTGCCCGGCGCGCGGCGGCTGTCGCGGTAGTCGCTCATTCGTCGTCACCTCGCAGGCGCTCGGCGACGTCGACGAGCACGTCGACTGACTTGTCGTACTCGGCGAGCGCGAGGTGCTCGTTGGGTGCGTGGTCAAGGTTCGAGTCGCCGGGGCCGTAGGTGACCATCGGACAGTCCCAGTGCTGACCGAACACGTTCATGTCGCTGGTGCCGGTCTTGCGCAGCAGGCGCGGGTCGCCGTCGGCCTGCCGGATCGCGACGCGGAACGCCCGGGCGACGTTCGTCCGGGGGCTCTCCATCGCGGGCTCGACCTTGTCCTTCCAGTGGACGCTGCCGACGCCCTCGAGGTAGCCGTCGGCGATCTCGCGGACCTCCTCGACCGAGAGTCGGGGCGGCACGCGCAGCTGGACGTCCATCGTCGCCTCGACGGAGAGGCCGTCGTCTGTCAGGCCGCCCTTCACGTCGATGGGCTTGGGCGTCACCTGCTCGAAGACCGGGCCCCAGTCGTCCTCGTCGAACTCGTCTTCGACCTTCGACCACCAGGCGATGGCGTCCTGGATCGCGTTGTTCTCCGGCCGGGAGCTGTGGCCGGACTCGCTGGTCGCGACGTACGTGCCCGCGAGCAGCCCGCGGTACCCCAGCGTGATGCCGTCCCAGCCGCTGGGCTCGCCGTTGACGACGGCGTCGGGTCCCGACTCGCGATCCTCGACGACGTGGCGGGCGCCCCGGGAGTCGACCTCCTCGCCGGTGACGCCGATGAAGCTCACGCCGGTGCGGACGGCGGCCACGGCCATCGCGGCCAGCGGCCCGGTGGCGTCGACGCTGCCGCGGCCCCACAGCGCCTCGCCGGCGCGGACGCCCTCGTCGTACTCGCTGTCGTCGATCCGGACGGGGATGTCGCCCGGGACGGTGTCGATGTGCGACGTCAGCAGGACGGCGTCGTCGGCCGGCGCGCGCACGTTGCCGATGTCGTCGATCCACGCCTCGCGGTCGTGGGCCTCGAAAAAGTCGACCAGCCGCTCGGCGACCTTCTCCTCCTCGCCGGTCGGCGAGGGGATCTCCACGAGATCGACCAGTAGATCGCGAGCCTCCTCGTCGGAGACTCCGGCGAGCGCGGCGCTCACGATCCATCACCCAGTTCCTCGGCGAGGGCGTCGACGACCCGATCGGCGTGCTCGCGCTCGATCGTCAGCGGCGGCAGCAGTCGGAGCACCGACCGGCCCGCCGGCAGCGCGAGGATGCCGTGGTTCAACGCGAGCTGCTTGAGCAGGCGGTTCGAGCCCCGCTTGACCTCGATGCCGACCATCAGCCCCTCGCCGCGGACGTCCCGCACCGAGTCGCCGAGTTCGGCCTCGATCTCCTCGCGCAGGTACGAGCCGACCTCGGCGGCGTGCTCGGGGACGTCCTCGTCGACGATCGTCGAGACGGTCGCCTTGGCGGCGGCGCTGATGACGGGCCCGCCCGAGAACGTCGAGGCGTGCGACCCGTAGTTCTCGGCGATCCAGTCGCGACACAGCGTCGCGCCGATCGGGAACCCGTTGCCCAGCCCCTTCGCGCTGGTGAGGATGTCCGGGACGACGCCGCTCTGCTCGGCGGCCCACAGCGTCCCCGTGCGGCCGAGGCCGGTCTGGACCTCGTCGAAGATCAGCGCCGCGCCGTTGGCCTCGGTCTCCTCGCGAGCGGCTTCGAGGAACCCTTTTTCGGCGGGGTTGATCCCGCCCTCGCCCTGGATCGGCTCGACGATCACCGCGGCGGTGTCGGCGTCGACGGCGTCGGCCAGCGCGTCGGGATCGTTGTAGGGGACGAACTCCACGTCGCCGATCAGCGGCTCGTAGGGCTTCTTGTACTTGTCCTTCCAGGTGGTCGCCAGCGCGCCCATCGTGCGCCCGTGGAACCCCTGCATCGTCGCGACGATCTTCGAGTCGCCCGTCGCCGACCGGGCGAACTTCAGCGCGGCCTCGTTGGCCTCGGTGCCGGAGTTACAGAGCCACGTCTTGTCGATCGGATCGGGCGCGGTCTCGGCCAGCAGCTCGTAGACCGCGGTTCGCGACTCGACGGGATACGACGCCTGCACGTACGTCAGGTCGTCCAGTTGGTCGCGCACCGCGGCGTCGACGGCGTCGTGGCCGTGGCCCAGCGGGACGCAGGCGTAACTGGCGCCCATGTCGAGGAACTCGTTGCCGCCGTCGTCGTACAGGTACGGTCCGTCGCCCGATTCAATCTGGATCGGCTTCTCGTTGAATACGAATCCGCTCATGCTTCTGCTTCCTCCTTTTCTTCATCGGGGAGAGCGCTCGCCGCGATGTGCGTGCCGCCGCCGTCGACGGCCGACAGCACCGGCTCGTCGGCGTTGGCGTCCGCGACGACGACTTCCTCCGCGCCGCCCGAGAGCGCTTCCTTGGCGGCCATGATCTTCTTGGTCATGAACCCTTCAGCGGCGTCCTCGATCAGTTCGAGGCCCACGGGGTCGTCGGCCGTCTCGATCAGCGTCGACTCGTCCTCGGGGTCTTCGAGCACGCCGGGCACGTCGGTCAGCACGACGAGCGTGGCGTCGAGCGCCCCTGCGACGGCCGCCGCGGCGCGGTCGGCGTCGGCGTTCACGGCAGTATAGCCGCCCGACTTCTCCTCGCCGAGCATCGGCACCGTGACGACGGGCGTGTACTCGCCGTCCAGCAGCGTCTCCAGCAGGTCGGCGTTGACGTCGGTGATCTTCCCCGAGTGGTCGCCGCGCTTGATCTTCTTCTTGCCGTCCTCGACGACGCGCACGGCCGACTTCCGGCGCCCCGAGAGCACCTGCCCGTCGACGCCCGAGAGGCCGACCGCGTTGACGCCCTGGTTCTGCAGGGCCTCGGTGAGGTCGGTGTTGAGCTTGCCGGGGAGAACCATCTCGAACACGTCCATCGTGCGCTCGTCGGTGAACCGCCCGACGACGCCGTCCGGCGTCTCGACGTACGTCGGCTCCTCGCCGAGTTCCTCGAGCGTGTCGTCGACGGCGGTCGACCCGCCGTGGACTACCACCACGTCTTCGCCCTGCGATACGAGTGCCGCGACGTCGGCCAGCGCTCCCGCGGGGTCGACCGCGCGCGCGCCGCCGATCTTGAGTACTGTCGTCATGAGAATCTCCTTGTTGAGTATGAAATTCGGGCCGTCGGATTCAAAACTGACGGTTCGCGCCCGCCGTCCGGCGTCGCGCCGGATCGGTCGGGCCCGCGATCGTCGCCTCCTACGGCGCGCCGACCGGATGGAGCCCCTGAAACTCCAGGCCAGCGGTCTCCTCCAGGCCGAGCGCGACGTTGGCGGCGTGGACGGCCTGACCGGCCGATCCCTTCATCATGTTGTCGATGGCCGAGAACACGACCACCCGCTTGTTCGAGGGATCGAGCTCGAAGCCGACCTCGCCGTAGTTCGTGCCCGCGACGGCCTTGGGCTCGGGGTAGCGGTAGACGCCGCTCCCGCCCGCGGCCATGCGCATGAACGGCTCGTCCTCGTAGGCGTCCCGGTAGGCGCCCCAGAGGTCGCCCTTCGAGACGGGACCGTTCGGGAACACGTGGGCCGTCGCCGAGGCGCCGCGGATCATGTCCACCGCGTGGCAGGTAAACGAGACGTCGAGACCGAGGAACTGCTCGATCTCGGCCTCGTGGCGGTGGCCCGTCGGCGCGTAGGGACGGACGACGCCCGAGCGCTCGGGGTGGCTGGAGGCGTCGCCGCCGCCGGCGCCGCCCTCCGAGGAGCCGACCTTCACGTCGACGACGATCTGCTCGTCGCCCGCGAGGACGCCGTCCTCGATGAGCGGGTGGAGTCCGAGGATCGTCGCGGTGGCGTTACAGCCGCCGGAGGCGATCAGCTCCGCGCCCCGCAGGTTCTCGCGGTTGATCTCGGGGAGCGCGTACTCCGATTTCTCCAGCAGTTCGGGCCGGTCGTGCCCGTCGTACCACTCTTCGTACTGCTCCTCGGCGTCGAGCCGGAAGTCCGCCGAGAGATCGACGACCGTGTCCGCGGCCTCCTGAAACCGGTCGATCTGCTCCATCGAGACGCCGTGGGGCGTCGCCGTGAACAGGACGTCGACGCTCTCCAGGTCCTCGGGGTCCGAGAAGCGCAGGTCCGAGTGGGTACCCCGCAGGTTCGGGTGGACCGAGCCGACGGACTTGCCGGTGTACGACCGGCTGGTCGCCTGCGCGATCTCGAAGTCGGGGTGGGCCGCCAGCAGGCGCAGCAGCTCGCCGCCGGTGAAGCCGCTGCCGCCGACGACGCCAGCGGCGAGTTCGGCGTCGCCGTCCTCGCCTCCCGCGCTCATCTACGCGGTCACCTCGGTTTCGCTCTCCTCGGCGGCTTTCGCTTCGAGCCAGTCGACGACCTCCGCGGCGACGTCGACGTCGGTGGCGTCGGCGAGCGCTTTGAACTCGACGGTGTGGTTGACCTCGTGGACCGTGTAGCCTGTCGGTTCTCCCTCTTCATCGACGCCGACCTCCATCAGGTCGACGCCGAGCAGGCCGTCGCCGACCGCGGCGCTGGCCTCCTCGACGAGGCGTTCGGCCTCCTCGTCGAGCTCGAAGGCTTCCGTCTCGGCGCCCTGCGCGGCGTTGGTGAGCCAGTGGTCCGACGAGCGGACCATCGCGGCGACCGGCTCGCCGTCGGTCGCGAGCACGCGGATGTCCCGTCCGGGCTTCTCGACGAACTCCTGGACGTAGAACACCTTGTGCTCGTAGTGCCCCAGCGTCGCCTTGTGTTCCAGCACCGCTTCGGCGGCGCTGCGGGAGTCGATCTTGGCCATCAGGCGGCCCCACGACCCGACCACGGGCTTGAGGACGCAGGGGTAGCCGAACTTCTCGATCGACTCCATCGCCGACTCCTTAGTAAAGGAGACCTCGGTGTCGGGCGTCGGGACGCCCGCCTCCTCGAGCGCGAGGCTGTTTTTCACCTTGTCGGCGCAGATCTCCGCGGTCTCGGGCGCGTTGACGACCGGAACGTCGTAGGCCTCGCAGAACCGCGTGGCGTAGAGGCTGCGACTGGTCGCCAGACAGCGGTCCAGCACCACGTCCAGGTCCGCGAACGACTCGGGCGCCTCGCTGATCGAGAACTGCTGGTCGCGGACGTCGATCTTCGTGACCTCGTGGCCGCGGTCGCGCAGCTCCGAGAGCAGCAGTTTCTCGTCCTTGCGGATCCGGGAGTACAGCAGTCCGACGTTCACGCGAACCACCCGGCGAGCGCGAGCTCGGAACTGCTTGCAGTTCCGGCGTTCACGTTACTCCCCCCAGTCCTCTTCCAGCTCGGGGGCCTTCTCGAGGACTGGTGGGTTGGTGTCGGTGACCTCCAGCTCGGCGCCGCAGGTCGTGCAGTCGACGATCTCTCCGACTTCCAGGTTGTCGTGCAGGGACACCTCGGCCCCGCATTCGACGCATTCCGCCATTGTACTCTCCCCTCGTACCCCTATCTACTTAAATCCTCCGAAAGTGTCGGCGAAAACAAAGAAACGGACTACCGTCTAAGGGGTCGAGAAAGCGCCAACGGCGAAGTTCGCGTATCCAGTATCAGTTCTGGAATATATTATCACTCCCCTCGCGGGGATCGCGGCAGCGGTCGCGGACGCCGGCCTCGTCGCGGCGGCGCTCCTCGCACAACGCCGGTCCGGCGCTCAGACATACTCGGCCACCTCGCCGTCGAGCGCTTCCGCGGCCGCCTCGATCGCGGCCCGGCGCTCGCCGACCGACTCCTCGTCTTCTGCCAGCCGAGCGTCGGCGTCGTCGAGGTACGACTCGACGGCGACCGCGGCGGGGCCGCCGACCGAGTCGCGCGACTCGGCGCTCGCGGCGGGGTCCAGCGCCGCCTCGACGTCCTCGGGGTCGACGTACGCGTCCAGCGACTCGCCGAGCACCTCCTCGGCGGCGTCCTCGACGGCCTGCAGGTCTGCACCCTTTTCGGAGGCCACCGCGACGACCTCGTGGGCCGTCCGGAACGGCAGCCCGTGGGCCGCGAGCAGGTCCGCGACGCCGGTCGCCGTCGAGAACCCCTCGCCGGCGGCCTCAGCGAGCGTCTCCTCGGGCCAGTCGGCCGTCGCGATCGCCCCGCCGACCACGTCCGTCGCCTCGACGACGGCGTCGACCGTCTCCCAGGCGTGGGGCGTCGCGTTCTGCAGGTCGCGGTTGTACGCGCGGGGCAGCCCCTTGAGGGTGGTCAGCAGTCCCTGGAGCCCCGCCGCGGCGTCGCCCGCGGTCGAGCGCACCAGTTCGAGGGTGTCGGGATTTTTCTTCTGGGGCATGATCGAGGACGTCGACGCGTAGTCGTCCGATAGCTCGACGAACCCGCGGTTCGCGAACACGATCACGTCCTCGGCGATCCCCGACAGCGTGGTGGCGTGGATCGCCAGCGCCGACACCGACTCCAGCAGGAAGTCGCGGGCCGACGAGGCGTCCATCGAGTTCTCGACGATCGAGTCGAATCCGAGCAGCTCGGCCGTGCGATCGCGGTCGATATCGAACGTCGTGCCCGCGAACGCGGCGGCGCCCAGCGGCGAGCGGTTCGTCCGGTCGTAGGCGTCCAGCAGGCGCTCGGTGTCGCGGGCGATCGCTTGCTCGTAGGAACAGAGCCAGTGGGCGACCGTCGTCGGCTGGGCGGGCTGGAGGTGCGTGTAGCCGGGCATCACCGTGTCGGTGTGCTCCGACGCGACCTCCAGCAGCGCCTCGCGCAGCGCGACGGTCGTCGCGGCGGCGTCGAGCAGGTCCCCGCGGAGCCGGTGGCGGATGCAGGTCGCCACCTCGTCGTTGCGCGAGCGCGCGGTGTGCATCTTCCCGCCCTCCTCGCCGACGCGCTCGATCACCGCGGTCTCGATGGCCGCGTGGACGTCCTCGCCCTCCGGCAGGTTCTCGTGGCCCGCCGATTCGACGTCGTCGAGCGCCGCCAGAACGTCGGCGGCCACGTCGTCTTCGACGATGCCCTGTTCGGCGAGCATTACCACGTGCGCGCGATCGACCGCGAGGTCGGCCGCGAAGATCCGCCGGTCGGCGTCCATCGAGGAGAGGAACTCCCGCGCGGGGCCGCCGCTGAAGCGGTCGCGGCGGACTACGTCGCCTGCGTTGTCGTCCGAGTTCCCCTCTGGCATGGTCTTATTTGCCCTCGTTCACCGAATCGATCACGGAGTTGGCCAGGCGACCCTGGAACCCGTGGTACTTCGCGACGCCGGTGGCGTCCTTCTGGGTGATACCCTGGCCTTCGACGGTCTCGGTGTTGAAGGAGGCGGCGTCCTCGGAGTACGCGGCGTACTCGCTCTCGCGGCCGACCGCGCGGGCGCTGCCGCCTTCGAGCTTGATCGTCACCGTGCCGGTGACGCGCTCCTGGGTCTCCTCGATGAAGCCTTCGAGCGCGCCGACGAGCGGTGCGTCGATCAGGCCCTGATAGGCCTTCTTCGACCACTGCTGGTCGACCTGGGCCTTGAACTCGCGCTCCTCCTGGGTGAGCACGAGCCCTTCGAGCGCCTCGTGGGCGTTGAGCAGGACGGTCGCGGCGGGGTGCTCGTAGTTCTCGCGGACCTTGAGCCCGAGCATGCGGTCTTCCATCATGTCCGTGCGGCCGACGCCGTAGGCGCCCGCGCGCTCGTTGAGATGTTCGATCAGCTCGACCGCGCCGTACTCCTCGCCGTCGACCGCGACTGGCTCGCCGTCCTCGAACTCGATCTCGACGAGCTCGGTGCCGTCGGCCTCGCCGGGGGCGGAGGTCCACTCGTAGATCTCCTCCGGCGGAACGTAGTCGGGCTTCTCCAGGTCGGCGCCTTCGACCGAGCGGCTCCAGAGGTTCGTGTCGATCGACCAGTCGCCCTCGTTGCCGCTCTGGACGGGAAGACCGCGGTCCTCGGCGTACTCCATCTCCCACTCGCGGGTGAGTTCGAGCTCGCGCACGGGCGCGATGACGTCGAGGTCGGAGTCGCGCCAGACGGCCTCGAACCGGAGCTGGTCGTTGCCCTTGCCCGTACAGCCGTGGGCGACGGCGTCGCAGTCGTTCTCGATCGCGGTCTCGAGGATCGCGTTGGCGATCACGGGGCGGGCCATCGCGGTGCCCAGCGGGTAGCCCTGGTAGGTCGCGTTCGCTTTCAGCGAGTCGAGACACAGCGTGGCGAACTCCTCTCGGGCGTCGACGACGTGGGTCTCCACGCCGAGCGCCTCGGCGGTCTCCTCTGCCTCTTCGAATTCTTCCTCGGGCTGGCCGACGTCGACCGTGACGCCGATCACTTCGTCGTATCCGTACTCCTCTTCGAGCAGCCCGACGCAGACCGTCGTGTCGAGACCGCCCGAAAATGCGAGTGCCACGCGTTCCATTTGTACTCGAAGCCAGCGTTCGGACGGTATTAAATTCTTCCTTTTAGATCATGCAAGAATTGCGCAGAGACGCCTATAGGCAAAGAAAAGCGTTCTTAGTTGTTCGCTGAGACAACCGGGTCGTGGTGTTGAGTAATAGTGGGCCTAAAAGAGGCCCCGTCGCGGTCGTCGTCGGGAGAAAGCGGCGGCGGACCCGCGGCTCTCGACGGGGGCGGGTGTCGAGACGCAGGGAGTCGTCGCCATGTTGAACGGATCTACTCTCTTTGAGCTATTAAAGGCTTCCGAGTTCGACGCGGAATACGCCGCCGAGAGCGGCTCTCAGGTGTGTACGGTATGTGAACATGCCGTTCGAACGTCGAAAATCAGCCACGTTCGATCGGCGGAGGGCCGAACGTCAGGGGACCGCAATCGTTTCGGAGGGTCGAACGTCAGCGGGGCGTCGATCGTCGAGACGAATCGCGCGGAAGGCGGGACGAGTCGCGTGAAGGCGGGACGGCGTCACGCCGATCGGCGCCGTCGGAGGGCGAACGCGGCCGCTCCCGCGACGGACGCGACGGCGGCACCGACGCCGAAGCCGGGCAGGCTATCGGCCGGGCCGCCGGCGCCGGCATCGCCGTCACTGCGTTCCATCGTCGCCTCGAACCCGTCGAGCGACGTTCCGGCGTCCCAGGTGGCGCTCGCCTCGCCGTCGGCGTCGACCGACGGCGTCGCGCCCGCGAGCTCGTACCCGTCCGGGGCGACCAGCACGAACGGCCGGTCGGTGCCGTAGTTGCTCGCGAACGGCTCGGTCACGACCAGCCGGTCACCCTCGACGGCGGCGAGGTTCTCCCAGGTCGCGCTGTACCGGACGACGCCGACGTCGCCGCGCTCTTCGAGTGAGACGTCGGCCTCGTCGACCGGGACGCGCATCTCACGGTCGACCCGGTCGCTCGCGTTCCGTGCGACCGAGTCGAGCCGCGCGGCGTACCGGCGCGTCGCGTTCTCCCGGGCCGATTCGTCGTTCCGCAGGGACGCGAACGCGTCCCGCTCGGCCTCGCTCGTCAGGTCGTACGTCGCGGTCAGGGTGACGACGGCGTCGCCGTCCGCCTGAACCTCGACCACGAGCGAGGGTTCGTCGTTCTCGTTCTGTTCGGGCTGTGCGACCGCGGGGCCGGCGACCGCACCGATCGCCAGCGCCGTCGCGAGCGCGAGTGCTACGGCTCTGTGTGTTGATGGCATCGTTCTCGTCTGAAGTGGAGGGTAGTGTTACAGCTCGGTCGACGCGTTCGTCTCCGAGTCGGCGTCGACGCTGGTGACGTCGTCGTCGCTCTCGGCGCTGACGGTCGTCTCCGAGTCGGCCTCGGCGGTCGAGCCGTCGTCGGACTCGTTGTCGCCGCTCGTTTCGTTGTCCGTGCCCGCGTCGGCGTCGCCGCTCGCGTCGGCGTCCGCGCCGATGTTGATGCCGGGCACGTCGACGCTCACGTCGCCCTCGGCGTCGACGTCGACCTGCGCGGTCGGGCCGATCCCGACGCCGGCCTCGGCGCCGACGATCGAGCGGGCGTACGCGGAGACGTTCTCGCCGCCGACGGCGGCGGCGCGCTGGCGCAGCGTCGCGATGGCGTCGAGGTCGACGCCGCTACGGTCGAGCGCGGTCTGGGGGAGCCCGCGGGCGACCGTCTCGCTGCTGGCGGCCAGCCGCGTCGCGGTCTTCTTCTCGGCCGCGACGACGGCCATCTCCGCGCGGAACTCGCCTTCGGTCATCGAGCCGTTCTCGTGGGCCTGCTCGAGCCGTTCCTCGCGCTGTTCGAGCTCCTCGATCCGCTGCTCGACGTCGGCGAGCTGGCCGGCGACCACGTCGCTCCGGGCGTTCGCGCTCGCGTTCTGGGCGATGCGCACGCCGAACGCGCGCTCTTCGATCTCGCCCTCGAACTCGGCCTCGGTGACGCCGACGACGCCGGCCATCTGCTCGCCGGGAGCCACACTACTGTTCGCGCTCGCGTTCGCGTTTGCCTGTGCGCCTGCGGTCGCGTCTGCCTGAGCGGGGGCCTGCCCTGCCGCGCCCACGGGAACCGCGACCGTGGCCGTGATCAGGGCGACCAGCACCATCAGGGTCGTTGTGCGTCTCATCGCATCCCCTCCTTGTTGCCGGTTGATAATATAAAGGGCAGTCGCTGGCCCCGAATCAACGTCCGTCTCGCCGAATTAACGCGGATTAAAAACCGCTCACGTCGTGCGATTCGGTCGAATCTACTCGGATGTCTTCGCTGAACCGTCGAAGGATTCATATATGGTCTTCCTCCTCGTCGTCGTCCGGGAGCTTCAGCACGTTCTCGCGACCGAGGCGGAACGTCTCGAGCGCGCCCGACTCGCGCATCTCGCCGACGACCTGGCTGGTCTTGGCCTCCGTCCAGCCCGTCTCCTCGACGAGTTCCTGCTGGCGCATCCGGCCGCCGTTGTCCGCCAGCACCTGCTGGACGCGCTCCTCGTTGCTCAGCAGTTCCGACGGCGGCCCGTCGCCCGCGGCGTCTTCGGCGTCGTCGTCCGTATCGTCCTCCTCGTCGTCCGCGCCGGCGGCGTCATCGACGTCCGAACCGGCGTCATCGTCGACCGTCCTGTCGTCCTCGACGTTGGCGGAGTTCGGATCGCGCGACGCCGCTACACCGCCCGCCCCAGCGGCTTCGTCGGCGTCGTCCCCGTTTCGCCGCAGGAACGCCAGGCCGCCGCCGGCCAGCGCGAGGAGCGCGAGCGCGGCGCCGATCCACAGCAGCGGCGATCCGCCGTCGTCGGTCCCGCCGGATGGGCCGTCGCCGCCGTCGTCGCTACCGCCGTCGTTGTCGCCACCACTGCCACTGGTTCCGTCGCCCGCCTCGACGACGACGCGGGGCTCGCCGGTGACGAAGTCGGTCTGGCTGCCGCGCCAGAGCACCGCGTCGTCCCGCTGCTCGTCGGCGTCGGGGGTCGCCGAGACGAGCCGGTACTCGCCGGGCCATCCGACGACGAGGCGCGTCTGGTCGTTCAGGTAGAATCCTTCGATCGCGTCGCCGATCCGCAGCCGATCGCCGTCGACGGCCGCGAAGCCGCGCCACTCGAACGTGTACGTCAGGACGCCGTACTCCTGGGGAATCGTCTCCTTGGTCGCGCTGACGCCGAACTCGCCGGCGCTCATCTCGCGGCCGGTGGCGTTCTCGGCGCTCGCGACGGTTCGGTTCGTCCGGTTGGCGAATCTGGCGGTGTACTCGTCGGGGTTGGCCGCGACGTCGGCCTGGAGCTGTTCGAACGCCTCGGTCTCGTTGTCGTCGTTCAGCTCCGTCCAGTACTCGATCCGCCAGCGCGCCGATCCGTCGGCGTCGACCGAGATGGTCAGGCGCACGCTGTCGGGATCGATCTCCTGCTGGTACGCCGCTCCGATCGGCGGTCCGTCGGCCTGCGCCGCCGCGGACGCGGCGTCGAGTTCCGTCGTCGCCGCTCCGCCGTCCGCGACGCCGTCGGCCGTCGCGATCCCCACTCCGGCGACCGCGAGCAGGAGCGCCAGCGCGACGGTGGTCCCGGTCGCGACGCCGCGCAGACGCTCGGCCGTGCGGTCGCCCTCCGCTGTCGACTCCATGTTCGACGGTCACTGCTCACCGGGCCCCATAAAACGTTCCGAGACGGGACCGGACACTACGGAAGCCGACAGGTTCGCTGGCGAAGGTGTTGCGGCGTGATCCGCTGCTGGACGTCTGTCGTCGCGAAAACGAGGTCAGAGGGAGGCGTTTGTCGACTACTGGGGTTCGGGGTCGAACAGCTCGGGTCGCTCTTCGCCCGTGGCGTTGACCGTCGCCATGCAGCCCTTCCGGGCGACCCGGCTGAGCGCGTGGTCGACCAGCTTCACCGCGCCGGGGACCGGGAAGTCCATCGTCGCGACCGCACAGCTACCGGGCGCGACCGGCTTGGTCTGGACGTTGCGCTCCGGATCGGAGCTGAGCGCGCCCTCCGCCCAGATGTCGCTCCACACGTTCCCGATCGGGTGGAAGCTGCTGGTGAGGTTCGGCCCGCCGGTGACCATGAACACCCTGGCGGTCTGGCCCGTCTCGACCTCGGCGGCGTGGCCGTACCCGTCGGGGGTCATCGCGTACGCCTCGCCGTTCATCACGACGTAGGTCGGCTCCTCGGCCGCCATGGACTCCATGTCGAACTTGTGGTGGCCCTCGGCGCCCGTTTCTTTGTTGGTGTACAGCTCGTGCTGGCCGATGTACAGCTCCTGGTCGACCTCGGGGAGCCCCTCCTTCGGTTCGACGAGGATCATGCCGAACATACCCGCGCTGATGTGCATGTCCATGTTCGGCACGGCGCAGTGGTAGATGAACGCGCCGGGGTACTGGGCCTCGAACTTCAGGTGGGCCGTCTCGCCCGGGGAGGTCATCGTCGCCTCGGCGCCGCCGCCCGGCCCGTAGCACGCGTGGAAGTCGACGTTGTGGGGCAGGTCGTTCCCCTCGGGGTTCTCGAAGGTCACGTTGAGCGTATCGCCCTGGCGGACCCGGATGAACGGCCCCGGAACCTGCCCGTTGTAGGTCATGTACGTGAACGTGACGCCGTCCTCGACCTCGGCGGTCACCTCCTCGGGACGGAGCGTCACGTCGACCTCGGCGGGCTCGTCCCGGTCGATCGGATCCGGGATGTCGGTCGGCTCCGCCGCGACGCGGTCGACGTCCAGCGTCGGCTCGGTCTGCTGGGGCTGGGGCTCCGTTTCGTTGGTCGGTTCCTCTGCGCTCGGCGCCTCGCCCGTACAGCCCGCCAGCGCGAGACCGGACATCGCGCCGGCGCCCTGGAGCACGCGTCGTCGGTTGGTGTCGAACATTGGTGGGTCCTCCTACATGCACAGATTGGCGGTAGACCACCTTCAAGCGGGCAAATGATTCCCATTCGGCTGGCACGCCCGCGAATATGTTCACACCCGTTTCCAGATCGTGAGAACGGGCTGACGGCCGTCAAAATAGTCCCGTCGAATGGTGGGTCGGAGACCAAAGTGGCGGCAAAATCGGATGAAAACAGGACGACGGCGACCGACGGCGTCCGGCGGCGACCGACCGGTCAGTCGTCGCTCTCGACCATCACGCGGTCGGAGACCGCCTGCTCGCTGGGATCGGTGCTACTGCCCCGCACCGCCCGGAGCTTCCCGACGACGTCCCAGCAGAAGATCGCCGTCCCGACGATGATCAGGGTGTCGCCGGGCATCCGCGCCCAGAACAGCGCCTGGACGAGCGGGCGCTCGTAGAACGCCAGGCTGCGGGCGACGGCGTAGCTCTCGGTGAACGCGGCCTCCAGCTGGAGGAAACCGACCGGCAGCACCGAGACGAACACCATCAGCGCCAGCCCGACGTTCCAGCACCAGAACGCCGCCCGGAGCTTGCGCTCGGACCACGTCGCGCTCTCGGTGGTGATCCGGAGCATGTACGTCGCCATGCCCAGCGCCAGGAAGCCGAAGGCGCCGAACATCGCGGCGTGGGCGTGGCCCACCGTGAGGTAGGTGCCGTGCTCGTAGTAGTTGATCAGCGGGAGATTGATGAAAAAGCCGAGCACGCCGGCGCCCACGAAGTTCCAGAACCCGCTGGCGATGATGAACATGAACGGCAGCTTGTAGGGGAACGTCTCGCCGGAGTCCGCCAGCGCGCGGTACTCGCCGATCGCCTCGAACAGGATGAAGATCAGCGGGATCAGCTCCAGCGTGGAGAACACCGACCCGAGCGGGATCCACACGTCGGGCTGGCCGATCCACCAGTAGTGGTGCGAGACGCCGATGACGCCGCTACCCATCACCAAAAGCGCCTCGAGGCCGACGGCCTTCTCCGCGGAGGCCTTCGAGAGCAGGTTCATCGACACCAGCGTCAGCCCGACGATGGCGACGATGAAGAACTCGAAGGCGCCCTCGACCCACATGTGGACGACCCACCAGCGCCAGAACTCGGTGGTGACGATGTTGGTGTCGGGGGTGTAGAACATCCCCGCCATGAACAGCAGGCCGATCGAGCCGCCCGCGTACAGGATCATGTGCGCGAGGCCGAAGCGGGGCTCGCGGTCCAGCAGCGGCTTGAACGCGCGGGCGACCAGCACCGCCCAGAGGGCGAAGCCGACCAGCAGGCCGATCTGCCAGACGCGGCCGACTTCGAGGTACTCCAGCCCCTCGTTGCCGAGCAGCCACCACAGCTCGCCCGGCAGGTAGCCGTTGGCGCCCAGCCAGATGCCGCTCATGCCGCCGACGGTGACGACGACGACCGCGGTGAGCAGCCCGTACACGTACTTCTTCTGGTTCTTGGGCTCGCGGCCGGTCAGCAGCGGTCCGAGGAACAGCCCGGCCCCGAGCCACAGCGCCGCGATCCACAGCACGCCCAGGTCGATGTGCCAGGTCTTCGCGATGGCGAACGGCAGCCACTGCAGGATGTCGAACCCGAGCAGCTCGCCGAGCCCGAAGAAGGCGTCGCGCTCGATGTAGAAGTGCGCCAGCAGCCCGCCCAGCAGCACCTGCGCTAAGAATAGCAGGGCCGAGACCGCGACGAACCCGAGCGCCGCGATCTGGCTCGGCGTCAGGTCGATCTCGTCGGGGTGGGGAACGTCGATCCCCTCGGTGCTGGGTTCCGGCAGCTCGACCGCACGGTAGAGGTACACGCCCGCGCCCGCGCCCGCCACGAGCAACACCATGCTGATGACGCTCCAGGTCATCGCCGCGCCGCCCGGCGTGTTACCGGCGCCGGGTACGTAGGGCCACTCGTTGGTGTAGCTGTGGTCGGTGCCCGGCCGGTCGGCGTGAGAGATCCAGGCCGTCCACATCGCGAAGTCCGCGAACTCGCTGGCCTCCTCCTCGGACTCGATCATGCCCTCGGGGATCCCGCGCTCGGCCTCGCCGTCGTGGTAGCGTTCGACGTACTCCTCGCGGACCTGCTCGTGGGCGTACAGCTCGGCCTCGGAGTACTGGATCGGCCCTTCTGATCCCTCGACGTCGAGTTCTTCCTTCACAGTGGCGTCGATCGACGCCCGCTCGCCCGTGTCGAGCGCCTCGTACTCGGCGCCGTGGCGCTCCTGGGCGTAGTACTCCTTCATGTACTGGGTCTTGAGCTCCAGGGCGTCGGCGGTGTAGTCCTCGCCGTAGTACGCGCCGTTGCCCAGGATCGACCCGTGGTTCATCAGCCCGTTCGACTGGAACGATTTCTTGCCGTCCTGTACTTGCTGGTCCGTGACGATCGTCTGGCCGTCCGGTCCCACGACGGTGTCGGGGATCGGCGGCTCCTGCTGGTAGGCCAGCGCCGCGCCGGCCCCCATCACGACCAGGTTGAACACGAAGACGACGACCAGCGCCTTCGCGAGAGTCTGTCTGGTGACTCGCATCACCAGATGGTTCGCCCCCCTCGTTTTTTTACGGCGCTCCGGTTCCCGACCGCCGACAACCCCGCCGAACGTGTTCGGCGCAGTTCAGGGGCCACAAAATGAGGGGTGGCGCTTCCGGCGCCGTCGAGCGAGCGATTCGGTCACCGGTGTCTTTTTGTCGTCAGCGCGGAAACGAAACGAGTATGATAGATTCGCGCGGCGACATGGACGTCGAGGGGCTGCTCCGGATCGTCCTCGTGCTCGTGATCCTGCTGCTCGTCCTGGAAGTCCTCGGGGAAGTGTTCGGCCTGCTGTTCGGTATCCTCGAGTTCCTGCAGCCGCTGATACTGCTGGCGGTCGCCGCCTTGCTGGTGCTGTGGCTCGCCGACCGGCTGTAGCCATCTGGCCGTCGGCGTCGAACGCCGCCGATCACCAACCGTCCCGCCACCGACCGAACGCCGCCCGCCGTCGATCGCTACGCTCTTTTCCTCCCGTCCGTTACCTCGACCGTGTTCAGCCTGAACGCGCCCGTTCCCGGACGAGTGTCCGCCCTGGCCTCGCGGCTCCACCCGGAGCTGACGGGCTTCGACTCGATCCGGGAGCGCCACTCGATCCTCGTCAAGCGCCTGGGCGACGGCGCCGGCGTCGGCGGGTTCCACCGTCTCGCCGAGCAGGCCCGCACCGCGCTCGCCGGCGCACCCGCCGCGGAGGCCCGCATCTCGGAGGTCGACGTCTTCGAGAACCCGCCCAACGGCGCCGCGCCGGTCGTCTACCTCGCCGTCGAGAGCCCCGGCCTCGATCGCATCCACCGCACGCTCGTCGACGAGCTCGGCGCGATCAAGGGGCTGGAGGGCCCCGACTACACGATGCACGTCACGCTGGCCCGCGGCGGCGATCCGGAGGCGGCGCGGCGACTCGCCGAGCGGGAGATCGAGCCGATCGAGTGGACAGTGTCCGAGTTAGAGTTCTGGGATGCGAGCCGGGCGGAAGTGGTGCGGAGCGTTTCGCTGCCGGCGTGATGCTCGCCGAGACTGGCATCCCGGACAACGGGTCGCAGTGCTCGTCCCAGACGATTAGTTGACGGTGTTGTCGTCCGCTGCGCTGAGCCGCTCGACTCTGCGTATCTCCCTTCGAAGCTGCTGCATCACGCCCCGAGTTCGGAGGTCGGGATTCATCTCAAGGATCGTCCCGTGAAACTCGCGAGCCGTATCGACGACTTCCTCGATCCAGGCCCGTTTCGTAACGGAGCGATACGTATCGACTTCGAGCCGCTCGTCCGGATTTCGCGCTCCCTTCAGCGTCGAAGCCTTGGACACGGTGACCGACGCGTCGTTCCGCGGTTCGACTACCATCCAGGACGGTCCCCACTCGAACTCGACGACGTAGCGTTCGTTCAAGAGGGCGGCATCGACCGTCTCGAGCAAGTTCAGCACGATGCCACACGCGAATCCGGTCACTCCGCTGTTCGGTCCGCCCCAGATGTACGTATCGCCGATTGCGATAGCGACGGCAATCCAGCTGTCTGGATCTCCGTCTTCGACGCTCACTCGATAGCTCCGCTCGTACTGGAAGTCGATTGTCGCGGTTTGTGCCGGTGGACCGTCCGTCATCGTTCTACTTTCTCTGTCGAGCGTTGCTACGGCCGCGGCGGCTCGCCGTCGTACTTTTGATGGTCGTTGTAGAAGTTCAGCATCGCGAACTTCAGCTTCTCGGGGTCGACGTCGATCATCTCCTCGCGCTCCTCGGCCGGGAACGCGTCGCGGACGCTGTACTTCCCGAGTTCCTGCTCTTTCTCCTCGGTGTAGCGCGCGTCCAGCAGCGCGCGGACGCCGACGTCCTCGGGCGAGCGCAGCACCCGTCCGAGCGCCTGTCGCGTCTTGCGGATCGTCGGGATCTCGACGGCGTAGCGCCACCCGGCGTCCCGGACGCCCGCGCGGTCGCCGAACGAGGCGTCGTAGGCGTCCTGCACGGCGTCGGCCCGGTCGTCCAGATGCGGATAGGGGACGCCGACGACCAGTACGGTTGTCGCGTCGTCGCCGTCGAAACTGACGCCCTCGGCGAGGGTTCCCCACAGCGAGGTCAGCAGGACGCCGTCGTCGCCCTGTGTGAACGTTTCGCGCATCTCTTCGGCGCTCTCGCCCGGCTTGTCAAGGTACAGCGTCGCGTCCGATCCCTGGAGGTGGCCGTGGTACCGCTCGGCCTCGCTGTAGCTCGGGAAGAACGCGAGCACGTTCCCCGGTGTGAATCTGACGGCGTCTTTGAGCACGTCGGCGACCGCGGCCTGCACCTCGGGATCGCCCCGGTCGCTCGCAAAGAGAGGCGGCGTCCCGACGGCGTACGTCCGGCGGTTCTCCGGGGGGAACTGCAGCCCGTAGGCCAGCGTCACCGGGTTCGAGAGCCCGAGCACGTCCGCGAACACGTCGAACGGCCGGAGCGTCGCGCTCATCAGGACGCTGGCGCCGACCTGCCCGAACAGCTCCTCGGTCACCTCGCGCGGGATGCAGTTGTACAGCTCGGCGCGGCCGTACACCTCGCCGGTGCCGGCGTCCCGGCGCACCGAGACGACCGGATACTGGCCGAGCTTCGTGCCGTCGGCCATCCACGAGTCGAGGAAGCGCGCGGCCTGGAGCGTCCGGCACTCCTGGCGCGTGCTCGCCTCGCCGTTCTTGTACGCCTCCTCGTACTCCTCGTCGAGCGCGCGGCCCAGCTTCTGGGCGGCGTCGACGTCGCCGTCGATCCCCTGCCCGCTGTAGTTCTGCAGGAACTTCCTGGTGAGGTCGTCCCGGCCCTCCTCGTTGGCGATCGAGACGTCGTCCCAGTTCTCGTCGACCTGCTCGCGCCCGCCGAACTCGAAGGAATCCTCGTAGGTCTTCACGAGCGCGTCGCGGAACGCGCCGATCACGTTCTGGGCTCGCTCGGCGCGCGGTTCGTCCGAGTCGCGCAGCTCGTCTAACGCGGCGTCGAGCGTGTTCTCGGTGAGCGTGCGCGTCGCGTGATCGCGGGCCGCCCCCTCGACGTTGTGGGCCTCGTCGAAGACGGTGATCACGTCCTCCGGCTCGCAGCCGAGCCAGCGGAAGAACTGCTCGCGGATCATCGGATCGAGCAGGTGGTGGTAGTTACAGACGACCAGATCGACGCCCTCGATGCCGTCCTTGAGCAGCTCGTACCCGCAAAAGCCCTGTTCGTGGGCGTGCTCGTAGATCTCGTCGGGCGTCCGGACGTCTTCGAACAGCCAGTCGTAGAACGCGTCGGTCTCGCCGGTGAGATTCTGGTAGTAGTAGTCGCAGGTGTTGTTCTCCTCTAAGGTCTCGACCTGCTCCTCGACGGCGTCGAGTTCGTCCATCACCGCGCTGCGGGCTTCGGTCGCCTGCTCGTCGCCCTCCTGACTGGCTTCCAGCAGTTCCTGCTGGCGCCGTTCGAGCTGTTGCTGGTCGCGCTCGGCGTCGACCAGATCGTAGGTGTTGTCTCGCAGTACCTGGCACTCCTCGTAGTCGACGTCGATGTGGCACATCGACCCCTTCCCCTTGAACACGACCGCCCGGATCGGCTCCTGGCGGGTGATCGCGCGGGCTTCCCGGACGAACTGGCGCATCTGCTGGTGGACGTTGGTCGTGATGACGACCGTCTTGTCCTCCTCGCGGGCGTACTCCAGGGCCGGCACCAGCGCCGACAGCGTCTTGCCCGTCCCGCAGGCGCCCTCGAACAGGACGTCCTGATCGCGGGTCAGGGCGTTGTAGATGCGGTCCATCGCCTCCCGCTGGTTCTCGTAGGGCTCGTCGTACGGGAAGAACCGCATGTACCCGTTGGTTTCGGCCACGACAGGTTCGTGGGTCCCGATCTACCAAAAGGGTTCGGCTGGACGCCGTCGCGGAGCCGGCGTGACTCGGCACGACAGCCGCCTCTGGCCAGCCCGCGCCTATTAGACCGCCGCGAACGTACGACGTCCTGTGTCCGAACGCATCCGGCTGGACGACTGGAACGCGGTACGCGATGCGTTGCGCCGGTTCGGCGAGTCCGGCGACGTGACCGTCGACGACGATAGACTCCGGATCGATTTCGGATCCGCACGCGTCGAGGTATCGCGGGATGGCGGCGTGAAGACGGGGATGCCGCTCCACGACTTCGAGCGCGAGGGCGCGGCGGAACTCGTCGTAGACCACGGCGCCGGAACGCTCACGATCGACGCCGACGACGTGAGCTACACGTTCAGGCGCCCGTAGCTTTACCCTGCCCCTCGCGCTACAGAACGTATGCGCGACAGGCTGGTCGCACGATCCGGGGCGGCCGTTCGATGGCTTCGTCGGCGCCTTCGGCGCGCGGTTCGCGAGGGGCGCCACCGCCTGGAGGAGACGACCACCCTCGTGCACGTCTCGATCCTGCTGTTCGTCCCGGTGCTGGTCGGACTGCTCACCTACCTCTCCGGCGTGCTCGAGTACCTCTCGTTTTTCCTGTTTCCGCCGCTCGCCGCAGGGACGTACGCGCTGTTCGCACATCCCGAGCACGAGGCCGCGTCGCCGATTCGATTCGTCGCGGGACTGACCGCGGGGGCGGTCTGCGCGTGGGTCGCGGTCCTCGTGGCCGTGTGGTTCGTCTACCCGGATCGGCCGCCGTCGGCGATCGAGGCCGACGCTCCGGGCGCCGCCTTCGCGGTGTTTCTCACGGGCGTCGTGACGTGGGCATTTGATATCGAGGAGGCCGCGGCGTTCTCGACGGCCCTGCTCGGATTGTTAGTCGACCCCGCCAGACAGGCTTCCTTCGTCGCGAGCGTCGTCGTGAGTTCCAGTCTCGTCGCCGGCGTCTTCGCCGTCTGGCGCGACCGGTTCTACGAACGGCGCGCCCGGTACCTCTACCAGTCCACCCGCGGCGCCGATCAGGTGCTCGTGCCGTTCCGCGACGACCCCGCGGAGGCGACGACCATGCTCGCGGGGCGGCTCGCCGCCGCCCACGACGCCGGAAACGTCGTCCTGCTGGATGTCGTCGAGGAGGACCGGGTCGCGACTGCCGAGCGGACGCTCCTCGAAAACGGCGCCGACCGCCTCGATCCGGGCGACGCGTCCCGCAACGCGACGACCGGCGATCCGTCGGCCGGTGGGGCGGTCGCCAGTACTGACGCCGAAGTCGACGCTACCGAAGCCGACACCGTCGACGCCGATCGGTCCGCGTCGGAGGCGGCGTCGGCGCTCGAAGCGACGGTCGCGGACCTCGAACGGTTGGCCGATCGGCTCGAGACCGTCCTCGACGTCCCCTGCGAGGTGATCGTCGCCGCGAGCGACGGCGCCCCCGCGACGACGGTGCGGCAGGTCGCCCGCGACACCAACTGCGACCTGATCGCCGCCCCCTACGAGACCGAGGACGGCGAGGTGACGCCGTTCGTCAAGCGTCTGCTCGCGGCCCGGATGGACGTGCTCGTCCACCGTTCCTGCGACGGACGCACGAACTGGCGGCGGATCACGGTCCCCGTCAGGCGGGCGGGCGACACTGCCCACGCCATGATCGACTTCGCCTGCCGACTCGCCGGGGAGGCCGGTACCGTGAGCGTCGCCCACTGCATCGACTCCGAGGCCCGTCGTCGCAAGGCCGACGAGATGCTGGCGAACCTCGCCGAGACGCCCGACTACGACATCGAGACGCGCGTCCCGCGGGCGTCGATCGAGCGCTTCCTCCGCCAGATCGCGCCGGCGACCGATCTCGTCGTCGTCGGCGCGAGCCGCGATCGCAGCACCGCCTCCCGACTGGTGTCGCCGCCGACCTTCGAGCGGATCGACGACCTCGACACCGACCTCGCGATCGTGGCCCACCGGTGAGCGCGTCTATCGTTCGTCGCGGGGCGCACGACAGTCACCGGACCCAAACGGCTACGACCGCGGCGACCGATACCGTATCCGTGAGCCACACCGAACGGACTGAACGCTCGGGCATCGCAGGCCTCGACGCCCGCGACCTGCTCGTCCTCGCGGGGTTCGTCGTCGGCGTCAACGCGGTCGGCGCGGCGCCGTCGCTCGTCGCCGGCGCCGACACCTCGTGGATCGAGGAGCCGTGGTTCTTCCCGCCGACGATCGCGTTCCCGGTCGTCTGGACGCTGCTGTTCACCCTCATGGGCGTCGCGCTCTTTCTGATCTGGCGTCGCGGAGCGGGTCGACGCGACGTCAAGATCGCGCTGGGCGCCTTCGCCGTCCAGATGGCGCTGAACGTCGCCTGGACGCCGGTGTTCTTCGGATTGCAGGCGCCGGGGCCGGGGCTGGCGATCATCCTCGCGCTCTGGGTCGCGATCGTCGCGACGATCGCCGCGTTCGATCGGGTTGATCGACGCGCGGCGGCGCTGCTGGCGCCCTATCTCGCGTGGGTGACGTTCGCGGCGGTGTTGAACTACGCTATCTGGCGGTTGAGCGGCTGAGAAGGATTGCTCCGACGGATCGGCCTCGGCGTCAGCGCCGCCGCCGCGGTTCACCGGCGGATCGGGACCGGGGCACCGCTCAGACGCCGCTCGCCCGGCCGTCCGTCGACGACCTCGAGCAGGGGGCGCAGGTCGTCGAACGCCGGGCCTCTCGTCACGAGGTGGGCGTCGCGATCCCACTCGACGTAGCCGTACTCGACCAGCATCGGGAGGTGAACGTGGTAGGTGCGGACGTCGGTCTTGTCGGCCCCGTCGACCTCCCGCGGGCCGGCCAGATACTCCCCGAGCAGCGATTCGTGGGCCGCCAGTAGGTCCCTCGACGCTCCCGACAGCTGTGGAACGAGCAGCGAGTCGTCGTGGAGTAAGTCGACCAGCAACTGGCGACGTCGTCGGTCCGCCAGCGCCTCGAACGCCTCGTCGTTGCCGATCATTCCCTCTGCTCCGTATAAGGATAAGCTAGATGTTAAATCGGCCAGAATTTCACCGCCGCCCGTTGTTTGACGAAGTGAGTGACAGCGTCTCGGTCGCGCCAGGCCGGGGTTCGGGCGTCCGCCGAACAGCTGTTGGCGGCGGTTCTCCCGGCCGCCGCGCTACCCCTGGATCGTTAGCACGCCGCCGTTGACTGTGACGTCTCGCGCCCCCTCGGGGACGTGGAACTCGAACTGCCGATCGCCCGCGACGACGATCGCCGTGTCGCCGACGATATCGACCGCCGGCGTCGCAGCGGTCGGCCCGAAGTCGACGACGATCTCGCTCGCGCCGTCGTACTCGCGCTCGGTAACGACGATCGCCTCGTCGTCGCCCGCGGCGTCTCGTAGTTCGGATGGCATTTCCATGTCCGAAGGAAGGGGATCGACGCGGATGAACCCCGCGCCAAAAGACGTTGTGCTCGCACAACCGATCGCGCTGGCCCTACTGCTCGCCCGCTTCCTCGCGAGCGCAGCGAGTGAGCTCGGAGGGTTCTACTCTCCGGCTTCCAGCGCCAGCGCCGCCAGCATCGCCTCCAGCTGGACGCGCTCGTTGGCGCCCTCGGTGATGCGGTAGTCGGCCTCGCCGACCCGATCCATCAGGTGGACCGCGGCGTCGTCGTCGATGTCCAGATCCCACACTGACCGGTGGAGCTGGTCGATCACGTCGCCGCCGGCGATCCCCTTGTCGACGAGCAGTTCCTGGAGCTTCGAACGGGCCGCGACGAAGTCGCCGTCGATGGCGGTCTGGATCATCTCCTCGACCTCCTCGGGGCGGGCGGTCGAGGTGATCTTGAACACCGTCTCCTCGTCGACGGTCTCGCCCATCACCGCGGCGGCCTGCAGGGCGTTGATCGCCTTGCGCATGTCGCCGTCGGCGGCGTAGGCCAGCGCGTCGACGCCGTCCTGGGTCAGATCGATCCCCTCCTCGGCGGCGATCTTGCGGACTTGCTCCTCGACGGCGTCGTCGCCCAGCGGCGCGAATCGGAACACGGCGCAGCGGGACTGGATCGGGTCGATGATCTGGCTGGAGTAGTTACACGAGAGGATGAAGCGGGTGTTCGAGGAGAACTGCTCCATCGTCCGGCGCAGCGCCGACTGGGCGTCGCTGGTCAGCGCGTCGGCCTCGTCCAGAAAGATGATCCGATAGTCGTACTCGCCGAAGCTCGAGCGGGCGAACTCCTTGATCCGGCCGCGGACGACGTCGATCCCGCGCTGGTCGGAGGCGTTGAGTTCGAGGAAGTTCTGCTCCCAGTCGTCGCCGTAGATCTCGCGGGCGATCGCCGTGGCTGCCGTGGTTTTTCCGATGCCGGCCTCGCCCGCAAACAGGAGGTTCGGCAGGTCGTTGCGCGCGATGTAGCTCTGCAGGCGCTCGGTGATCCCCTCCTGGCCGACGATCTCTTCTAAAGTTTGGGGCCGGTACTTCTCGGTCCAGACGTCCTGTCTGCCCCCCGCCGGCTGGCCCTCTGCGTCGCTCATACGTTGCCCCAGTCCCCTCACGGTGATAAAATCCCCGAGTGCGATCCTCCCTCTGCGAGGCGGTCGCGGGACGTCAACCCGGAATCGGCTCGCGCGGGGCCGTCTCGTACGCTTTTGGCGGCGTCCGTCGTAGCACGACCCATGGGGGGTCCGGGTGTGGGCGAAGCGGTGATCGGCGCGCTGGCGACCGCCGCGAGACCGGCGGTGCCGCTCGACGCCGCCGTCGGGCTCGCGAGCTGGCTGCCCGCGCCGGTCGCGGGCGCCGCGGGCGCCGCGGCGGCGTACTACCTCGTCGGCGCGCTCGCGCTGACGCTCTGGCCCGAGTTCTCGCGGACGGCCGCTCGGACCGTCGTCCGCCGACCGGGTCGCGCGCTCGTCTCGGGCGTCCTCCTGATGCTCGCGGTGTCGGCCATCTCGGTCGCCGCGTTCGCCCTGCTGTGGATCGCCGGCCCGTTCGCCGTGTTCGCGCTGGTGTGGCTTCCGCTGGCGCTGCTCGCGCTGGTGTACGTCACGGTCGGGGTGATCGGCGGCGCGCTCTCGCTGGTCGGCGTCGACAGCCCCTACGCCGCGCTGGCGATCGGCGGCGTCGTCCCCGCGACGCTGTCGTGGCTCCCGCGCGACGCCGTGATCGACCTGCTATTCTTGGGCGTGCTGACGCTGGGCAGCGGCGCGATGCTGTGGTCGCTGTGGCATCGACGGAGAACTGCTGCGTGAGGCGATGCGTGCGATCGTTTCTCGTTCGTTTCGGTCGGTCCTGATCGCGACTCCTCGAAAGCCTTCCTAGCAACAGCGGCGACAGCCCTCAACGATCCTACCACGAAAGCCCTCGGCCCGCGACCGTGCCTCGCCCTTTCAGTCCACCGGAAGACTCGCTCCGCTCGTCTTCCGAGCCCTGCCTCGCTTCGCTCGGCAGGACACCAGGACAGCACCGCACGTCCCGGCCCTCCCCCGTCGTCCGCACGAGCGTAGCGAGTGCGGGCTCGGAAGAGCTTCGCTCTTCCGGCGGCGCGCCATGAAGGCGCGCCGGGCCGCGCGGTTGCCGTGGCGCGCGCTGTCGAGCCTTCCATGGCGAGACAGCGTCGCGCGAGGGACGAGCGAAGGAGCAGCGCGACTGAGCGAGTCGGTTGGGGAGGACGAGGTTGTAGTCGGGCGGGACTGAAAGGGGCCGTCGCGCTCGGCCCGGTGAGGCGACGTAAGCACCGTGGTTCGAAAGACGCCGTAGGCGTCTTTCGTCATCACGAAAGAGCGCTTCGCGCTCTTTCGAACGACAGCCAAAGGCGAGGAGCGCAGCGAGCCGCAACCGGTCGAGCGCGGCGGGGGCTTTCAGTGAGTTGGAGGAAACGGCAGTTCCAGAGAGCGCGGCGGGAGCTTTCAGGGAATCGTAGGCAGTAACTGCCGTTCGAAAGACTACTCCCGATCCTAGACGCGACACGCTCAAGCACCTCCCGCGACAACCCGAACCCATGCAGGTCACGGTGGACGTCAAGGGCGAGGACACCCACGAGATCGAGGCCGAGGAGCCCACCTACGCCGACCTCCTCGCGGCCGTCGATCTCAGCCCCCACGAGGCGTCGGTGCTGGTCGACGGTCGTCCCGTCCCCGAGGACCAGCCCGTCGAAACCGACCGCGTCACCGTCCTCCGGCTGATCAAGGGCGGGTAGTCCCGCCCCGGATCGTATAGAAGATTTGAAACCATTGGCGACGGAATCGCCGCCGATGGACCTCGACGACCTGACCGTCGGTAGCGAGGCCGCGGCGACGGCGGCGGACGGGCGAACGATCGCCTACCGCGAGTACGGTGACCCCGACGGCGCGCCCGTCCTCTTCCACCACGGGACGCCGGGGTCGCGCATCCTCCCCGCGGCGTTCCACGAGATCGCTCGCGAGGCGTCGATCCAATTGCTCGCCCCCGACCGTCCCGGACAGGGCCGATCCGACCCCGCGCCCGACGCCGACGTGCTCGACTGGGCGGACGACGCCGCCGCGGTGGCCGACGACGCCGGCGCCGACCGCTTCGCCGCGCTCGGATTCTCCGGGGGCGGCCGGTTCGCGCTCGCCTGCGCCCACGAGTACCCGGACCGAGTCACCCGCGTCGCGACCGTCGCCGCCGACGGCCCGCCCGGCGCGCCGACCGACGGCGTCGGCGTGCAGAACCGATTTCTCGACGTCCTCGCCCGCCGGGCGCCGCCGCTGCTTCGGCTGCTGTTCGCAGTTCAGGCGCGGACCGCCGACCGGACCGACCCAGAGGACGCGCTCGCCCTGCTCACCGACGCCGAGCGCGACGCGCTCGACGATCGACTCGACGCACCGCCGATCGCCCGGCTCGTCGCGCTCGATCTGCGCGAGGCGTTCCGGCAGGGCCACGGCGGCGTCTCCCGCGAGTTCCGCGCCAGCGTCCGCGAGTGGCCGTTCGACCTCGCCGACGTCGAGGCGCCGGTCCGGCTCCGGCACGGCGCCGACGACCGGAACGTCTCGCCGGCGACCGCCGAGTACCTCGCGGCGCGGCTGCCCGACGCCGACGCCGCAGTGCTACCGGACGAAGATCACCTCTCGGCGCTGGTGGCCTGTCACGACGCGACGCTCTCGTGGCTGGCGGAGCCGCTTCGATGACTACTTGTCCGGCTCGGCGTTCTCGCGGACCCACTCGTACAGTTCGCCGCCGTCGACCTCGATCCCCTGGCGGCGGAAGAATGAGGCGACGTTCTCGCAGTCGCGCTCGAGGAACTCCTCGGCGTTGGGGTGGTGGACGGTCACGGCCTGCCCGACGTCGATGATCACCAGCTGGCCCTCGTAGAACAGCACGTTGTACTCGCTCAGGTCGCCGTGGACCAGCCCGGCGGCGTACAGCCGGCGGACGTACTCCCGGACGACCTCGTAGGCGGTCTCGGGGTTTTCGATCGACACCTCGTCGAGGCGGCGGGCCCGCTCGCCGTCGGTGGCGACGAACTCCATCAAGAGCACGTTGCGCTCGGCGGCCACCGGGTTGGGGACGCGGACGCCGGCCTTGCGCGCGCGTTCGAGGTTCGACAGCTCCTTGCGGGTCCACGCGAGCACGATGTCTTTCTTGTCGCCCAGCTCCTCGAAGCGCGGGTCGCCCACCAGGTACTCGCGCATGTCCTGGAAGTTCGTCGCTCGCGTGCGGTACACCTTGATGGCGACCTGCTCGGCGTCCTCGCCCAGCGTCTCCCGGGCGCGTTCCCCGGAGAGCGCCTCGTAAACGTTGGCCTCCTTGCCCGTCGAGACGGGGCCGCCCATCGCGTCGACGTAGCCGTCCTGGACGAGCTTGTACAGCGCGGCGAACGTGGCGTCGTCGAACGCCGAGTCCTGGACGATGAAGCGCTCGGAGTCCTTGATGCGCTTGCGCCACTGGTCGAACTCGCGGTCCCGCTCGCGCGCGATCCGGTCGGCCTCCGTGTCCGAAACGTCGATCTCCTCGAACTCGTCGCCGGGGGCGTCGGCTTCGTCGGGATCGAGGAGGCCGTACTCGCCGTTCATCTACCACGGGCTAGGCGAGCCAGCCCTAAAAGGATGCGTTCACGGCGCTCCCGTCTCACTCGTCGACGTCGGCGTAGACCCGCACCAGTCCGCACTCGGGACAGACGACGGCGTCGACGTCGAACTGCTCTTTGACGCCGACGCGGCCCAGCAGTCCGTCCCGCGACTCGTCCAGCACGAACCGCTCCGCGCCGGCGAGTCGTCCGGCCTCCATCCGGACGCCGCAGTCGGGGCAGCGCCGCTCGGTCGGCATCGCTACTGAATGTGGCCTTCTTCGCGGAGCTGGTCGGCGTCCTGCTTCTCGTAGCGCCAGGTGATGTCGGCCTTCTCGTCCTGCCAGTCCCACGGCTCGACGAGCACGACGTCGTCCTCCCGGATCCAGATGCGCTTTTGCATCTTGCCCGGGATCCGGGCGGTTCGTTCCTTGCCGTCGGCGCAGCGCACTTCCACGCGGTTCGCCCCGAGCATGTTCGTGACCTCCGCGAACACCTCGTCGTCCTCGGGCATCCGGAGGTCCTTCCGTCCGTCGCTCATACCCGTCCGTTGGTGACGGACGGTTTTAAATACGCTGCTCTCGCCCGCCGTCGGGCCGCTCGTCGGCCAAACGAAAAGGATTAACTGTCGCTCGGGACCACTCCGAGCGTATGCTCAAACGTCTCGGCGCGACCGGAATCGTCGGCCTGCTGGCGATCCTCGGCGGCATCGCGCTCATCGCCTACGAAAGTCTCGTCATCGCCGGCGGCATCGCCCTGGTACTGGCCGGCATCGGTCTGGTCGTCCGCGCGCTCGTCTCCAGCCTCATCAACTCGATGGGGATGGGCGGGATGTTCTAGCACGGGCGATACCCGATTCGTCTGTCAGATCGTCCCGAGCAGCGGCGTCGCCGTGTACGGCCGAATAGCGGCGTCGCCGAACACGACCGAATAGCGGCGTCGTCGAGCCGCGATCGCGTCGTACCGTTTCTCTCGAATCGCCGCAGCGCCGCCGCTGGTGCGTAGCAATCAAAAAATCCGCGACGCGTCGGTTAGCGAGCGGTGCGCGAGGAGTCCGTTACTCCTCGTCGTCCTCGTCGTCGTCGGACAGCCGGCTGGCGGCCGCGGCGGCGCCGGCCACGCCGGCCGCGCCCGCCCCGACGCCGAAGCCGGGCAGCCCGTCGCTGCTCGAGCCTTCCTCCTGCGACTCGTTGCCGGAGCCTTCGTCACCGCTGTCGTCGCCGTTGTCGCCGCCGTCGTCGCTACTGCCGCCACCACTGCCGCCGCCGTAGTCGCCGATCGTGACGAACGGCAGGCTCACGGTGCTGTCGGCGGAGTAGTCGGTCAGGATCGACTCCTGATCGGCGCCCTCGGGCGTGAGGATGTCCATCGCGGCCGGGTCGTTGGTGCCCGTGCCGCCGCCGATGGCGTGCTGACCGTTGGACTCGGAGATGCCGCGGACGCCCTTCGTGCCGTAGCCGTCGTACGGCACGGTGACCGGCTGGAGCGCCATGCCGCCGTCCTCGTGGCTCCAGTCGACGGCGCCGCGTGGCACGTCGATCGAGACGGTCTTGCCGTCGGTGACGGTGTTCACGTCGGTCGAGACGGCCTCGCCGGCCGCGTTCTCGACCGCCATGGTGCCCTCGCCGTGGACGACCACGCGGTAGTGGTACGGCTGATCGAAGCCGAGGTTCGTGCCGCCGCGGCCCTCGGTGCCGCTCGGGCCGCTGGCGCTCGAGGAGGCGATGTAGACCTGGAACATCTGGTGGCTGAACCCGGGACTGAAGCTCCACGGGTTCTGGATCTCCTCGGCCATCGTGTAGTTGAACCGGACGCGGCTCCGCGACGCCTCGACGCTGAAGGACTCGATGTCCCAGGCGTTCTCGTAGTAGGCGTCGGCGGTCGGCAGCGTGTACTGCCCCGAGGCCATCCCGTCGCCGGTCGGATCGTCGAAGCTGGCGACCTCCTGGAACTCGGTGGTGACCAGAACGTAGGGGATCTGGGCGAGCTCGCCGTCGGAGTAGGCCAGCGCGTCGGCCTGCGTGGTGTTATCGTTCGACACCATGTCGATGACGTTCGGCGCGCTGCCGTTCTCGGCGCCGCCGAACGCGTCGGCCGAGGCCTCGGACTCGACGGGCATGACGCCGCCCTCGGCCGAGCCGTCGTAGCCCAACATCAGGGGCGCCAGCTGCATGGTCTCGGGCGAGACGTCGAGCTCCCGCTTGGGGATCTCCGCGATGATCTCGTACACCGCGTTGTTGAGCTTGATGTCTCCCGTCGCGACTTCGTTGCCGTCGGCGTCCTCGAGACGGACGCCGTTCTCGCCGTCCGCGACCACGCGGTAGTGGTACGGCTCGGCGAACTCGGCGTTGACGCCCGTCCTCGCGCTCGTCGAACCGCCGTCGCCGCTCGAGTCGCGGACGTACACCTGCAGGTGCTGGTTGGAGAAGCCGTGCTCCAGGTCGTCGGGGTTGGCTACCTCGGTGTCGACGCCGTAGATGAACTGATAGTTGTCCTCGGTCTCGTGGACGCGGAACGTGTCGATGTCGAACGTTCCGTCGGCGTAGCCGTCTCCGGTCGGGTACGTGTACGACGTGGTGCTGTCCTCGGCGTCGGGCTGACCCGGGCCGATGTCGTCGCCCGTCGGGTCGCTCGTCTCGAAGACGGTTTCGCCGGTCGGCAGCAGCGAGGGCGCCTCGAAGATCGCGATTGTGTCGACCTCGGCGACGGCCGCCGCGGCACCGCTGGACATCGAGAGGTCCTCGCCGCTGAGCAGGTCCGTGGTGCTGACTTCCGGTCGGAGGTTGACCTGCGAGGGTTCTTCCTCGAAGTTGATGACGACGACGACTTTCTCGGGGCCGTCGACGTCCTCGAGGTGGCTCGCGTCGCGGCCGAACACGAGGAGGTTAGGTTCCTCCTTGTAGGCCGTGTTGAACCACTCGCCCGACATGTCGGCGTCGGGCTTGAGCACGTCCATATCGTGGTACGCGCCGATCAGGTCCTTGTAGAACTGGAGGTGTTCCTCGTCGTACTCGTCCCAGTTCATGAACGCGCGCTTCTTGCCGCCGGGGAAGATGTCCCCGCTACGCGGGTCGTCCTCGCCCATGTGGCGGCCCTCGCCGTACTCGCTGATGGCCCGTTCCTGGCCGTAGTAGACGAAGGGGACGCCGGGCAGTGTGACGCCGGCCGCCCAGCACGCCCGCTGGGCCTTCTTCGGTTGGTCGCGGGTGCCCCCCTCCATGATCTGGTTGAGAAGGCGCTCCTCGTCGTGGTTCTCGGTCGTGTTGAGGATCAGGGTGTGCTCCGGGAACCCTTCGGCCTTGCGGCTGTTGATCGAGCTGAGGATCTCGTTGGCGGGCGCGTTGTCCCGTCCGATCCCCCGCATCGTGTTCATGAACTCCGAGGTGTCGAAGTGCATGTCGAACTCGTTCTCGGCGAAGTGGGGATCCTTCGGGATCGACTCGTCGAGCATCAGGAACTCGCTGTCGTTCGAGCGCACGAGGTCCCGCACTTCCTTCCAGAAGCTGTGGGGCGTCCCCCACGCGATGTCGCAGCGGAACCCGTCGACGCCGACCTCGCCGGACCAGAAGTCAGCGACCGCGAGCATGTGCTCGCGCAGCGCCATGTTGTCGAAGTTCCAGTTGGGCTGTAGGCGCAGGCCCCAGAACCCGGTGTTACCCGGCGCGGGGTCGACGACGCCGCCGTCGGGACCGGTGATCGGGGCGTCCATCCGGTCGAACCAGTCGAAGTACTTCGAGTCCTGGTTCCACTCCTCGACCGGCAGGAACTCCCAGCTCTCCGCGGGCACCTCGTCGCCCTTGCTCGCGATCGTATCCTGGAAGTAGGGGTGGTTACGACCGGCGTGGTTGATCACCATGTCGAACACGACCTTGATGTCGTGGTTGTGACACTCTTCGATGAACGCCTGGTAGTCCTCGACCGATCCGAGGTCGGAGGCGACGGACATGTAGTCCGTGGCGTCGTAGCCGTGGGGGCCGCCGCCGGCCATCTCCTTGCTCGAGCTCACCGAGGGGTAGATCGGCGTCAGCCAGACGGCGTCGATACCGAGCTCGTCGAGATAGCTCACCTTCTCGGTGAGATACTGCATGTCGGTTTCGCCGCGCTCGCCGGCAAAGGAGCGGGTGAAAATCTCGTACATCACGCCGTCTTTCATCCACTCGGGCGGGCGGTTCGGCAGGTGGACCTCGCCGTCGGGGTCCAGCATGACCGTGTCGGCCATCCCGTGGATGTCGCCGTCGTAGGGCGCGGCGTGGACGCGCGCGGCGTCGCCGCTGATCGCGCTCGCGGGGACGCGCGCCGTCGTTCCCTCGTCGACGATGTCGCTCGTCGAGAGCGCGTCGCGGTCGTCCGCGAGGAACTCGACCGTCAGGTCCTCGGGATTCGCGTTGCTGTTGGGCGACAGCTTGGCGTTGGACTCGATGACGAACTCGCCGGCCTCGCTGTCGAACTCGGCGTCCAGCGAGAGGCGCGGCGGGCCGCCCGCTCCGTCGGGCGTCGCGGGGAACGCGTGAAGCGTCATCTGGTGGGTGCCGTCCGGGGCGTCGACCTCGACGACGTACGTGCCCGGCGCGTCGGCGGTGAACTCCGCGACGTTCTTTTTACCGTTGTCCCAGCGCGGCTCGCCGTCCTCGTCGTCGGTCTCGAAGGCGAGCACGTCGCCGCTGCTACCGTCGGGCGACTCGGCGAGCGACCACTGGAAGTCGTCGGCGCTGTAGTTGGCCGGGTCGGCGCCGATGTCCGTCACTCGCGGCGCGAGATTGTCGCGGTCGAAAACGTGGCTCCCGTCGACGTAGATGGAGTTGCGCAGCGATTCGCCGACCTCGACGAACCGCGGTTCGCCGGGGTGATGGGAGTCCGCACCGTTCGATGCTGCCTGCTGAAGCGCCGGCTGGGTCTCCGCGCTGCCGTAGCCGGAGGACAGCGAGAGTGCGCCGAGCCCGGCGATGCCGCCGAGCACGCTTCGTCGACTCGTTGTGGGGGTGAGATTGTCGTTGTTGCTCATGAGTTACTTCGGAATCCGAAGTGGTCGTCTGTGGTTCTGGAACGCCGAAAGCGAACCCGCCGGGACGCGGATCCGGTTCGGGACGGCACCGTCGCTGACGATCGTTCGCCGTGACGTGAGTACGGCGTCGAACCGGGCGGGCCGCTCGCCCCACCGCGGTTCGACGGACCGATCGCCGGTCCGGGTCGTCGCAACCGTTGCCAGCACCTCATCGACACGCCACGATGTAATCTTTCTTCATGCTTAATGGTACGTCTGTGATTAACATTTGCCTGTAGTAATTCCGGTACGTAAATGAATCTATTATTTACATTACTTGTAACGGGTGTACACAATCGATGAAAAAATGGATCAAACGGCGCCGAGCGGCGTCCCGGCGATGTCCGGGTCGATCAGGCGAACGCGACCCGGAGCCGACAGCGGTCGGCGCCCTTCCGTGCGCACTCGGACTCGGTGATCGTGACGTCGTCGCCGTAGTGGTCCGCGACGCCGAGCACGATCCCCCGCGCCAGCGAACAGAGCTTCCGCTCCGAATCGTAGGTCACCACGACGTCGCCGCCGTCGGCTTCGGTCGCGACGTCGGGCAGCTCCGAGTCCTCGTCCTGCGCCGCGACGCGTTCGTAGACGATCTCCAGCGCGAGCAGCAGCTCGCGCGTCGCCCAGTCGTCCCGGACGTGCGCCTTGAACGTATTCAGAAGCTCCGGGGCGAGACGCCGGCCGAACGCGCGCTGGACCTCGGCCTCGGTCTCGCCGGTCGCGGCCGTCAGCGCGTCGAACACGGCGGTAACTTCCTCGTCCGGGTAGTGCGACACCGGCAGGTACAGCTTCGGCTCCAGACCCGCGCGGTCGACGATCTCGTCCCAGTCGGCCGCGTCGACGTCCTCCTCGACGTACTCTTTGAGCGTCTTGTGGACGATCCCGTGCATGGTTTCAGTCCCTTCCTCGCGATCGCGTGCGTCCGTACATACGTCAACCAAGCGTAATCATCGCGTAAGTATTCCGGCGTTCCGGCGATTCGGGCTCCGAGTCGGTGCGGCTCAGTTCCGGTCCAGCGCGTCGGCGATCGCCGGCGCGGCGCTGACCTCGCTCTGGGGGCGCTCGATCGTGTCGGTGCCGTAGATCGCCGCGACGCCGGCCCGCGAGAGCTTCGTGACCGCGTTGCTCGCCAGCAGCGGATGGACGCAGGTGACGTACACGTCCGCGGCGCCGCGCTCGTCGAGCACGCCGACGGCCTCGCTCATCGTCGAGCCGGTCGCGATGATGTCGTCGACGACCACGACGTCCCGGCCCTCGACGGCGGCGTCGCTCGGCGTCACCTCGACGTCGCTGCCTGAGTGGCGCGTCTTCTCGAAGTAGTCGACCTCGCCGCCGCCCGCGGCGTTCCTGACCGTTTCGGCGAGCTCGATCGCGCCCGCGTCCGGCGAGAGATACAGCGGGTCGGTCAGGTCCTCGGGGAGCGGCTCGGCCAGCCGGTCGGCCGCCGTGACGGCGGTCGCCGACGGCTCGAAAAAGTCACAAACCGCCTCCTCGTGGGGGTCGACGGTGATCACGCGGTCGGCGCCCGTGCTGATCGCCCGCGCGACGGCGCGGGCCGACACCGGCTCGCCGGCCTCGAACGCCCGATCCTGGCGGGCGTAGCCCATGTACGGCAGCACCGTGACGACCTCCTCGAAGCCGGCCTCGCGGGCGGCGTCCTGCAGCTGCAGGAGTTCGAGGTGGGCGTCGCTCGTCGGCGTCGACGCGACGACGACCGCGCGCTCGCCGCTTGCCTGTCCGATGCTCGCCATCAGTTCGCCGTCCGGGAACCGATCGAACGCGACGGGCGCGAGCGGCTCGTCGAGCTCGCGGGCCAGCGCGGCGGCGATCGACTGGGAGTGGCGTCCGCTGAGGATCATACCCGACCGAACTCCGGCGAGCGGTAAACCCGTTTTCGTTCGTCACGAGGCCGGTCGCCGGCCCGCCGCTCCGCCGCCCTGCCCCGGCGTCGGCGCGCTCACTCGGCGACGGCGCAACCGACGACGCCCCGCAGCCCCAGCGGCTGGTGGCGCCAGCCGTCGCCGGCGTCGACCAGGAACGCCCCGTCGGCGGTCGCGACGTACGTCGCCGGGCCGTAGGCGACGCCGGCGGGTTCGGCGTCGACGGGCAGATCGACGCGGCTCCACTCCCCGTCGCTCGCGCGCGTGTAGAATACGCTATCGACCACGGCGTGAGCCCGCCCGTCGGCGTCGGCCGCGACGAGCGTCGCCTCGCCCTCGATCTCCCGCCGCCACCCATCGTCCCACCGGTAGACGCCGTCCGCCGTCGCGGCCAGGTCGACGTCGCCCGACGCCACGTCCGCCGCGGCGTCGAGTTCGCGATCCGAGCCGTCGAGCGTTTCTCCGAGCCGGTGGACGCCGTCGCTCGCCGCGACGAGGTCGCCGTCGAGCGCCCGGATCGTCCCGTCCGCCGTCCCGACGTCGGTCCACTCGTCGGGGTCGGTCGCGGTCGCCACCCGGCCGTCCTCGTCGCCGGCGACGACCGCGCCGTCGCGGAAGCCGACCGCGGACGCCGCTCCGAACCCGAGTTCGAGCGGCTCCTCGCCCAGCAGAACGACGTCCTCGGCCGTCGCGACCGCGATCTGGCCCGCTCGCCCGGCGACGTCCGCCGCCGGGGTCCGGTACTCGACGCCGAACTCGCCGACGAGGTCGGCCGACACCGACACCGCGGCGACGCCGACGCCCGAGCCGACGAACGCCCGCGTCCGGCCGGACTTCTCCGCGAAGATCCGCTTTTCCTCGATCGTCGTCATGTGGGTCCGGTGGACCGCGGGCGCCGAAAGCGTTCCGACGCGCGGGTCGGCGCTGACGCGCGGGACCCAACGTTCACGCCGCCGGACGGCGAACCAGCTTCTGTGACAGACGTCTCCGAACTGGTCGCCGAACTCCACGACGAGTTGCGCGCAACGGAGGAACTGCCGGTCGATCGCACCGCCGGCCGCTGGATCGGCGAGGCCCAGGCCGTCGCCGCCGACGTGGCGGAGGGCGATCCGCCCGAGTCAGTCGTCCGCGAGCGCGTCGGCCACGTCCGACGACTCCTCTCGGAAGTCGACGACGCCGGGGACGAGGAAGCGACCGAGCGCGTCGAGCGAGCGCGCGACCTGGCCGAGCAGATCCTCGATCGGATCGAGAACTGAGCTACCTGATCGTCGCCGTCCTCACCGTCGTCCCGACGTTTATATGCGATCGGGCGGCGACCGCCGACGTGACCTGACCGCAGCTCCGGCGCGGTCCAGGCGGGTGCGCGGCGTCCCGCGTCGGGGTGTGACTGCAACTGGTAGAAAACGCCGCCTGTCAGCTCCGAAGCCTCCCGCGACGGCTCAGGCGTCGGCGTCCGCCACCACGCTCATCGCCTCCTCCAGTATCGCGTCGGCGTCGTCGGGCTCCCGCGCCTCGGCGGTGACCCGGATCAGCGGCTGGGTCCCGCTCGCGCGCACGAGGAACCAGCCGTCCTCCCGGTCGACCCGGACGCCGTCGAGCGTCGCGACGTCGTCGTACCGACCGGCGACGAGCTCGCGGACGCGGTCCATCGTCTCTGCCTTCGCGTCGGTCTCGACGTTCTCGCGCCGGATCGGGTACGTATCGATCTCACCGGCGAGCTCAGCGAGCGGACCGCGGCGCGCGACCAGCGCGGCGAGCCGGCAGGCCGCCAGCGGGCCGTCGGGACACAGCGTCTCGTCCGGCCAGATCCACGCGCCGCTTGGCTCGCCGCCGAAGACGACGTCCGAGTCGCTGGCCCGCTCCGCGACGTACACGTCGCCGACCGGCGTCCGGGTCGTCTCGGCGCCGACCTCGGCGAGCGCGTCGGCCACCGCGAGGCTGGTGTCGACCGGCACCGCGACCCTGTCGCCCGCCGCCGCGGCCTCGCGGCCGAACAGCGCGAGCAGCACGTCGCCCGAGAGGAACGAGCCGTCGCCGGCCACCGCTCGCATCCGGTCGGCGTCGCCGTCGTGGGCGATCCCCAGATCGGCGTCCGTGCCGGCGACGGTCGCCGCGAGCGTCCCGCAGTTCTCCTCGGTGGGCTCGCTCGGACGCGCCGGAAAACTGCCGTCCGGCTGGGCGTTGAGCGTCTCGACCGCACAGCCCAGGTCCGCCAGCGCGTCGGCGGTGACGCCGCCGGCGCCGTTGCCGACGTCGACGACGACCGACAGCGGCTCGTCGATCGAGACGGCGTCGACAAGCGTCTCGACGTGGCGCCGGTGGGCGCCGTCCCACGACGAGCGCTCGCCCTGGCCGGTCCAGTCGGCCAGCGCCCACTCCTCGTCGCGGATCCGGCGCTCGATCGTCGTCCGGCGCTCCTCGTCGAACGCCTGTCCGCTGGGCGTCCAGAGCTTGATGCCGTTGTCCGGCGCCGGGTTGTGCGAGGCGGTGATCGCGACGCCGGCGTCGGCGTCCCGCCACCCCACGGAGCGGGCGATCGTCGGCGTCGCCGCCAGCCCGAGGTCGATCACGTCCGCGCTGCACTCCCGGGCGCCCGCCGCGAGCGCGTCGGTCAGCAGTCGCCCGCTCCCCCGCGGGTCCCGCCCGACCACGATCCGGTCGGCGTCGACGCCGACCGCTCGGCCCACCGACAGCGCGAGGTCCGCAGTGACCGTCTCGCCGACGGGTCCGCGGATGCCGCTCGTTCCGAACATACCCAAAACGGGAGCGGGCACCGACAAAAAGAGCGGGTATCCGTCCGGCCGCTCGCCCCCGCTCGCCAACTTTTTGCACCCGCCCCGGCGAGAGAGACCCATGAAGACGAGCGGCGGATCGGCGGCGGCGAAGCGCCGGGCGGGCGAAAGCACAGCCGACGCGGTCGAGGACGGGCAGGTCGTCGGGCTGGGCACCGGCAGCACGGCGGCCCACGCCATCCGGGCGATCGGCGACGCGGTCGCCGACGGGCTCGACGTCCGGGGCGTCCCGACCTCCTTCCAGTCCCGGCAGCTCGCGATCGAGGCGGAGATTCCGCTGGTCGAGCTGGACGAGGTCGACGGGGTCGACCTGGCGATCGACGGTGCCGATCAGGTCGCGGGCGGTCAGCTGATCAAGGGCGGCGGCGCGGCTCACGCCCGCGAGAAGATCGTCGACGCCGCGGCCGACCGGCTGCTGGTCGTCGTCGATCCCGGGAAGCTCGCCGACCGGCTCGATCGATCGGTGCCCGTCGAGGTGCTGCCGGCAGCGCGGCCGGTCGTCGAGGATCGGCTCGCGACGCTGGGCGGCGAGCCGACGCTCCGCTCGGCCGAACGCAAGGACGGCCCGGTCGTCACCGACAACGGAAACGTCGTGCTCGACTGCGAGTTCGGCGCGATCGACGCGCCCGCCGATCTTGCAGCCGAGCTATCGAGCGTGCCGGGCGTCGTCGAGCACGGACTGTTCGTCAACCTGGCCGACGAGATCCACGTCGGCCGCGAGGACGGCGTCGACGTCCGGACGCCGTAGCGCAGGCGTCGGTCGGACGCCGAAGCGCGGTTGACGGCCGGACGCCGAAGCGCGGCGTCGTCACTCCCGATTCGTCCGGCGGCTACGTTACGCGGCGCCGTGGCTGGTCGGTCGGCGTCGATAAAAAATCGGAGCAGGAAACCTGCTTACAGGTCGCGCGGCTGGACCGTCTTCCGGTCGTTTGCCTCGGCACGGCGGGCGGCGTCCTCGAGCAGCTCGTCGACTTCCTCGTCGAGGGCGTCGTAGAAATCCGATGCGACGTTCTTGTCGTCGAGCGCTTCCTTCACGGCTGCTTTGACAATGAGGTCTGCCATACGACCTGACATTGAAAACGGCTGTTTATAAACGTTCCCAAATCGCCCGGAGAGCGGGTCTGTAGACGGTATCCTGACCCCCGCTGTCGGACGGATGACAGTGATCGGCACGATAGATCGGCGACGGTATTTAATTCTTCCCCCGGAACGTTCTCGTTTCCGGCCGCGCCCGGCGGGAAACGACATATAGGAGTGCCTCGGCGCGGGAGTGGCGGTATGCGCGAGTTACTGGACGCCGTCGCGAGCGGCGAGGTCAGTCCCGCCGAGGCCGAGGCGCGCCTCGCCGGCTACGCGACGACGGATGCGGGCCGGTTCGACGCCGCCCGCGAGCAGCGACGCGGCGTGCCCGAAGCGGTGTACGCGGAGGGCAAGACCGCCGAGGAAGTCGTCGATATGCTGCTTGCGGCCCTGGAGACGACGGGCAGAGGTATCGCGACGCGCGTGAGCGACGAGCAGGTCGCGGCCGTGCGCGAGGCGCTTGACGACGCCGGGCTCGACGCCGACGTTCGGTGGCACGAGCGATCCGACGTGCTGGTCATTCACGGGCCCGAGTACGAACCGCCGGACGTGGACGCGACGGTCCGCGTCGTCACCGGCGGGACCGTCGACCGCGGGCCGGCCGGCGAGGCGCGCGCGATCGCCGTCGAGATGGGCGCGACGGTCGAGATGGTCGAAGACGTCGGCGTCGCCGGCATCGTTCGCCTGCTCGATCGGCTCGACGAGCTGCGCGAGGCTGACGTGCTCGTCGTCGCGGCGGGTCGCGAAGGCGCGCTGCCGACCGTCGTCGCCGGCCTCGTCGACACGCCCGTGATCGGGCTGCCGACCGCGAGCGGCTACGGCCACGGCGGCGACGGCGAGGCGGCGCTGGCCGGGATGCTCCAGTCCTGTACCGTTCTTTCGACCGTGAACGTCGACGCCGGCTTCGTCGCGGGCGCGCAGGCGGGCCTGATCGCACGCGCGATCGATGACAATACCTGATCACCGAGCGGACACGACTCCTGAACACTGATCGAACACGACTACACGATGAACGGGTGAGGGCGTCGTGCTCGCGAACGGCCGTGCGCCGGTTGGCGAATATTTCTTCACGAACGGCGAACCACGTTTCGGTTTTGCGGAAATAGAAGGGGTGTTTCGGAAGGATATTTACCGATGGACCGCATAGTGAAGGGTGCCGGCGCGTACCGTGCCGGTTGTACCCAATGCCCACGTGTGACCACTGCGACGCGCACGTCTCCGACCGGTTCGAGCGAGTGTTCGCCGACGAGCACGGACGCATCTTCGCGTGTCCGAGCTGCTCGGCCAACGCGGGTATCGCCGAGGCGGCGAGACAGCGAGCCCGCTGAACGTCGGATCGATCGGACAGTGCAGCCGCGTGATCACCACGCGAAGCCTTTCTGTGGCCTCGGCGTAACCGACCAGTCGTGAGCGACCACTACGTCTACGTGCTGGAATGCGCCGACGGGACGTTCTACACCGGCTACACGACCGACGTCGAGCGCCGCGTCGCGGAACACGACGCCGGCGAGGGCGCCAAGTACACTCGCGGGCGGACGCCGGTCGAACTGGTCTACCGGGAGCAGTTCGACTCGCAGTCGGCGGCGATGTCGCGCGAACACGAACTGAAGCAGCTCTCTCGGGACCAGAAAGAGCAACTCGTCGACGACGAGTGATCGATCGCGGCGTTCGATCGGCGGCGGCGTTCGCGATCGACGCCGCGACCACGCCAGCGCTTTTCTTCGCGTCCGTGGATCTCCCGATATGGCGATCGATACTCTCCTGGTTGCGGTCGGCACCGACGACGGCGTCGACACCGACACGCTCGCGGACGCCGTCGTCCCGCTGGCCGAGTCGACCGGCGCGACGGTCCTCCTTGCGCACGCGCTCTCGCGCGACGAAGTCGAAACCGCGGCAGAGCAACTCGACGTCGACGTCTCCACGGGAAGCCACGAACGGCCGACCGAGGAGATTCCCAGCGGCGGGCAGACGTCGCTCTACCAGAAAATCTGGCCCGGCGACCCGACGTCGACCGACCGGTACGGCGACGCCGGCGACGAGGTCGTCGGGCAGTTCGCCGCGGTGGACGAACTGGACGCGGCGCTCGACGACGCCGCCGTCGAGCGCGAACTCGTCGGGACGATCGGCGAACCGGCTCCCGAGGTCGTCCGACTGGCCGACGAGCGCGACGCCGACATGATCGTCGTCGGTCGGCGGGACCGCTCGGGAGCGTCCCAGGCGCTGTTCGGCAGCACGTCCGAGGAGATCGTCGAGCGGTCGCCGGTTCCGGTCGTCGTCGCGAGCGAGTAGTCACCGTTCCGTCACCACCGTCTTTTTCGCCCCCGCCCCCGAAGCTGACGTATGGAGACGGCGATTTCGTTCGGGACCGACGGCTGGCGAGCGACGCTCGACGAGTTCACGGCACCCCGCGTGCGGATGGTCGGACAGGCGGTCGTCGACTACCTCGACGGGGCGGGGCTGGGCGACGACCCCGTCGTCGTCGGGTACGACGCCCGCGAGACCTCAGAAGGGTTCGCCAAGGAGCTGGCCCGCGTGCTCGCGGCCGGCGGTCACGACGTGATCGTGCCCGAGCGCGACCGGCCGACGCCGCTGGTCGCGTGGGCGATCGTCGACCGCGACCTGGCGGGCGGGCTGATGATCACCGCCTCGCACAACCCGCCGGAGTACAACGGCGTCAAGTTCATCCCGGAAGACGGCGCCCCGGCGCTGCCGGAGGTCACCGACCGGATCATGGAGAACCTTCGGGAGCCCGATCCGCTGCCGGAGGAGCGACACGGGAACGTCCGGCGGGTCGATCTGGTCGAGTCCCACGCCGAGCAGGCGATGGATCTGGTGGGCGCGGACCTCTCGGAACTCTCGGTCGCCTACGACGCGATGCACGGCAGCGGCCGCGGGACGACCGACGCCCTGCTCGAACGGGCCGGTGCGACCGTCGAGCGGCGTCGCTGCGAGCGCGACCCCGAGTTCGGCGGCGTCTCGCCCGAACCGAGCGCGGAGAACCTGGAGGGGCTCGTCGACGCCGTCGAGTCGGGCGACGCCGATCTGGGGATCGCCAACGACGGCGACTCGGATCGGATCGCGGTCGTCACGCCCGAGCGGGGCTTTCTCGACGAGAACCTGCTCTTCGCGGCGCTGTACGACTATCTCCTCGAAGAGCAGTCCGGCCCGGCCGTCCGGTCGGTGTCGACGACGTTCCTGATCGACGAGATCGCCGAAGCCAACGGCGAGGAGGTCGTCGAGACGCCGGTCGGCTTCAAGTGGGTCGCGCAAGCGATGGCCGAGCGCGACGCGCTGATCGGCGGGGAGGAGAGCGGCGGGTTCACCATCCGCGGGCACGTGCGCGAGAAGGACGGCGTGCTGACAGCGCTGCTGGCCGCCGCCGCCGAGTCCGAGGAGTCGATCGACGAGCGTGTCGACCGCCTGCTCGACGCCCACGGCGACATCGTGCCGGGGAAGATCAGCGTCGACTGTCCGGACGATCAGAAGGCCGCGGCGATGGCGGCGATCGAGGACGCCTTGCCGGACGAACTGGCGGGGCGAGCGGTCGCCGAGACCAGCACCGTCGACGGCGTCAAGCTGCTTCTCGACGACGGATCGTGGGTGCTCGTGCGACCGAGCGGCACCGAGCCGAAGCTCAGGGTGTACGCCGAAGCCGAGAGTACCGAGGCCGTCGACGCGCTGCTGGCAGACGGACGCGAACTGGTCGAAGCGAACGTCTGAGCGCACCTCGATTTTTGTTCTCGACTACTTAAGGACGCCCCGATAGCGGTCATCGTCGGCGTCGGTCGGCTCGATGGCGAACTCCAGCGACTCGTAGAACGGCCGAACGCCGGCGTCGAACTCCGCGGCGAGCGGCCCGTAGTCCTCTCGCGCGCGGTGGATCAGCGTCCGCCCGACGCCGCGGCCGCGGCGGCGCCGCCGGACGGCGATCGCATCGACGTGCGCGCCTTCGCTGTTCTCGCGAGGAGAGAGTACGATCGTTCCGACGACGCGTCCGTCGGCTTCGGCCACGAGCACGTCGCCCGCCGCGAGCCGCTCGTCGAGGTCGTCGACCGCCAGCACGGCGGCGTCCAGCTGTCGGCGGACCGCGAGCCGGTCGTCGGCTTCCGCTCGCCGTACCTCGACGTCGAGCGCGTCGCGTTCCACGTGCGGGTGAGCGTCCGCCGTCGCCTTGGACGTTTCGTCCGGCGAGCCGATCGCGCATTCGTCTCGCGAGCCGGTCGCTCGCCAGTTTCGGCCGAACGGCGGCGTTCGCGACCGTCCTTCGGGGGAACGATCTCCGCGCTCGGGAAAGCTTTTACAGCCCGAGCCACTACCGCGACGTATGCAGCACGTGAAGATTCCGCAGGACAGGATTGGGGTGCTGATCGGCGAGGGCGGTGCGACGCTGCGCGAGATCGAGCGGCGGGCCGAAGTGCGACTCGACGTCGACTCCGAGAACGGCTCGGTCGCGATCGAGAAGACGGGCGATCCCGTCAAGGCGCTCAAGGGACCCGACATCGTCCGCGCGATCGGCCGCGGGTTCGCGCCGGACGACGCCATGGGCCTGCTCGACGACGACATGATGATGTTCGATCTGGTCGACATCGACGCCGCGGCGCGCAACACGAACGACCTCAAGCGCAAGAAGGGCCGGCTCATCGGGGAGAACGGCCGCACGCGCGAGCTGATGGAGGAGCTGACCGGCGCGTCGGTCGTCATCTACGGCACGACGCTGGGCACCATCGGCGGCCCCCAGCAGGTCGAGGCCGTCCGCGAGGCCGCCGAGATGATCATCGACGGCGCGCCCCACGGCGCGGTGTACTCGTTCCTCGAGCGCAAGCACAACGAGCTGAAACGTCAGGGGCTGGAGTACCACCAGTTCACCGGCTGAGTCCGGCCGTCCACCTTCGGCTCGACACGGCGCACTTTTCCGTAGGCGGCGCGAACCACCGGTAGATGACAGACGATTTCTCCGCGAGGCGCCGTAAACTCCTCCAGAGCGCCGGTGCCGGAGGCACTGCACTACTGGCGGGCTGTACGGAACAGCTCGGTCTCGCACAGAACTCGGACGAGGGCGGTGACGGGCAGCGCGAGGCCGGCGTCGTAGCGATGGTCGACCAGCAGGCGCTCCAGCAGGCTCAACTCGAGGCCCAGCAGGCGGCCCAACAGGACAACGTGAGCCAGCAGGAGGCCCAGCAGGACTACCGGGAAACCCAGCAGGAGCTCATATCTGAGGCCATCTCGTCGCTCGTCGACGAGCTGGAGTCGAACACTTCGGCCACCGTCGAGCAGGAGTACTCCCAGTTCGGCGCCGTCCGCATCTCCGGCTCGGCGAGCGCGCTGATCGACGCGCTGGAGATCGAGAGCTCCCAGTCGCTGGTTGCCGCCGCGCGGCTCGAGGAAGCGACGTCCGGATCCACGAACTCCTCGTAGCGTACGCTCGGGACCGGGGAGTCCGGTCGACGCGGCTTCTCTGTGGTCGCCGCACCTTCCTTATGAATGGATTCCCGGTAGCCGTCCGCACGCCGTCACGTCCGGCGTGTTACTCCTCACCACACTGCTCGGAACAAAGGATTTATATAGAACGACAATCAATCCTCTACCGATTATGGCGCAGCAGATGGGCAACCAGCCGATGATTGTACTTTCGGAGGACAGCCAGCGCACCTCCGGGGACGACGCACAGTCGATGAACATCACAGCCGGGAAGGCCGTCGCGGAGGCCGTCCGCACCACGCTCGGCCCCAAGGGGATGGACAAGATGCTCGTCGACTCGACGGGCAACGTCGTCGTCACGAACGACGGCGTCACGATCCTCAAGGAGATGGAGATCGAGCACCCCGCGGCCAACATGATCGTCGAGGTCGCCGAGACCCAGGAGGACGAAGTCGGCGACGGTACGACCTCCGCCGTCGTCGTCTCCGGCGAACTCCTCAGCGAGGCCGAGGACCTTCTCGACCAGGACATCCACGCGACTACCCTCGCGCAGGGGTACCGCCAGGCCGCCGAGGAAGCCAAAGACATCCTCGAGGACGTCTCGATCGACGTCGACGCCGACGACACCGAGATCCTCGAGCAGATCGCCGCCACCGCGATGACGGGCAAGGGCGCCGAGAACGCCAAGGACCTGCTCGCGGACCTCGTCGTCCGCGCCGTCAGCAGCGTCGCCGACGGCAACGAGGTCGACACTGACAACATCAAGGTCGAGAAGATCGTCGGCTCGGCCGTCGAGAACTCCGAGCTCGTCGAGGGCGTCCTCGTCGACAAGGAGCGCGTCCACGAGAACATGCCCTACCTCGTCGAGGACGCCGACGTCGCCGTGCTCGACGACGCTCTCGAGGTCCAGGAGACCGAGATCGACGCCGAGGTCAACGTCACCGACCCCGACCAGCTTCAGGACTTCCTCGACCAGGAAGAGGAGCAGCTCAAGGAGATGGTCGACCAGATCGTCGAGTCCGGCGCGGACGTCGTGTTCGCCCAGGACGGCATCGACGACATGGCCCAGCACTACCTCGCCGAAGAGGGCGTGCTCGCGACCCGGCGCGTCAAGTCCGACGACGCCACGAAGCTCGCCCGCGCGACGGGCGCCACCGTCGTGAGCAACGTCAACGACATCGAGGCCGACGACCTCGGCTTCGCCGGCTCCGTCTCCCAGCAGGAGGTCGGCGGCAGCCAGCAGCTCCTCGTCGAGGACGTCGAGAACGCCAAGTCCGTCACGCTGCTGCTGCGCGGCGGCACCGAGCACGTCGTCGACGAGATCGAGCGCGCCATCGAGGACTCGCTCGGCGTCGTCAGCGTCACGCTCGAGGACGGCAAGGTGCTGCCCGGTGGCGGCGCCCCCGAGACCGAGCTCGCTCTGCAGCTGCGCCAGTTCGCCGACTCGGTCGGCGGCCGCGAGCAGCTCGCCGTCGAGGCGTTCGCCGACGCGCTGGAAGTCGGTCCCCGCACGCTCGCCGAGAACGCCGGTCTGGACTCGATCGACTCGCTCGTCGAGCTCCGTCGCGAGCACGACGCCGGCAACGACGCCGCCGGTCTCGACGCCTACACGGGCGACGTGATCGACATGGAGGAGGAGGGCGTCGTCGAGCCGCTCCGCGTCAAGACCCAGGCCATCGAGTCCGCCACCGAGGCGGCCGTGATGATCCTGCGCATCGACGACGTGATCGCGGCGGGCGACCTGAAGGGCGGTCAGGTCGACGCCGGCGGCGACGACGACGGCGGCCCGCCCGCGGGCGGCCCCGGCGGCGCGCCCGGCGGCATGGGCGGCGGTATGGGCGGCGGCATGGGCGGCATGATGTAAGCTCGGCCCATCTGCCAGCAGCTACGTCACCGTCACCGCGTCGACCCCGCACTGCTCGCCGAACGAACGCGCGTTTTTCTTTCGTGCTCGCTCGATAGCGGCGGCGCTCTCGATCGGTAGTCTACTCTCTCGACGGCGCGGCGACGCCGTTCCTCGGCGCCACGTATTAAGTGCGGCCCCGCAAAATTTGCCACCCATGGAGACGCTGTTGCTCAACGGGGGAGACGTCGAGGCCAACGCCGACACCGGCGCCGTGATCGACGCCGTCGAGGCGGCGTTCGCGGCCTACGAGCGCGGGGACGTGCAGATGCCCGCCAAGTCCTACGTCGACCTGCCGCGGTACAACGGGGACTTCCGGTCGATGCCAGCGTACGTCGAGGCCGACGAGTGGGACGCCGCCGCCGTGAAGTGGGTGAACGTCCACCCCGACAACCCCGCCGACCACGACCTGCCCACCGTGATGGGGACGCTGATCTACTCCGACCCCGAGACGGCCTTCCCGCTCTCGATCATGGACGGGACGGCGCTGACGATGCTGCGCACGGGCGCCGCGGCGGCCGTCGCGACAGACCACCTCGCCGTCGAGTCGGCGTCGAGTCTGGGCCTGGTCGGCGCGGGCGTCCAGTCCTACAGTCAGCTCGAGGCGATCGCCGAGGCGCGCCCGATCGAGGAAGTGGTCGTGGCAGATCAGGACGAGGAGCGCGTCGCCGACTTCGTCGGCGCCTTCGACGATCGGTTCGATGTCCGCGGCGGCTCGATCTCGGAGGCCGGTCACTGCGACGTGCTCTCGACGGTGACGCCGGTGCGCGAGCCGATCGTCGGCGCCGACGATCTGGGCGAGCGCACGCACGTCAACGCCATCGGCGCCGACGCCGCCGGAAAACACGAGATAGCGGACGCGGTGCTGCTGGACTCGAAGCTCGTCATCGACGACTACGAGCAGTGCACCCACTCCGGCGAGATCAACGTCCCCTGGAGCGAAGGAGTGCTGGGCGACGACGACCTCCACGCCGAGCTCGGCGAGATCGTCGCCGGGGGGAAAGACGGTCGGACGAGCGAGGACGGTATCACCGTCTTCGACTCGACCGGACTTGCGATCCAGGACGTCGCGGCCGCTCGCGTGGTCTACGAGAACGCCCGCGAGAACGGCGACGGGTACGAGTTCGAGATGATCGATCTCGGCTGACGAGCCGTCCGTCCTGCTTCCTATTCGCCGCTGAACCGGTCGAGCACCTTCGTTATCAGCCAGACGATCACGATGAAGGGGAGCAGCGGCACCAGCAGCACCAGCATCCCGACGAGCATGCTCCAGCCGATCACGTCCATCCCGGGGTCCTTGTGGCCGCGGGTTCCGGGCGTCACCGTGCGCAGCACCTTCTTCGGCAGCGAGGGGTCCTCGGCGTCGCTCATGTCCGTCAATTGGAGCGAGCGAGGGATAAAGGCGCGGTCGCGGCGCCGCCCCGGCTCAGTCGTCGTCCGAGTCGGCGCGGCGTCTCCCCGCCGAATCGGCGCCGGCGGCGTCGACACGCGCGTCGCCGCCCAGCGCCGTCTCGCGCAGGTCGGACTCGATCTCCTCGAGCGTGCGTCCGGTCGTCTCGGGGACGAACGCGTAGGCGAACGCGAACGCGGCGACGCTCAGCGCCGCGAACGTCCAGAACGTGCCGGCCTCGCCGACGGTGTCGACGAGGTAGGGGAACGACTGGGCGACCGCGAGGTTCGCCGCCCAGTTGACGACCGTGGTGACGCCGACGGCCGTCCCGCGGACCTTCAGCGGGTAGATCTCGGAGTTGAGCAGCCAGAACACGGGCCCGAGGCCGATCGCGAAGAAGGCGACGTACAGCATCAGGCTGGCCACGGCGATCAGGCCGACCGCGCCCGAGAGCCCGGGCAGGAAGTACGCCGCGCCCAGCCCGGTCAGCGTCACGGTCATCCCGACCAGTCCGACGAGCAACAGCGGTCGCCGACCGACCCGGTCGATCAACAGCAGCGCGACCAGCGTCATCGTCACGTTGACGACGCCGATGACCACCGTCGCGAGCAGGGAGCCGCTGGCGCCGAAGCCGGTCGACTCGAGGATCGAAGGACCGTAGTACATCACCGTGTTGATGCCGGTCAGCTGCTGGAACGCCGCCAGCCCGACGCCGACGACCAGCATCGGGCGGACCCACGGCGCCAGCAGGTCCCGCAGGCTCGCGTCCTCCATCTGGGCTTTCTCCTCGATCTCTCGTAGTTCGGGCTCGACCTGCTCGCTCGTCCGAACGGACGCGAGCACGTCCCTCGCCTCGTCCTCGCGGTGCTGCTCGAACAGCCAGCGCGGGCTCTCGGGCATGAACAGCATCCCGACGAACAGCGCGGCGGCCGGGACCGTCCCGGCGCCGAGCATCCAGCGCCAGACGGCCGCGCCCTCGAACGCGAGGTTCGTCACCGCGGTCACGAGCAGCTCCTCCGCGAACGCGTAGTTCACCAGGTAGGAGGTCAGCAGGCCGAACGTCACCGCGAACTGGAACAGCGTCACCATGCCGCCGCGGATGTCGGCCGGCGAGATCTCCGAGATGTACAGCGGGCCGATCATCGACGCCAGGCCGACGGCGACGCCGTCGACCACGCGGCCGACGAACAGCCACTCGATCGTCGGCGCGACGGCCATGATCGCCGAGCCGACGAAGAACACGACCGCGGCGCCGAGGATCACTCGCCGGCGGCCGATCAGATCGGAGAGCCGACCGCCGACCGCGGCGCCGACGATCGCGCCGACCAGCGCGCCGCTGACGACGAAGCCTTCGACGAGCGATTCGTCCATCGCGATCCCGAACAGCGACGTCATCTCGAAGGTGTCGGGGATAAAGAGCAGAGCCCCGGAGATGACGCCCGTGTCGAAGCCGAAGAGCAGCCCGGTCAGCGCGGCCAGCGCGCCGATGACGTAGACGAAGCGGTTGCGCCCGCCGGCCGCCGTCCCTGTGTGTGTCGTTGCCATAAGTATCGGTTTCATCCCGACCGTTCCGAACGCTCATTAACAAATACGTCGATTTTTCTGAAAGAAAAGACCGTTAACACGGTAGATCGTCGTATTATTTGTTTTTGAACGGTTCCCGTTAATGTTCTCGGTGAGCGTTCACCGCCTGGGATCGCGACACGCGGCGCGCGGCGTGCCGCGTCGACCTTCGTCGCGTCGCCCGGGTGTCTCGACGTCCGCGCGTCGATGCCGCTGGGGCGCCGTCGTCGCGCCGCGTCGGTCGACGGGCCGGCACTCGTCGACCCGACAGATCCGGAAGTCGGATGGAAAGGTATAGGGCGCCGACCCGCCGAATCACGTACAAGCTGATGAGTATGGAGAGCTACGACCACGCCGCCGTCGAGGCCCGCTGGCAGGAGGCGTGGGACGACGCGGACGTGCATCGGACGCCCGACGACGTCGAGGACCCGACGTACGTCCTCGGGATGTACCCCTACCCCTCCGGAAAGCTCCACATGGGCCACGTCCGGAACTACACGATCACGGACGCCTACGCCCGCTATCGGCGGCTGCGCGGCGACGACGTGCTCCACCCGATGGGGTGGGACTCCTTCGGACTGCCCGCCGAGAACGCCGCCAAGGAGCGCGACACGAACCCGCGGGACTGGACGTTCGACTGCATCGACACCATGAAAGGCCAGATGGAGTCGATGGGCTTCGGGTACGACTGGGACCGCGAGATCACCACCTGCACGCCCGAGTACTACCGATGGAACCAGTGGCTGTTCCGACGGTTCGTCGAGGAGGACCTCGCCGAGCGCCGGGACGCCGAGGTCAACTGGTGTCCCCACTGCGAGACCGTCCTCGCGGACGAGCAGGTCGAAGGCGAAGAGGAGCTGTGCTGGCGCTGCGACAACCCGGTCGAGCAGCGCGAACTCGAACAGTGGTTCCTGCAAATCACCGACTACGCCGACGAGCTGCTGGAGGACATCGACGAGCTGGAGGGCTGGCCCGACTCGGTCCGCCAGATGCAGCGCAACTGGATCGGCCGCCAGCACGGCACGCATCTCCCCTTCGACGTCGACGCCGCCGACGGGAGCGCCGAGTACGGCACGGTCACCGCCTTCACGACGCGCGCCGACACGATCCACGGCGCGACGTTCTTCGCGCTGGCGCCGGACCACCCGATTGCCGAGGAGCTGGCCGAGACTGACGACGCGGTTCGCGAGTTCGTCGAACACGAGGCCGACCCCGACGGCGACGAGCCCAACGGCGTCGAGACCGATCTGGTCGCCACCAACCCCGTCAACGGCGACGAACTGCCCGTCTACGTCGCCGACTTCGTGCTCTCCGACGTCGGCACCGGCGCGCTGATGGCCGTGCCCGCCCACGACGAGCGCGACCACGCGTTCGCAGAGAAGAAGGGCATCGACGTCCGGCCCGTGATCGCACCCGAACCCGAGGAGGGCGAGGATCCCGAGGCACCCGACGTCTCGGAGGAAGCGTTCACCGAGGACGGCGTGCTGGTCAACTCCGGCGAGTACTCCGGGCTGGACAGCGAGGAAGCTCGCGAGCGCATTACCCAAGACACCGAGGGCGCCGAGGAGGCCACCCAGTACCGCCTGCGCGACTGGGGCATCTCCCGGCAACGCTACTGGGGGACGCCGATCCCGGTCGTCCACTGCGACGACTGCGGCCCGGTGCTGGTGCCCGAGGAGGACCTGCCGGTCGAGCTGCCCGAGTTCGTCAACACCACCGGGAATCCGCTGGACGCCGCCGACGAGTGGAAGCAGACCACGTGTCCCGACTGCGGCGGCGACGCCACGCGCGAGACCGACACGATGGACACGTTCTTCGACTCCTCGTGGTACTTCCTGCGGTACGTCTCTCCGGACCTGTCGGACGCTCCCTTCGACCTGGAGCGGGCCAACGACTGGATGCCCGTCGACCAGTACGTCGGCGGCATCGAGCACGCCGTGATGCACCTGCTGTACTCCCGGTTCTTCACGAAGGTGCTGGCCGACGAGGAGAGCCTGGAGCACCGCGAGCCCTTCACGAATCTGCTCGCCCAGGGGATGGTCCAGCTGGAGGGCGAGAAGATGTCCAAGTCCAAGGGCAACGTCGTCTCGCCCCAGCGCATCGTCGAGGAGTACGGCGCCGACACCGCGCGCCTGTTCATGATGCAGGCCGCCCGCCCCGAGCGGGACTTCGACTGGAAGGAGGAGGGCGTCCGCTCGACCCACCAGTTCCTGAACCGGCTGAAGGACGTGGTCGAAAGCTTCGACGCCGACGACGCGGCGTCGGGCGACCGCGACCCGATCGACCGCTACGTCGCCGACGAGATCGACGCCGCCGTCGCCGTGGCGACCGACGAGTACGACTCGCTGACGTTCAACGAGGCGCTCCGCGAGGCCCAGTCGCTGGTTCGGACGCTCCGGCAGTACGATGAGCACGCCGACGTCCACGCCGAGACGTTCGAGCGCGGGCTGGACGTCGCGGTCCGCCTGCTGGCGCCGGTGACGCCCCACCTCGGCGAGGAGCTGTGGCAGGAGCTGGGCAACGACGGCTTCGTCGCCGAGGCCGAGTGGCCCGACGCCGACGTCGACCGCGAGACCGTTGAGCAGCGTCGCAACCTCGTCGAGAACACCCGCGAGGACGTCCGCCAGATCGTCGACGTCGCCGGGATCGAGGACCCCGAGCGGATCGACGTCGTCGTGACGCCCGAGTGGAAGTACGACGCCCTGGAAATCGCCGTCGAATCGGACGCCGACAACCTGATCTCCGAGCTGATGCAGAACGGCGAGATCCGCGAACAGGGCGACGCCGCCGCGAGCTACGGGCAGGACCTGCAGGAAGAACGAGAGGCGCTCTCGAAGACGCTCGCGCCCGACGCCGAGTACGAGGCGCTGGAAGCCGCCGCGTGGCTGATCGAGCGCGAGTTCGACGCGCCGGTCCGCGTGGTTCGCGCCGCGGACGCCGACGACGACGTGGTCAGCAAAGCCGAACCCGGCCGGCCTGCGATCGACATCGTGGAGTAGGGATTTCTGCGTCGAGCGTTTGTGGGCGAGCAAACTCCTCTCCACAAAGTATATTATCGGGAGTACAGACGCGAATAATATGCCCTCCCGCTTCTCCCGCCGTTCGATCGTCGGCAGCCTCGGCGCCGTCGCGGCCGCGGGGTGTCTCGGATCCGCCCCCGGCGAACCCAGTTCCGGCCCGGACGGGAACCGGACCGAAGCCGACCCCCGAGAGTCCGACGACGTTCCCGCAAGATGCGACGTCGCACCCCGGTCAGAGCAGGGACGCGGCGATCCGATCGAAACGACAGTCGAGACCGTCCGTCCCGACGATGTCGAAGCGGAGTGTGGCTACTGGGCGTCCGACGCCGCGTTCCGGAAAACTGACGACCGCCTCGATCTCGAATTCGTCCCGGCGCCGAGCGCTATCGCCCCGTGGATCCGGTCCTCGTTCGTAGAACGCGCCGACGGCGACAGGGTCGAGATCGGGATCGTAGCCGAGAAAAGCAGCGAAGCGACCGGTGACGGGTCGTACAACTACTGTCCGCCCCCCGAGTACGATTTCGACGAGTTCGTTCAGGCGGTCCCGAGTGAAGTAACTGTTACAGTACGATTCGACACCGACGACGGCGAGTACGAGTGCACGCACGATGTCTGGGTAGAACAGAGACAATCGCAGGTCGACTGAACTTCGTTCCGTCGTTCAGTCCCCTTTCTCGCCGCCGTCCGGCGTCGGATACTCCCGGTGCTCCAACCCCTCGACCGCCGGCCCCGAGAGGATCTCGCCGTCGTAGTCGAACCGCGAGCCGTGACACGGGCAGTCCCAGGAGCGCTCGGCGTCGTTCCAGGTGACGAGACAGCCCATGTGCGGGCAGGTCGCGTCGACCGCGTGGACCGCACCGTCCTCGTCGCGGTAGACGCCGGTCGGCCGACCCTCTTTCCGGAGCACCTCGGCCTCGCCCGGGCGGGGCAGGTCGTCGCGGTCGTGCAGCAGCGTTCGGACGCGGTCGCCGACGAACCGGGCGCCGACGACGGCGTTCTCCGAGAAGAAGTTCTTCGCGGACGCTTTCGGCGTCACGCGCTTCGGGTCGAACAGGTCGGCGTAGTGGCTTTGCCCCATCTCGATCAGGTCTGCGATGAGCATCCCCGCGACGGTGCTGCCAGTCATCCCCCAGCCGTCGAACCCCGTCGCGACGTACACGTCGCCCGCGCCGGGGCCGATCTCGCCGATATAGGGCATCCCGTCGACCGTCGAGTAGTCGTGGGTCGACCAGCGGTACGCGACCGACTCGACGTCGAACCGGCTGCGGGCGTACGCCTCGCAGCGCCGGTAGCGCTCGGACGTCGGCGGCCCGCCGAGGCTCGGCTCGTGGCTCTGGCCGCCGACGATCAGGTACTCCTCGCCGTCCGAGCGGTACGGTCGCATGGTGGCCGGCGGCGACGCCGCGCTGTAGTACATCCCCTCCGGCACTTCTCCGGCGATCTCGACGGCGAGCAGGTACGCCCGGTGCGGGTGGGTGCGCGCGAAGTAGCCCCCGCGGTCGTAGATCGGGAACTGCGTCGCGACGACGACGTCGTCGGCGACGACCGCGCCCCGCTCGGTCTCGACGCGGCTGGGCGCGCCGGCGTCCACGTCGGTCGCGCGCGTCTCCTCGAACACGTAGCTCCCGTCGCCGTGGATCGCCTCGACGACGCCCAGCAGGTACTTCCGCGGGTGGAACTCGGCCTGCTCGGAGAACTCGACCGCCGCCTCGACGTCGAACGGCAGGTCGGTCTCCTGGACGAACGACGAGGGCAGGCCGGCCTGCGTGGCCGCCCGGTCCTCCTCGCGGATCTTGTCGACGTTCTCCTCGGACTCGGCGTAGACGTACGACGGCGTCCGCCGGAACTGGGCGTCGACGTCGTACGCCTCGACGATCCGCTCGACCTCGTCGATCGCCGCCTCGTTCGCCCGGCCGTACTGCTCGGCGGTGCGCCGGTCGAACGTCTCGGTCAGCTTGCTGTAGCGAAGCCCGTGCTGGGACGTCACCTTCGCCGTCGTGTGGCCGGTGGCGCCGGTGACGACCCGGTCGGCCTCGACGACCGCGACCGTCGAACCGCGCTCTTTCAACTCCAGGGCCGTCGTCAGCCCGGCGATCCCCCCGCCGACGACCGCGACGTCGACGTGCAGGCCGCCGTCGAGCGGCTCGTAGTCGGTCGTCGGCGTCGTCGCGAGCCACAGCGACTCGGGGTCGTCGGCTCGCCGCGTCGTGCCGGTCGGCGTTGTGTCCTCGGACATTGCTCCCCGTGTCCCAGCACCACGAACGCCGACGTAAAACCCGGCCGCGCGATGCCATCGAGCGGTCGGCGCTACCGAGAGTTGTTGCCGATTCCCTCTCCTTGAGTAGGTCGAGCTGCCCACGTCGAGCTCGTGGGCGAGTTCGCCGACGCCATTCAGGAGCGCCTCCGCGAGCGCCTCGCCGAGCGGCAGCTCTCGCTCGACTGGCGGACCGAGTACCGCGTCGGCCCGACGCCGGTCGACATCGCGGGCGTCGCCAGCGGCGCCGCTGCGGACTCGGCGACCCCGAAAACGCTTGCGCTGGTCGAACTGGAGTGGCGCCGCGCCGATCCGGCCGACAACTCCGCGAAACTGTTCCGACACCTCGCGGACGGCGCGCTCGACGAGCACGACCGGATCGTCGTCTGTCAGGTCTTCACCGGGTACTACGACCTCGCGCGCGGCGGCGTCTCCTCGAAGCGAGAGAACGCCGAGTTCGTCGGCCGGGTCGCCGCCGAGGCGTTCGACCGGGTCGCGTACCACCCCGTAGACTTCGACCTCGACCCGCCCAAGCGCGGCGCCGAGTGGCCCGACGACTGGCGAGGCCGGGCGGACGACTGCGCCCGGCGGATCGATGACCTGCTCGATTGACGACGGCGCCCGCCGATCACTCGATGTCGATGTGGTGGCCGTCGTCGACGCCGTGGCGCTTGGGCAGCGTCACCGTCAGGACGCCGTTGTTGTACGACGCCGAGACCGAGTCCTCGTCGACGGCTTCCGGCAGCGGCACCGACCGGCTGACCCGCTGGTGGCGCCGCTCGCGCCGGATGTACTGTTCGTCTTCGTCTTCCATCTCCTCCTCGCGCTCGGCCTCGATCCGCACGGTGTCGTCGGCCAGCGTCAGGTCGATGTCCTCGGTGTCGTAGCCCGGCAGGTCGGCGGTCACGACGAACTCGTCGCCCTGGTCGGCGACGTCGACCGACGCCGACGATCCGCCGACTTGGACGTTTGCGCCGCCTTCGAACTGGCCGAGTTGCTGGTTCATCCGCTCTAGCATCCGTTCGAACTCGTCGAAGGGGTTCCCTGGCATCGTGGATCCGGGATCGGTTTCCCGCTAGAAAGTTCGACGCTATCGCTCATAAGTTCTGTCCTCGGAGCGGGGTCAGGAGATGGGTCGGCGCGGTCGCCGCGGCGTCCTCGGCGACTCGCAGAACAACTGGCGGCGTCCTACACGACGTGCTCCGAATCGTACGAGCCGAGCCGTCGGACCCAGCCGTCCTCGGCGATGTGCTCGATCTCCGCGAGCGCCTGGGCCGTGCGGTCCTCGTACAGCCCCGCCGCGACGTCGATGTGGAACACGTAGTCGCCGAGTCGCTCGCCGCTCGGGCGGGACTCGACGCGCGTGAGGTTGATGTCGCGATCCGCAAAGGGTTCCAGCAGGTCAAGCAGGAGGCCGGGGTAGTCGGCGTTCGGGTAGACGACGAACGTCGACTTGCCGCCCGCCGGCGAGCGGTCCTCCAGTGGTGCGAGCACGAAGAAGCGCGTCGCGTTCGAGTTCTGGTCCTGGATATCCTCGGCGAGCACCTCCAGCCCATCTCCCCCGTTATCGGGGTGGCCGATCCCGGCGACCGAGGCGTCGTCGCGGGCCATCTGGACGCCGCGGGCCGTGCTGGCGACCGCCTCCAGGTCGGCGTCGGGGTACTCCGAGTCGAGGTAGCCCCGGCACTGCGCGAGCGCCTGCGAGTGGCTGGCGATCCGGTCGAACTCCTCGCCCTGGGCGAGCAGTGCGTGGCGGATCGGCGTCACGACCTCCTTGACGACCGCGACTTCATACTCCGCGAGAGCGTCGAGACTCTCGGTGACGCTGCCCTCGATGCTGTTCTCGATGGCGACGACGCCCCGGTCGTACTCGCCGTCGGCGACGGCGTCGACGATCGCCGTCACGGACTCGCGGAAGTCGACCGTATCGGAGATCGACCGGGCCGCGCGGTGGGAGTAAGTTCCCTCGGGGCCCAGCGTTACTACGTTCATTACCCGTCGCTACGCCGTTCCGGGTGAAAAGCGACGCGATTACGACAGGTTCGGTCGGCGGACGAGAGCGCGGGCACGGCGTCGACCGGAGACGCCGTCACTCCCGCCCCTCGATCCACCACGTGCACCTGCAGTCGGGATCGAGGCACTCGTAGAACTCCGCCAGCACGCGACCGTCGAGGTCCGTCTTCTCGCCGCCGTAAAGCGCCACCGTGCCGCACTCCGGACATCTCTCCTGCTGTTCCACCTCCCCCGCAGAAAGTTCGACGGTCTCCATGCAGGATTGTACGGCGCTCCGGCGTAAAACCGTACGTCCCAGATACTAGCACTGGATCTACGTTCGCCGCCACTGGACGCCGACGCCGATCGCCGCGACGAACGCGCCCACCGCCAGCAGTTCGACGACCGCCTCGACGCCGCCGCTCGTTCCCTTCGCGATCTGAAAGAAACTCCACGCGAGCCACATCAGCGCCATCGCCGACTGCGCGAAGAACCCGGACCGAGAGATGCGCTCCTGACGATGCTGGTAGCCGACCCAGCCAAGCACGCCGACGACGCCAGCGCGAAGACGGTCCCGAGCGTGGCGTCCGGGACGCCGAACACGGCCACTACGAACATGGTACTATTCGTCTACCGTAATTTGATAAATACTCACATCCGCGACCGAACGCATCGGTTCGTTGCGGCGTGCGTGCCAAATGTTTATTGTCGAACGGCGGTGATTGTCCCACAACCTATGTCTTTCAAGATGACACGATATCCCCTGAAGCGGGTGCGGCGTCGGCATCCGGTACGAGGTGGTGAGCGATGAACTGTCCGGACTGCGCGACGGACGTCGGCGAGAGCGCGCAGTACTGTCCGAACTGCGGGGCCCGGCTCGCCGAGCACTGTCCCGACTGCGGAGCCGACAATCCGGCCGCGGCGAACTTCTGTGCGGAGTGCGGTACCGACCTCTCGGCGAGCGCGTCCGACGACGCCTCGGACGCCGACGCCGCGGCGGACGACGCGCCCGAGGACGTGTTCCGGCTGACGGGCGGGACGTTCGCGCGGCGCGTCTCCGGCGACGCGCTGGAAGCCGACGGGCTGTTGAGCCGTCTCAAGAACGAACAGCGGATCAAGATCGAAGCCGGCACCGAGGCGCTGGTGATCCGGGACGGCGAACTCGCCGAGACGCTGTCGGCCGGGGAGCACACTCTCGACGACATCACGCGCCAGGTCGCGGAGGCGCGGACGTCCCAGTCGCTGTCGGTCGTCCTCGTCCGGCGCGGCGACACGCCGCTGACGTTCGCGGTCTCGGACCTGCTCACCGCCGACGGCGTGCAGGTGTCGGCCGAACTGGAGCTGGTCGCGACCGTCGACGACGAGGAATCGTTCTTCCGGAACCTCATGTCCGGCCGGGACGCCGTCACCCGCGAGACGTTCCGGTCGCTGCTGGGGCCGGCGATCCGGGACGAGCTGGAGGCCCGCGTCAGCGAGTACGAGCGCTCCGAACTGTACGGTAACGACGGCCTCAAGCGGGATCTGGAAGCCGTCGTCACGGATCGCCTCTCGGACGTGCTCGGGCGCAACGGACTGGAGCTGCTGAGCGTCCGTTCGTTCGAGTACGACGACGGTCGCGAGGAGCTCCGCGAGGAACGCACCGAGCTCGCGAACCGCGAGGAGCGCGAGTCGCTGCGCGACGAGGCGGCCGACCTCGACAAGCAGGCTCGCGAACGCGAGACCGGCGACGAGATCCACGCCGCACGCCAGGAGGCCCGCCAGGAGCTCACCGAGAACGCGGCGTCCCACGAGGTCGAGAAACAGGAGGTCGAACACGACCACGAGATCGACGACGCCGAGCGCGAACACCGCCACGAGGCCGAGCGCGAGGACGTCGAGCACACCCAGGAGATCGAGACCCGGCGCACCGAGGGCGAGGTCGACCGGCGCGAGCTCGAACACGAGCAGGACGTCTCCGAGATGGAGGACATGATCGAGCTCAAAGACGAGAAGGAGCGCCTCGACGTCGAGCGGGAGAAAGAGCGCCTCGACGCCCGCGACGACGTCGACGCCCAGACGCTCGCATCGCTGGAGGACGCCGACGACAGCGTGGCCGACATCGCCCGGATGGAGGCCGCCGAGGATCTCTCGGCCGAACAGCTCGACTCGCTGGGCGCCCGCGAGAGCGACGAGCTCGCGAAGGCCCGTCAGGAGGCAAACAGCGCCGAGGTCGAGCGCAAGCGCGTCGAGGACCAGAAGGAGTTCCGCGACGACCTCAAGGACGTCGCCGGGGACGCGATGGACCGCACCCAGGAGACGACCGAATCCGCGATGGACAACATGGGCGAGACGGCGACCGAGGCCGCGCGCGACGGCCCGGTGCCCGACGACGAGGACGACGAAGACGACGAGCGCTCGCGGGGTCGCGGCGGCGGGGACGCCGAACCGCAGGACGCTGACCGATCCGGGGCGTCGGACGGTGGCGGCGCGGACGCAGGCACGAGCGACGCGACCGAAACGGCCGACGCATCCGGCGCGACCGGCGCGGGGTCTCGCGAGTGTCCCGACTGTGGCGCGTCCGTCGCGGCGGACGACGGCTTCTGCACCGACTGCGGCGCGACCCTCGGTGAGTGACCGATGCACCGCCAGCGAGACGCCGATCGATCGGGAACCGACCGATGAAGGCGTACGTTTCGACCGAGCGCGACGACGGGAAAGTCGAGATCGACGGGACGGCGGCGATCTACCGCGACCCCGAGCGGGGCCACGCGATCGTCGTCGAGAGCGGCGGCCGCGACGTCGCGCTCGACGTGGCCGACGCGACCGTCTCCCGGCGCTCCGACGGCGACGCGCCGATCGTCGTCGAACTTGCCGACTCCCGTGTAGAGGTCCGGAACAACGGGAACGCGAACGGACTCACCGTCACCAGCGGCGGGCAGACCGAGTCGGTGCCCGAGGATCGGGTCGCGACCGTCGACCGCGACGCGACGCTGTCGATCGGCGCGCGCGCGTCGATCGAACTCGTCGTCGAGCGGACCGCCGGCGTCACCAACGTCTACCACGAGGGGAGCGGCGACGTGGTCGCCGGCGACGTGACCACGGTCGACCGGTCGACGACGATCACCGACAGCGTGGTGAACCGATCCGACGTCGGAAGTTCGGGCGCGGACGGAGCCGACGGCGGATCGACGGCCGACGCAGCCGGCGGGGAGACGACCGTCGAGGACAGCGTGGTGAACCGCTCGGACGTCGGCGGATCGAACGCCGACGCGGCAGACGGACGGGCGTCCGACCTGACGGACGAGCGGATGGCCGACCCGACGGACGAACGGCCGCAGAACCCGGAGAACGACGACGGCGCGCGGACGCAGCGCATCTGCGACGAGCACGGCCCCTACGCGCCGCCGGAGTGTCCCGAGTGCGAGCGGTCGGCGGCGTCCGACGCCGGTGGGCGATCGGACGGCTCGACGTCCGGTCGGAGCGCCGACTCGTCGTCCGGCGATGCTGACGCGGCGTCCGGGGGAGAGGACGCGGCGTCCGGCGGTACTGACGAGGCGTCCGACGGTGACGACGAGGCGACGCAGTTTTGCATCTTCTGCGGCGAGGGGATTCCGGCCGGCGCGGCGTTCTGCCCGGAGTGTGGAGAAGAGCTGCCCTGACGCCGCTGCCGCCTCAGAATCTGTTCTGGACCGGTCCGTTCGTCCGCTTACGCCTGCGTCTCGTCCGCGAGGTCGGCGAGCGCGTCCCGCAGGTACAGCACCGACTCGTAGCGGTCCGCCTTCTCGCGTTCGAGCGCCGGCATCAGCACGTCGTCGAGTTCGGCGGGCAGCGACGGGTCGGCCTCGCTGGGGGGCTGGATTTCGTCTTCGACGACCCGCGTGAGCACCTCGCCGCCCTCGCCCTCGAACGGCGGGCGGCCGACGAACAGGTCGTAGAAGACCGCCCCCAGCTGGTACACGTCGGTCGACTGGTCGGGATCGCCGAACCGATCGGCGTCGACCTGCTCCGGCGCGGCGTAGCGCGGCGACAGCCCCTCGACGCCGCCGTCGTCGTGGAGCAGCGCCCGCGCGAGCCCCCAGTCGGCGACCTTCGGCACCGGCCAGCCGCCGTCGTTCGTCCGGAACAGCACGTTCTCGGGCTTGAGATCGAGGTGGGCGACGCCCCGCGAGTGGGCGTGCTGGACGCCGTCGCTCACGCAGCGGGCCGTCCAGACGGCCTGGTCGAAGGGGAGTTCGCCCGCGTAGTTCGAGAGGTCCCCTCCGTCCATGTACTCCAGAAGCATCCACGGGAGCGGCTCGGCGTCCCAGTCGATCACGCCGACGATGAAGTCGTGATCGTCCAGCCCCGCCCAGGTCTCGGCCTCCTCGACGAACGACTCCATCGTGTCGGCGTGGAGCGTCCCCTGCATCCGCGGCTCTTTCAGTGCGGCGTCTATTTCCCCGTCACCGGCGGGGATCGTCGCCCGGAACACCTCGGCGCTGCCGCCTTCGCCGAGCCGGTCGCCCCGCTCGATATCGGCGTACTCGACGTCGGCGTCCGGCGCGACCGGGATGACGTCGGGAGCACCGTCGGCCGCACTCTCTCCCGACGTCGATTCGGCACTGGCGGCGTCGGCTCCGGCGGCACCAGCGTCTCCCGCGGCGTCAGCGGCGCGCACGGCCTCTGTCGCGTCGCCCTCGTCCGGCTCGACGACTGTCGGCGTCCCGTCGCCGATCCCGAGGACGGCCCGGCGGGCCGCGTCGGCGTTCTCCTCGGCGACCGAGCGGAGGTGCGCCAGCCGGTCCCGTAGCTCTCCGTCGTCGACGGCATCGGTCGCGTCGTCGGCGTCCTCGGCAGCCGCGGTGAACGCGTCGCGGGCCGACTCGTATCGGCCGTCCCGGAACGTCGCGATGCCGTCGTCGAGCTGGCGTTCGATCCCGGCGACGTACGTCTCGCCGCGCCTGCGCTCGGCGGTCTCGCGGACGCGTTCGAGTTCGTCGGTCGCCTCGACGCCGCGCTCGTTCGCGCGTTCGAGCGCGACGGTCGCGTGGTCGACCGCCTCGGAGAACGCCGAGCGGGCGTCGTCGAAGTCCCCGTCGTTCGCTCGCGCGTCCGCCTCCTCGAGACGCGCCTGAGCCGCGTCGGTGAGGACAGTCGCGTACGCCTCCTGTGCCTCCTCGCGGACGAGTTCGAGGTTTCGGCCCGACAGCGCCTCGGTGTCGTCGAGCGCGGCCAGCACCTCCTCGATCTCGTCGATCGCCCGCTCCCGGTTCTCGGCGTCGGTCGATCGGGCGTCGTTCACGCGCGCGACGAACCACTTACGCTCGCTCTCCGCGCTTAGATCCCTGGCCTCGTCGCGCAGCGCCATCGCCTCGTCCGTCTCGACGCCGGCCGTTCCGGCGTGGTCGATCGCGGTCTCGGCTTCGCCGGCGGCCTCGGCGGCCAGTTCGGCGGCGTCGCCGTACGCCTCGTCCGCGGCGGCGCTCTCGGCCGCCTCGAACTTCGAGCGGGCCGTCTCGATCGCCGACTCGTAGTCGGCCTCGTGCCGGCGCTTTCGCGCGGTCTCGCGTTTCCCGGAGAGGCGCTCTCTGACCGTCGAGAGCCGCTCGGCCAGCGCCGGGTTTTCCTCGGGATCGACGTCGCCGACCTCCTTCAGCGCGGCCCTGACGTCGCCGAAGGCGTCGTGGGCGGCCGCGAACTCGCCGGCCTCCATGCGAGCGTTTCCGGTCGCGAGTTTCTCCTCGGCCCGGTCGAGCGCTTCGCCGACGTCCGTCGCGTTCCGCGCGTGTCGGAACCGAACGAGCGAGTACAGCGGGACCGTCAGAACGTTGAATCCCCAGACGGCCGTCAGAAGCGTCCACAGCCGGGTCGAGAGCGACTCCTGGGTCGTTCGGTTGAGCGTCTTCGCGTCGGCGTACACCGCGAGCGGGGTCAGCAGGTACGTCAGAATGAACGTCGAATATAGGGCGTTGGTCGTCATGCCGGAACTGCTTGACCCCGCTAGCAGGCTGCCGAACTGGACGACGAAGGTCGCCCAGACGACCGCGTGCCAAGGCACCGATCGACCGTGACGTCCGTACCGGGCGAGCGCGTAGGCCGCGACCACGCCGGACGACAGTATCGGGACGATGGTACCTGCCGGCCACAGCCACGAGGGAGGATCGTCCGCCGACCGTCGCTGCTTGACGTCGTACGCGACGGCTCCGATACCACCGAGCCAGCTCACGAGATAGAGAACCGCGAGCGAGCCGCTGCCGTTGGCGTCGCCGCCGAAAGCGAGCGGGCCGACACACTGGACCAGCGCGATGCCGGCCAGCGCGTACGTCCAGACTGCGTCCGGGCGATCGTTCGATACGTCCTTCGCCGACTCGGCGTCCGCCTTCCGCACGTCATCTTCCCTGGTGACACTCATGACAGACCGGTTATCCGATTGGGGAAGTAACTCTGCCGGAGCGAGTAAAGTGCTTTGGACGCCGGCTCCGCGTCGTTCCGCTCCCGTCGCGGGAGCGTCCGGTCGGGTTGCCAGCGTCTTCCCGATCCGGTCGTCGTAGCGATTCTCGTTTCCGGACGCCTATCGATTCAGCGTGTGGATCGCGTGGCCCAGCGCGTTCTCGGCGGCCTCCATCACGGCTTCCGAGAGCGTCGGGTGGGTGTGGACCGTCGCGGCGACGTCCTCGACGGTGGCGCCCAGTTCGACGGCCAGCCCGATCTCGGCGATCAGCTCGGAGGCCTCAGGGCCGACGACCTGCCCGCCGAGCACGAAGCCCGATTCCTCGTCGGCGACCAGCCTGACGAACCCGTCGGACTCGCCGGTCGTGAGCGCCCGGCCGCTCGCGCGGAACGGGAACTCGCCGACCATCGGCTCGAACCCTTCCGCCTCGGCCTCTTCGGCTGTGAGCCCGACGGTGCCGATCTCGGGGTCGGTGAACACCGCGGCGGGGATCGCCTGGTAGTCCAGCGCCGCGGGCTCGCCGGCGATCACTTCCGCGGCGACCTGCCCCTCCTTGCTGCCCTTGTGAGCCAGCATCGGCTCGCCCGCCACGTCGCCGACGGCGAAGACGTGCTCGACGTCGGTCCGGGCCTCCTCGTCGGTCTGCAGGAAGCCCCGGTCGTCCGGTTCGAGGCCGATCGCCTCGGGGTTCACCGTGTCGGTGACCGGCTCGCGCCCGACCGCGACGAGCACCTTCTCCGCCTGCAAGCTGAGCCCCTCGTCCTCGGCATCCTCGCTTTCGGCGTCCTCCACCTCCGCCTGTTCGCCCCCGTCCGCGGCGGCGCCGCCCGCCGGCTCCGTCTCGACCGTCACCGTCCCGTCGCCGGTGTGGTGCCACTCGCTGGCGGTCTGGCCGAAGTGGAACTCGACGCCGAGCTCCTCGGCGCGCTTTTTCACTGGTCGCGCGAGGTCGTCCTCGTAGCCCGGCAGCGCCTGGTCTAACATCTCGATCACGGTGACGTCGGTGCCGAGCTTGGCGAACACGCCCGCCAGCTCCATCCCGATGTAGCCCGCGCCGACGACCACCAGCGAATCGGGCACCGTATCGAGCGCCAGCGCCTGCCGCGAGTCTAGAACGGGCTCGTCGTCGTAGGCGAACCCGGGGATCTCGATCGGTCGCGAGCCCGTCGCGACGACCGCGTGCTCGAACTCGATCGTCTCCGACCCCTGCCCCTCGCCGCCGTGCACGACGCGGGCCTCGTGCTCGCCGGCGAACTCCGCGCGGCCCTCCACGATGTTGACCTGGTTGGCCTTGCAGAGCTTCTCGACGCCGCCGGTGAGCTGGTCGACGACGCCGCCTTTCCACTCCTGCATCCCGCTCAGATCCACGGCGGGGTCGGCGTGGATCCCCATCTCCTCGGCGTTGGCGGCGTCGTGGGCGACGTCCGTCGCCGAGAGCAGCGCCTTCGAGGGGATGCAGCCGTGGTTGAGGCAGGTGCCACCCACGGCGTCGTCCTCGACGAGCGTCACGTCCAGATCGAGCTGTCCGGCCCGGATCGCGGCGACGTAGCCCGCCGGTCCGCCGCCGATCACCAGTACGTCCGTCCCTGTCGCGATGTCTCCGACGACCATTGAATGGCCCTTCGGTCCGGAGCAAGTAGTAGGTGGGGTCGGCGAACGGTCAGTAGGCGGAGTCGGCGAACGGTCGCCCCCCGGCCCGGGTGCGGCGTCACACTGTGTGACGCTCTGACGATAACACCGGTGTAACCACCTGACACCGGTGTCCGCGAGAGGTTAAGGATGTGCCGCCGCAACTAACAGTACGATCATGTCGCAGAAATCTGACTACGCAGACGACGCCGACGTCGACGCGACGCTCGACCAGCTTCCCGACGACGAGACGATCGAGGAGACGGTCGCCAATCTCGAAGCCAACGGGTTCGAGGTCGTCGTGGTCGACTCGCGCGAGGAGGCGCTCGACGCCGTGCAGTCCCAGATCCCCGCGGGGGCGTCCGTGATGAACGGTCACTCGACGACGCTCGAGGAGATCGGCTTCGTCGAGCACCTGAGCGAGGGCGACCACGAGTGGGAGAGCCTGCCCGACCAGATCTGGAGCATCGACGACGACGAGGAGCGCCAGGCCGCCCGCCGCGAGTCCCAGACCGCCGACTACTTCCTCGGCGGCATCAACGCCATCTCTCAGACCGGCGAGCTCGTCGCCGCCGACCGCTCGGGCAGCCGCGTCGGCGCCTACCCCTTCGCCGCCGGCAACGTCGTGATCGTCAGCGGCGTCAACAAGATCGTCCCGACGCTCGACGACGCGCTCGACCGGCTCGAAGACGTCGCGTACCCGCTCGAAAACGAGCGCGCGCAGGACGCCTACGGCGTCGACTCCGCGATCGCCAAGCAGCTCATCTTCCGCCAGGAGCTCGAAGAGGGCCGCACGACGGTCGTGCTCGTCCGCGAGCAGCTGGGCTACTGAGCGCCGCTCCCCTCGCTACTCTAACAGCAGCAGCGACGGCTCTTCGAGGTACTCTTTCAGCGTGTTAGTAAAGCGGGCGGCGTCGGCGCCGTCGACGACCCGGTGGTCGATCGACAGGCTGAGCGGCAGCGTCTCGCGCGCCACCACCTCGCCGTCTTCGGCGACGGGTCGCTCGTCGATCGCGCCGAGCCCGAGGATCGCCACTTCGGGGTGGTTGATGATCGGCGTCGCGAAGTCGCCGCCGATGCCGCCGAAGTTGGTGATCGTGAACGTGCCGCCCTGCATCTCGGCGCGCTCGATCGACCGTTCGCGGGCCTTCTGGACGAGTTCGTTCGTCTCGGAGGCGACCTGCAACAGTCCCTTCTCGTCCACGTCGTCGACGACCGGCACCATCAGCCCCGCCTCGGTGTCGGCGGCGACGCCGACGTTGTAGTAGCGCTTCTCGACGATCTCCTCGGCCTCCTCGTCGAGTTGGGCGTTGACGATCGGATGCTCCTTCAGCGCCGCGACGCAGGCCTTCATCACGAACGGCATGTAGGTTAGGCGGATGCCCCGCTCCTCGGCCTCGGGCTTGAGGCGCTCGCGAATCTCGACCAGCCGGGTCGCGTCCGCGGTGTCGTGGTGGGTGACGTGGGGCGCGGTGAACTTCGACTGGCTCATCCGCTCGCCGATCGTCCGCCGGACGCCGCGGTAGGGTCGACGTCGCTCGCGCTCGCCCTCGACCGCAGTTGCCTCCGCAGCGTCACCGGTCGACGCCGCGGCGTCGTCCGCCGACTCCGCCGCGGGAACGTCGGCGTCCTGCACCTGCAGCGCCTGCACGTCGGCCTCCTGGGCCTCGCGCTGAGCCTGCGCGTACTCGCGGACAGCATCCTCGCTGACGAACGCCTCGCCGTCGCGCTGTTCGGTCGCCGGCACCGCGTTCAGATCGACGCCCTTCTCGCGGGCGACGCGGCGGGTCGCCGGCGCGGCGAGCGTCCGGTCGCGGTCGGCGGCGTCGGTTCGGGTGGCCTGTCCGCTCGCCTCGCCGGTCGGCGCCGATCCCTGCGACGCGGCGTCGGTCGGGGCATCCGTCGCTTCGGCGTCCGTCGTCGCTTCGGCGTCGGTCGACCCCGTTGTCGCCGCGTCGCCTCCCGCAGCCGCTTGCTCGGCGCCGCCGCTCGCGGCCGCCCGGACGTCGCCGGCGGTGACGCGCCCGCCCGGTCCGGAGCCCTCGACCGACCCGAGGTCGACGCCTTCCTCCCGGGCCAATCGTCGGACGCTCGGCGGTGCGAACACCCGGCCGCTCGACGCCGTCTCGGCGTCCGGCTCGACCGCGGTCTCGGTTTCGGGATCGCCGGTTTCGGCTGGTTCGGCGTCGGCGCCGCCGGTCGCCTGGGCGTCGTCTGCGGCTCGCGCTTCGACCTCGGCCTTCTCGGTGTCGGCTTCCTCAGCTTCGGGTTCGGCCTCCGCTTGGGCGTCCGCCTCGGCCGCCGATTCCTCGCCCGCAACGTCGAAGGTGATGATCACCTCGCCGACGGGGACGACCTCGCCCTCCTCGGCCAGGATCTCTCTGACCGTCCCGTCGACCGGCGCGGGCACGTCGACGACCGCCTTGTCGGTCTCGACCTCCGCGACGGGCTGGTCCTCCTCGACCGCGTCGCCCGGTTCGACGAGCCAGCGGACGATCTCGCCCTCCGCGACCCCCTCGCCGACGTCGGGGAGTTTGAACTCTCGTACCATGCGTTAGAACTCCACGGCCTCCCGGATTCCCTCTTCGATGCGGGCGGGTTCGGGCAGGTAGAAGTCCTCCAAGGCGTACAGCGGGAACGGCGTGTCGAAGCCGGTGACCCGCTCGACGGGCGCTTCCTGGTAGAGCAGCGCCTCCTCCTGGAGGATCGCCGTGATCTCGCCGGCCAGCCCGCCGGTGCGGGGCGCCTCGTGGACGACGACCGCGCGGCCGGTCTTCTCGAAGGAGTCGACGATCGTCTCGCGGTCGAGCGGCGACAGCGAGCGCAGATCGACGACCTCGACGTCGATGTCGCCGTCGAGGTTCTCCGCGGCCTCCTCGGTCCGGTGGGCCATCGCGCCCCAGGCGTAGGCGGTGACGTCCGATCCCTCCCGGCGCACGGTCGCCTCGCCCAGCGGCACCTCGTAGGGTTCTCGGGGGACGTCGCCGCGGAACGCCCGGTAGATCAGCTTCGGTTCGAGGAAGAGGACGGGATCGGGGTCGCGGATCGCGCTGATGAGCATCCCCTTGGCGTCGTACGGCGTCGAGGGGACCGCCACCTTGAGGCCGGGCTGGTGGACGAAAAACGCCTCCGTCGACTCGGAGTGGTGCTCGGGCGCGCGGATGCCGCCGCCGTACGGCGCCCGGACGACCATCGGGCAGGTGTAGCGCCCGCGCGAGCGCGTCCGCAGGCGGGCGGCGTGGGAGACGAGCTGGTCGAACGCGGGGTAGATAAAGCCCATGAACTGCACCTCGGCGACCGGTTTGAGACCGTAGGCGGCCATCCCGATCGCGCTGCCGACGATGCCCGACTCCGCGAGGGGAGTGTCGATCACCCGGTCCTCGCCGAACTCCTCGTACAGCCCGTCGGTGGCGCGGAACACGCCGCCGTTCTTGCCGACGTCCTCGCCCATCACCAGCACGTCGTCGTCGCGGGCGAGTTCGGTCGCCATCGCCTCTCTTACTGCTTCGACCAGCGTCAGCGAGTCGGTGTCGACGGTACCCGGATCCGGCGTCTCGGTGGATTGCTGTTTGCTCGCCATGGTCAGTCCTCCAGGAAGGTCTCGTCGCCGTGCGTTTCGCGGAGCCGTCGGAAGTACTCCAGTTGCTGTTCGAGTCGCTTCGGCATATCCTGATACACGTGGCGGAACATCGCCTCGGGGTCGGGGCGCTCGGCCGATTCGGCCGTGTCGATGGCGTCGGCGACGCGCTCTTCGATCCCGTCTTCGATCGCGGCGACGCGCTCGTCGTCGAGCCGCCCCGTCGAGCGCAGGAACGTCTCTAGGCGCGGGATCGGGTCTTTCTGCTTCCAGCGCTCGACCTCCGCTTCCTCGCGGTAGACGCTAGGGTCGTCGGCGGTGGTGTGGGCGCCGAATCGGTACTGCACCGCCTCGATCAGCGTCGGGCGCAGCTCGCCGTCGTCGGGGTCCTTGGCTTTCTCGATCGCCTCGCGGGTCACCTTGTACACCGCCAGCGGGTCCATCCCGTCGACCTGTACGCCCTCGAACCCGTACGCCTCGGCCTTCTGGGCCAGCGTTGCGCTGGCGGTCTGGCGCCCGCGGGGCACCGAGATCGCCCACTGGTTGTTGTTACAGAAGAAGATCGCCGGCACGTCGAACACGCCGGCGAAGTTCAACCCCTCGTGGAAGTCGCCCTCGCTGGTCGCGCCGTCGCCGAAGTAACAGAGGAAGGCGCGATTTTCCCCTTTGAGCTTCGAGGCCCAGGCCGCCCCGGTCGCGTGGGGGATCTGGGTGGCGATGGGGACGGCGGGCGTGAACATATTGACGTCCTCGGGCACTCTGGTTCCCTCCTCGCTGCCCATCCAGTACAGCAGTGTCCGCTCTAGAGGCATCCCCCGGATCATCACCGCGGCGTGCTCGCGGTAGCTCGGGAAGATCCAGTCCTCCTCGGCCAGCGCGCGGGCGCTGCCGACCTGCGAGCCCTCCTGGCCGGACATCGGGGGATACGTCCCCATCCGGCCCTGCCGCTGGAGGCTCACCGCCCGCTCGTCGAACCGCCGCGCCAGGCGCATGTCCCGGTACATCTCGATCATCGCCTCGTCGTCGAGATCGGGAACCTCGGCGCCCTCGCGCACCCGACCCGCGTCGTCGAGCACCTGTACTCGCTCGTCGGGGTCGCGCTGTATCGTACTCATGGAAGAATCCTCCGGCGCATAGTATCATGATCGTTCGCTCGGGTTATAGGATTTTCGTACATAGTTTACTAACGACTCAATACTTGCCACCGAGTCGCAAACTCGTCCAGTTTAGAGGAAGGTATCGAAACGAACAGCGCATTCGACACCGATTAACTGACTGGGGAGTCACCGAAGCAGCGGCTGGCGTCACCCTTCTGGACGAACGGCCAGTTTCCGGAAGTCGCGATAGTCTCTCAGCCGCTCCGCGCTCAGTCGCCCGCCCGCGCTTCGGCCCTGGCGTCCTCGACGCTCTTGCCCTCTCGGAGGACGGCGTCGACGAACAGCTCCCCCGCCTTGTACGACGATCGCACCATCGGACCCGACGCGCAGTACAGGAAGTCGAGTTCCTCCTCGGCGACGCGGCGCCACGTCTCGTACGTGTCGGGGTGGACGTACGATTCGACGGGGAGGTGCTCGCGCGAGGGCCGGAGATACTGGCCCAGCGTCACGACGTCGACCTCGGCTTCGCGAAGGTCCGCGAGCGTCCGGTAGACCTCGTGGTCGTACTCGCCGTGGCCCAGCATGATCGAGGTCTTCGTGTAGACGTCGGACTCGCGACCGGCCTGTTCGAGCACCGAGAGGCTCTGCTCGTAGCCCGCTCGCGGGTCCCTGACTTTCCCCTGGAGGCGCTCGACCGTCTCGACGTTGTGGGCGATCACGTCCGGGCCGGCGTCGATGATCTTCCGGACGAGTTCGGGCTCGCCCTGGAAGTCGGGGATCAGCACCTCGACCAGGATGCCGGGGTGGCGCCGTTTGATCTCCCGGATCGTCTCGGCGAAGTGGGCGGCGCCCTGGTCGGGCAGATCGTCCCGGTCCACGGAGGTCAGAACGACGTAGTCCAGCCCGATCTCGGCGACGGCGCTGGCGACGTTTTCCGGTTCGTCGGGATCGAGCGGCTCGCCGCCGCCGGTCTCGACGTCGCAGAAGCCACACGAGCGCGTGCACTTGTGACCCATCAGCATGAACGTCGCCGTCCCGCCGGCGTCGCCCTCTCCCGGTCCCCCGCGCCCGCTCCAGCACTCCCCCAGATTCGGGCAGTTTGCCTCCTCGCAGACGGTGTTGAGGTCGTGCTCGCGAAGCGTCCGCTTGATATCGGTGAACTCGTTTCCGGAGGGCGGCTGGACCGCCAGCCAGTCGGGCTTCCGCGAGCGGCTCATGGTATTCGTTCGGGGCTACCCGGACAAAAGGATGCAGGATCGGTCCGGCGTCGCAGCGGGTCGGGGCGAACGGATACCGCTACTCGGCGTCGGTGAGAGCGCGGGCGGCCTCGAGGGGCTCGGCGCCGTCGGCGATCGACTCCACCACGGGATCGCTCTCGTAGCGGACGGTGTTGAGCTCGTGGTCGTACTCGAGCAGTCCGGCGTCGTCGAGCTTCGGGAGGTGAACGTGGTGAAGTTCGACTCTCACCGTTTGCGGGTCCGCCCCGTCGTGGTCGCGCGACGCGACGCGCTCGCTCACCTCCTCCAGCGGCAGGAACTCCCGCTCGGCCGCGGCGACCACTTCGCAGACGTTCCGTCGCCGTCCGTGGGCCAGTGCGTCGAGAATATCGTGGGCGGGAATCATTGGTGAACTCGGGGTCCGGGTCGACGTGGTACAGTACTGTTCGACACAGCTCCGGATAACCGTTGACCATGGACTGTCATGCAAGCCGCGACGATCCCGACGCCTCGCCCCGATCTCAGTCGGCCGCCGCGGCGTCGGCACGCGCGAAGATCGTGTTCGCCGCGAGCGTCGAGATCCCCCGCCGCAGGCGCTCGGTCAGCGCCTGATCGGAGATGCCGAGCTCTGCGGCCACCTCTACCGTGTTGCAGCGTCGCGGCACGTCGTAGTACCCCATTTCGACGGCCAGCGTCAGCGCCTCGTGCTGGTGATCGGTCAGCCCGAACCGCGGCCCGGCGTCGGGCTGTCCGGGATGGTACACCCGCTCGACCGACAGGGACACGTCGGCGTCCGTACAGTAAGCTCGGAACGCCGACAGAGCGTCGTGGTCCGGAAATCGGAGCTCGAAGCGCCACTCGTCGCCGCCGCCGGTGGCTCGGAGGATCTGGCCGCACTGGTCTCTGACTGCCGAGAGAAACGGATCGTCTTCGACGTTCCAGTCCAGCCCGTACAGCGTCTGGTCGTCGAACTCCTCGACGATCTCGACGCCCTCGACGACGGGCCGACTCTCGAGCCGAACCGCGAACGCCTCGGTGTCGACGCCGTGCACCCAGAAGAACGGCACCGCGCGGTCGGCGACGGGCACCAGCGTTTCGAGCTCGACGCTGACGTAACCTGATACATCTAGAATGCGTCCTAACTCGAAGTCAGCAGCAGGAATACGAAGTTCTGCGATGACGCTCATATATGGCGTTTTATACTAGTGTCTGATAGGACGTTTATCTGAACGGCTTGGCATATCAGGGGGAATAAACCCGCCGGCGATTGGTGGCGACGATGGTGAGATCTACACGCAAGCTAGAGCGCGGCGATACGACCGCTTCGCGACGCCGAAGAAAAAACCGATCAGCCGAGGACGTACCGCAGCGCGGGGTAGCGCTCGATCAGCGCCTCGCCGCCGACGTCGATCCGTTCGATGTAGCGGTCCAGCCCGAGGATCCGCCCCGCGCCGAACGCCGCGACGGCCAGGAACACGACGCCGTAGATCAGCGTCGAGTCGAACAGAGCGAGCCAGTCGCCGGTCCAGCCGCCGAGGTAGAACAGCGCCATCTGCATGGCGCCGCCCAGCGCGGCCAGTCGGACGAAGGCGCCGGCGATCAGCGCGACGCCGATGAGCAGTTGGGTGACCGGGACGACCACGTTGACGACCTCCATCAGCGCGGCGTTGCCGGCCATCGCGGCGAAGAGCCCGCTCGCGGGGCTGGCGGGGTCGACGCCGTGCGCGAGGTAGCCGGCGGCGTCGAACGGCCACTCGGCGACTTTGCCGAGCCCGGCGAAGAGGATCATCCCGCCGATGACGACTCGCAGGGCGACGACGAACCACGCCGACAGGGCGTGGGGCCGTCCTTCGAGGTTGATTCCGGCGTAGCGGCTTTCGAGTCTGTTTTGAGTTTTGGTGGACATTAGTTTTCTCCTCTTACAGATATCACTACGCCCGTTCGCATATTAACTGGAGAAGGTGGTTTCCAAAACCCGAGAACCGTGGTAGTGTGACGCACGTCGATTCGCGAATCGGCCGCGAGGCCCGTCGTCGGCGTCGCCGCCCGCTTCCGGTCCAAAGGAAACGCATATGGCCCCCGACCCCACGCCTAGGGACGATGGAGGTCGCCGAGGTTCTCCCCGACTTCGCGGACGCTTTCGCCTTCGAGGAGTTCAACGAGATGCAGCGCGAGGCGTACCGCCCGATCCTCGAGTCCGACGAGAACGTCGTCGCCAGCGCGCCGACCGGCAGCGGCAAGACCGCCCTCGCCGAGCTGGCGATCTGCAAAGCCCTCGAAGAGGGCGGGACGGCGCTGTTCATCGCGCCGCTCCGGGCCCTGACCAACGAGAAGGAGTCGGACTGGGAGCGCTTCGAGGCGCTCGATTTCTCGGTGTACGTCGTCACCGGCGAGCGGGACCTGAACCCGCGGCGCGCCGAGCGCGCCGACATCCTCGTGATGACGCCCGAGAAGGCCGACTCGGCGACCCGCAAACACGACACGCGCAGGTACTCCTTTATCACGGACGTCGACGTCTGCGTGATCGACGAGGTCCACCTGCTGGACTCCGAGAAGCGCGGCAGCGTGCTGGAGGTGACGATCTCGCGGCTCCGTCGGCTCTGCGATCCCCGGATCGTCGCGCTCTCCGCGACGATGCCCAACGTCGACGACGTGGCGGCGTGGCTCGACGCCCCCGACGAAACGACGTTCCAGTTCGGCGACGAGTACCGTCCCGTGGACCTGCACGCCGACGTGCGCACGTACACCCACGGCGAGAACTCCTTCGCCGACAAGTACCGACGCCTCTACCGGGCGCTGGATCTCGCGGAGCCCCACATCGAGGAGGACGGCCAGGCGCTGGTGTTCGTCTCCTCGCGTCAGGACACCGTCCAGGCCGCAAAGAAGGCTCGCGACGAGATCGCCGAACGCGACCTGTCGATGGGCGCTCGCGGCGACTACGATTTTCACACCGAGACGCAGAAGCTGGAAAACGACACCCTCCGGCAGTCGGCGCTCGACGGCGTCGCCTTCCACCACGCCGGGCTCTCGAAGAACGACAAGGATCTGATCGAGGAGTGGTTCAAGCAGGGCCACATCCAGCTGCTGTTCTCGACGTCGACGCTCGCGTGGGGCGTCAACCTCCCCGCGCGCTGCGTCGTTATTCGGGACACGAAGTACCACGACCCCCTGGAGGGCGAGGTCGACATGAGCCCGCTGGACGTGCTCCAGATGCTCGGACGCGCGGGCCGGCCGGGCTACGACGACGTGGGGTACGGCTGGATCGTCTGCGACCGCTCGGACGCCGACAAGTACCGCAAACTGCTCCGGGACGGCAAGGAGATCGAGTCCCGCCTCGCGGAGGACCTGGAGGCCCACCTCAACGCCGAGATCGCGATGGGGACGATCGACGACGTCGACGACGTGGTCGAGTGGGTCGAGACGACCTTCTACTACCGGCGCGCCCAGACCGTCCCCGAGCAGTACGGCTTCGGCGACGTGGACGCCGACGGCGAGAAGTTCGAGGAGGCGCTCCGCGAGCAGGTCAGCGACGCGCTCGCGGGGCTGGAGGAACGGGGCTTCGTCGAGACCCAGGGACTGCGCGTCGACTCGACGGCGCTGGGGACGCTGGCCTCGAAGTACTACCTCCGGCTCGACACCGCAAAGCGGTTCCACGAGGTGGCGACCGGCGGCGAGATCGACGTCGACGCCGTGCTCGAAGCGGTCGCGACGGCCAGCGAGTTCGACTCGGTCAACGCCCGCTCGGCCGAGCGCGACGCCATCTCCGCGGTGCTCTCTGGCAAGACGGTCGGCGACGTCGACGCCGGCCAGCGCAAGGTGCTCGCGATCTTGCACTCCTCGATGACCGGCTCGACGCCCGCCGATCTCTCCAGCGACGCGTGGGTGATCCGCCAGAACGCGGTGCGGCTGCTGTCGTCGTTGCAGGCCTTCTTCGGGCGGTTTGCGGATCCCCGAGCTGCCAACCTCGCGCGGCGCGTCGAGGCGCGCCTGGAGAACGGCGTCAGCTCGGACGCGGTGGGGCTGACGGCGGTCGACGGCATCGGCTCGGGGCGCGCGAGCAAGCTGGCCTCGGAGGGCATGACGACGCCCGCCGACGTCCAGTCGGCCGGCGTCGACGGTCTGGTGGCCGCGGGGCTCTCCGAGGGCGTCGCCGAGCGCGTCGTCGAGTCCGCCGGCGAGTTGCCGGTAGTGGGGATCGAGTGGGGGTCGTTCCCGGATTCGATCGCGCAGGGCGACAACGAAATGTGCGAAGTGACGGTGACGAACTCGGGCGGCGGCGCGCAGGCCGGCGTGCGCGTGACGGTCAACGGCGTCGAAATGACCGCGACGGAGGCGTATCTCTCGCAGCCCGTGGAGGTGCCGGTGGGGGTGTTCGGCGGGTCGGAAAGCCCGATGGAGTTCACCGTCGAGGTGTGTTTCCCCGAACTTCCCTTACTGCCCGTTCGGGACTCCCGGACCGTTCGGGTGGAGTGATCAGCTCGTCAGTTCCAGCAACAGGCCGCGCAGTTCTTCGGGTCCCTCGGCGACGTGATCCGCCTTCGAGAGATCCATCCCCTGGTTGATCTCGGTTCGGTAGCCGACGCTGGTCATCCCTGCCCTATTGGCCGCCTCGACGCCGTTCTCGGAATCTTCGACGGCGACGCAGTCGGCGGGGTCGACGCCGACCTCGGCGGCGGCGATCTCGTACACCTCCGGTTCGGGCTTGCTCGGCCCCTCGATCTCGTCGCCGCTGACCAGCGCGTCGAAGTGCTCGCCGATCTCGAAGCGGTCGACGACGATGCCGATCCAGTCCAGCGGCGAGGATGAGACGACCGCCGTGCGGACGCCGCGGTCGCGCAGGTCGTCGGCAAGTTTCTCGAATCCCTCGATCAACTCGACGCGCTCGCTGTAGAGATCATCGGCGGCGTCCTCGTAGTAGGTCTCGAACTGCTCGCGGCCGATGTCGAGGTGCTCGCCGTAGTGGTCGTCGAGGTAGCCGTGGATCTCCCGGTAGTTCATGCCCGTGATCTCCTCGTCGTCGACGACGCCCTCGCCGACGGCCTCGGGGAGGACCTCCTCCTCTTCGAGCGCGACCCAGTACTCCTCGGAGTCGACGAGGACGCCGTCCATGTCGAACAGGACTGCTTTCATTGCGTGGGCGTAGAGCGGGCGGCGGGTTATAGGGTGGAGTTGCGGCGGTTCGTGCTGGGTTCGGGTTAGGAGTTGGAGATTGCACCTGCACTTGTGTCGCACTCCCTGGAACTGGGGCGACGACTTCGAACACGCCGAAAGCCCCCGCCGCGCTCGACCGGTTGCGGCTCGCTGCGCGCTTCCTTCGCTCCCCTCGGTCGCTCCGTCCAGTGCTTACTTCGCCTCACCGGATCGACCGCGGCGGCCCCTTTCATTCCACCCGGACCGCAACCTCGTCCTCCCCAACCGACTCGTTCGCCTGACGGCTCACTCGCCCCTCGCGCGCTGCTGTCTCGCCATGAAGGCTCGACAGCGCGCGCCATCGCAACCGCACGGCCGGGCGCGGCTTCATGGCGCGCCGCCGGAAGAGCGAAGCTCTTCCGAGCCCGCACTCGCTACGCTCGTGCGGACGACGGGGGAGGGCCGGGGCGCGCGTGGTCGGCCGCTAGCCGACCCGCGCACTGCGGTTGCGGTGCTGGCCTGGCGGACTGAAAGGGCGAGGCACGCTCCGGGAAGCACGACCCGTCAAGCACCGGAGCGACCGAAGGGAGCGAGGAGCGCAGGCGGGGCGCGCGACTGGAGCGGGCCGAGGGCTTTCGTGGTGTTGTTCGCTGCAGTTGCAATTGATAGATGCGATTTGAAGTCGTTCGAGATGTTTCCGTTCCAGGTTGCCCCGCTCTCCACACCTTTAACACCGGAAACGAATCCAGACGCCCCATGTCCCAGACAACGGACGCCCATCCCCGCGATCCGACCCGCTCGATCCGCGTGCTGGCCGGCGAGTGTACCACCATCTACGACGGCGACCAGCGCGAGGAGCACCGCGGCCACGTCGCGGTCGTCGTCAAACCCGACAACACCGTGCTGGTCCACGACGCCGACGGCTACCAGCCCGTGGCGTGGCTCACCCGCGCGGACGCCGTCTCCTGCGCGCGTGACGGCGGGTTCTCTCTCACGGCGCAGTCCGGCGACGAGCACCTGCGCGTCGTCGGCCACACCGAGGACGGCTACGGGAGCTACCCCGCGACCGAGGCCGGCCGTCCCGTCGGCGAGTGCCCCGACTGCGAGCGCACGCTCGTCCGCGCTGGCGGCGCGGTCAACTGCCTAGGCTGCGGCGAGCGCTACGGGCTGCCCGCCGGCGCGAACGTCCGATCGGAAACCTGTGACTGCGGCCTCCCGCGGATGCGCGTCGAGCGCGGCGTCCCGTTCGACCTGTGTCTCGATCGCGAGTGCGAGTCGCTCGACGCCGCCGTCCGCGAAGAGTTCGACCGCGCGTGGGACTGTCCCGACTGCGGCGACGATCTGCGAATCCTCCGGAGAGGCGGCCTGCTCGCTGGCTGTGACTCCCATCCCGACTGCGAGGCGAGCTTCGCGATCCCCGCCGGCACGGTTGTCGGCACCTGCCCCTGCGGGCTGCCGCTGTTCGACGCCGGCAGCCGAAACCGCTGTCTCGACTCGACGTGCGAGCGCGTCGAGCGCGCGGACTGACGGCGCTACTCCGTCGCACGGACTCGCGCCCCGCGACCGTCACGCATTTGCCGACCCGAGAGCGAGGGAGAGTATGCACGGCCACCGCCGGGACGGCGTCGTCCGCGTCGCCGAGGACGCCCGCCAGCGCTTCTACGACGCTCGCGGGTACGGCTACCCCCTGGACGGCGACGAGATCGCGCTCGCCCCCGTCGAGGCGGCCCACCTCCTGTTCCGGGGCGACCTCGACGCGGTCGACGGCGAGGGGTTCCGGGAGTTCCTCGCGAGCGCCGACGCCGACGGGTTCGGGCTGCGATTCCTGGTGTACGCCGACCTGCGCGCCAGGGGGTTCTACCTCTCGCCCGCTCGCGACCGATGGACGCCCGACGCCGTCGACACCGAGCACGTCGACTTCGTCGTCTACCCGCGCGGGAAGGATCGCCACGCCGGCGAGGTCGCCTACCGGATCCGCGTCGTCGGCGAGCGCGAGCGCCTCCCCGCGAGCTCGCTGGGCGACTGTACGCTCGCGATCGTCGACGAGGAGAGCGAGATCACCTACTTCGAGACGAGCCGTCCCGACCCCTCGGGATCGACGACCGTCGACCTGCCCGAGGGCGTCCCGACGGCGCTGTTCGACGACCGGGCGATCTGCTGGGAACCGCCGAAACGGCTCCACCAGAGCGGGTTTTACGGCCAACCCCTCGCGGGGCGCGAACCGGCCGACGAGCAAGGTCTGCAGCTCTCGCTGGTCGAGGCGGCCCAGCTTTCCGCCGCGGGCGCGATCGACGTACCCGGCGGCTACGACGCCGTCGTCGAGCGCGGCCGCGCGGTCGAGGGCGAGCGGTTCGACCGCCGGCTCCGGACGTACGCCGTCCTGCGCGAGCGCGGCGTCGTCCCCAAGACCGGGTTCAAGTTCGGCGCCGACTTCCGGACGTACGCGGACGTCGAGTCGGTCGAGGAGCTGAGCCACTCCGAGCGCCTCGTCAGAGTGTTGCCGCCGGGCTACGCGTTCGCGCCGCGGGACCTCTCGCTGGACGTGCGCCTGGCCCACGGCGTCCGCAAGGAGATGGTGTTCGCGCTCCCCGACGGCGACGAGCTGGCGTGGCTCGGCGTCGAGCGCATCACGCCCTGACGTCGAGAACCGGCCCCGGCCCACCGCAGTGTCCCGCCCGTCTCCCCCGATTTTGTTCCGGCGGACACGACTAGCGCACATGGGAGACGACGAGCGAAGCGACTCGGACGACGCCGACCCGACGAGTCAGTCGCTGCGCGAGCTCGGCAGCGAGATGGGGCTTGGATCGATCGTCGCACATCTCTACCGCGGCGAGATGGATCGGGTCATCAACTGGCGCACCCGGCTGGACAGCACGACGAACTTCGCGGTCACCGTGATCGGCGCCGTGCTGGCCTACGCCTTCTCCGGGCAGGGCGCCGGCCACACTGTGGTCCTCGTCGGCATCATGATCGGGACCGTGTTCCTGCTGATCGAGGCCCGTCGCTACCAGCTCTACGACGTCTGGCGCTCGCGGGCCCGGGTGCTCCAGGAGAACCTGTTCGCGAACGCGCTCGATCCCTCGGCGGGCGTCGAGCAGCGCGACTGGCGCGCCGAGCTGAGTCGGGACTACCGGCAGCCGTCCGCGAAGATGGCGTACCACGTTGCCGTCGCCCACCGACTCCGACGTGTCTACCTCCCGCTGCTGGGCGGGCTGGGCGCGGTCTGGTTGTTCCGCCTCGCCGCGTACGGGGACGACGGACTGGTCGACTCCGCCGCCATCGAGGGCGTGTCGGGGACGATCGTGCTCGGCACCGTCGCGGCGTTCTACGCGGCGTTGCTGGGGCTCGCGATCGCGGCCGACACGCGCGGCGAGACGAGCGGGAGCGACCACGCGCAGCTCGACCGGCGTCGGTGATCTCGACCCGACGCCGAACGCGGGTTTCGACGCCGCCGAGGGTGCGAAACAACGGCTTTATGCGCCCGCCGGGTCGACTCTGGCCTGTCTAGAGGTATGAGCCGAGACACTGATCCCCGCGAGGCCAGCGAATCGTCGTCCGAACAGCCGTCGTCGGACGGGGAGCGCTGGCGCTCCGACGCCGACGCGTCTCCGACAGCCTACACTGACGGAGGCGCCGCCGCGGGCGCCGACGAGGTCGCGCTCGACCCGTGGGGGTCGTCCTCGGTCGCCGACTACCGGAAGCTGTTCGAGGACTTCGGCATCGAGGTGTTCGAGGAGCTACTCGACGGCGTCCCCTCGCCACACTACCTGATGCGCCGGGGCGTGATCTTCGGCCACCGCGACTACGAGCCCGTCGCCGAGGCGATGCGCGAGGGCGAGCCCTTCGCCGCCCTGTCGGGCTTCATGCCGACCGGCGACCCCCACATCGGCCACAAGCTGGTGTTCGACGAGATCATCTGGCACCAGGAGCGCGGCGGCGACGCGTACGGCCTGATCGCCGACCTCGAAGCCCACAGCGCCCGGGGGATGACGTGGGACGAGATCGACGAGCACGCCCGCGACTACGTGCTCTCGCTGCTCGCGCTGGGCTTCGACCCCGAGGAGGGAACGCTGTACCGCCAGTCGGACAACCGCGAGGTGCAGGATCTGGCGTTCGAGCTGGGCGTCGAGGCGAACTTCTCGGAGCTGGGGTCGATCTACGGCTTCGACGGCGAGACCGACGTCTCGCACATGCAGTCTGTCGTCACCCAGATGGCCGATATCCTCTACCCGCAGGTCGCCGACGAGCCAAAGCCCACCGTGATCCCGGTCGGTCCCGACCAAGACCCTCACATGCGGCTGGCGCGGGATCTGGCCGCTCGCACGCGCTACTTCGGCGTCACCGAGGCGTACGCCAGCTTCGAGGCGACGCCGACCGAGCGCCGGCTGATCGGCGAGGCTTACAACGACCTTGGCGGCGAGGACGCCCGCACCGACGACGATGCGGAGGACGTGCGCTGTGAAGACGCCGCCGACTGGCTCCGCGAGCACGAACCCGCGCCGGACGACGCCCGGCAGACCGCGATCGAGAAGCTCGACGCCGCGGGGATGGAGCCCGTCCGCCCGCGGGTTCGGTTCCTCGACCAGCACGCCCCCGAGGACGCCTTCGAGGCGCTCATCGAGGCGATCGACGGCGAGAAGCGCGTCTACGACGCCCACATCGACACGTTCGAGCTCACCAGGGAGGAAGCCGACGAGCTCGCCCGCGAGGTCGAACTCGACCACGGCGGCTACGGCTTCCGGCCGCCGTCGTCGATCTACCACCGCTTCATGACCGGGCTGACCGGCGGCAAGATGTCGTCGTCGATCCCCGCCTCTCACATCTCGCTGCTCGACGACCCCGAGGACGGCTACGACAAGGTCAAGTCCGCCACGACGGGCGGCCGACAGTCAGCAGAGGAACAGCGCGAGAAGGGCGGGAAGGCCGACGAGTGTCCGGTCTACGAGCTGTACGCCTACCTGCTCGCGGGCGAGGACGACGAGTTCGCCAAGGAGGTGTACGACGAGTGCGTCGGCGGCGAGCGGCTCTGTGGCGACTGCAAGGAACAGGCCGCACAGCTCATGACGGAGTTCCTCGAGGACCACCAGGAGAAACGCGACGAGTGGGCCGAGAAGCTCGACGAGCTCGACATCGACCTCGACAGCGACCGGAAGCGGTAGTCCCCAGTGGACGGGAGCGGTGGGCGCCATCGCCGCGGCGTCGAGACGCCGCGGTTCCCGCGTTGACGCCGCGCTCGCCGCGTCGGCGCGATGGCCGCGATGCCGACGAACGCGTAACGCTTTTTAGAACCCCTCACAACCGTTCGCACATGGCGTCCGAACCCCACGCCGGCGTTCGCGTCGATAGCAAGCCACGCGCGGCCAGAGCGGGGTTCGGCTTTTTTGTCGCGGCTTAGGGCCGGTGGACTCCGCGGAGCGACGGCGTCTCGACGCCGTCCCCGGACGAAACCGATCCGAGAAGAGCCGCACCGATGCCGTTCCAGACCGGAACCGGTAACTGACGACCGAGCGGTTGATCCAACAATGAACCCATGAAACTCCCGGACGCACAGGTCGCGGTCTTGGAGACCGCGAGCGCGGACGACGCACAGACGATCGACGCGATCGCGAACGCTACCGACCACAAGCCCGAGACGATCACCGGGGCGGCGTTCGATCTCGAAGAGCAGGGGCTCGTCGCCGTCGAGTCGGCGACCGAGGATGGCGTCGAGCTAACCGACGAAGCCCATCGCTATCTCGACGAGGGGCTTCCCGAGGTTCGACTGTACGAGGCAGCGCTGGCCCTCGACGCCGACGAGTCGCCGGTCCAGATGGGCCGGGCGATCGGCGAGTCGGGCCTCGACGGGCAGGCGGTCGACATCGCGCTGTCGAACTACGCCCGCAAGGGATACGGTTCGATCGACAGCGGCGAGATCACCGCCGACGCGGACGCCGACCCCGACAGCGATCCCGAGGCGACGGCGCTCGCCGCGCTCGATCGCGGCGACGCCGACGTCGACGACGACACGCTCGATCGGCTCGACAGCCGCGGGCTGGTCGAGCTCACCGAGCGCACGGTTCGATCGGTTCGACTCACCGACGAGGGCGTCACGGCGCTGATGGAGGGCGTCGAGGCCGCCGAGTCCGTCGGCCAGCTCACGCCCGAGCTGCTCACGAGCGGCGAGTGGCGCGACGTCGAGTTCAGCGAGTACAACGTCGAGGCCGACGCCGCCGAGGTCGGCGGCGGCAAGGAACACATCCTCCGCCAGACCGCGAATCGTGTCAAGGACGTACTGGTCGGGATGGGCTTCGAGGAGATGGAGGGCCCCCACGTCGACGCCGACTTCTGGATCAACGACTGCCTGTTCATGCCCCAGGACCATCCCGCGCGCACCCACTGGGACCGGTTCGCCATGGATCAGCCCCGGGAGATCGACGAGCTGCCCGCGGATCTCGTCGACCGCGTCGAGGACGCACACCGCAACGGCGTCGGGCCTGACGGCGACGGCTACCACTCGCCGTGGGACGAGGACTTCGCGCGGGCGCTCGCGCTACGCGGGCATACGACCTCCCTGTCGACGCGGTACCTCTCGGGCGAGCAGGTCGGCGAGCTCGAACCGCCCCAGCGGTACTTCAGCGTCGAGAAGGTGTACCGCAACGACACCCTCGATCCGACCCACCTGCTGGAGTTCTTCCAGATCGAGGGCTGGGTGATGGCCGAGGACCTCTCGGTGCGTGACCTGATGGGCACCTTCGAGGAGTTCTACGCCCAGTTCGGCATCACCGACCTGGAGTACAAGCCCCACTACAACCCCTACACGGAGCCGAGCTTCGAGCTCTTTGGTACTCATCCCGAGACGGGCGAACTGATCGAGGTCGGAAACTCGGGGATCTTCCGCGAGGAGATGCTCGCCCCGCTGGGCGTCGAGGACGCCGACGTGATGGCCTGGGGGCTCTCCCTTGAGCGCCTGCTCATGCTGATCTACGGCTTCGAGGACATCCGGGACGTCCACGGGACGCTGTGCGATCTCGAACTGCTGCGAGACACCGAGGTGATGTACTGATGCCCACAGTAGACGTCGATCCCGACGAACTGCGCGACCTGACCGGCCACGACGAGAAGAGCGACGAAGAACTCAAGGAGGACCTGTTCGGCCTCGGACTCGAGTACGAGGGCGAGACTGAAGATGGCGGGTTCGAGCTCGAGTTCGCGCCCGACCGGCTCGATCGCCTCTCGGTCGGGGGGATCGCCCGGTCGCTGCGCTACCACTACGGCGACGACCGGGGCGTGGACATCCCGAACACGAACGACGCCGACTGGACGATCGAAGTCGACGAGTCGGTTCCCGACGAGCGCCCCTACGTCACCGGCGCGGTGATCCGCGGCGTCGACCTCGACGAGGACGCGCTGGACTCGCTGATCCAGCTCCAGGAGAAGCTCCACGCGACGATGGGGCGCAAGCGCGCCAAGGGCGCCATCGGCATCCACGACCTGACGATGCTGAAAGGCGAGGCCCCGGAACCGGGCGACGAGGCTGCGGACGACGCCGCCCCCGACGCGGGCGCCGCGACGCCGAACAAGTCCATCCGCTACACCGGCGTCGAGCCCGACGGCGATCGGTTCGTCCCGCTGGACTCGGACGCCGAGCTGACGCCCGGAGAGGTACTCGAAGGGCACCCCACCGGCGAGACGTACGCCGACCTCGTGGCCGACTACGAACGCTTCCCGGCGATCTACGACGACATCGGCCTGTTCTCGTTCCCGCCGGTGATCAACGGCCGGCGGACCGAGGTGACCACCGACTCGCGGAACCTGTTCGTCGAGCTGACGGGCACCGACCAGTGGACGATCGACCGGATGTGCGCGATCGTCTGCTACGCGCTCGACGCCCGCGGCGCGACGATCGAGGACGTCGTGGTGAACTACCCCGATCGAGAACTTCACCGACCGGACTTCGAGGTCAAGCAGAAGTCGGTCGCCCACGACCGCATCGAGACGCTGCTCGGCGTCGATCTCGATCCCGAGGAGGTCGTCGACCTGTTCGAGCGGTCGGGGCTAGATGCCGAGACCGACGAAAACGAGGCGGGCGATCTCGCCTACGACGTCTCGATCCCGCCGTACCGCGTCGACGTTCTCCATCCCCTCGATCTGGTGGACGACACGGGACGGGCCTTCGGCTTCAACGAGCTGGAGCCGCGGTACCCCGACGTCAGCACGGTCGGCGGCCGCCACGAGCGCTCCCGGCTAGAGGACGCCGTCCGCACGCAACTCGTGGGGCTCGGCTTCGAAGACATGCTGAACTTCCACATGATCAACGAGGCCGAGAACTTCGACCGGATGGGCCTCGAGGAGGGCGACGACGCCGTCGGCGCCGCGCGGCCGACGACGATCAAGAACCCCTACAGCGAGGACTACACGATGCTTCGCACCTGGGCGCTCCCGTCGCTGCTGATGGTGCTGGAGCGCAACACCCACCGGAGCTACCCCCAGGACCTCGCGGAGATCGGACTGGCCGCCCACCTCGACGAGTCCGAGAACACCAACGTCGCCGAGCACCGGACGGTCGCCGGCGCGCTTGCACGTCACGACGCCTCCTACGAGGACGCCAAGGCCCGCCTGCAGGGGCTCGCGCGGAACTTCGACGTCGACCTGGAGACGCCGCCGACGAGCCACCCCTCGTTCATCGACGGCCGCACCGCCGAGGTAGTGATCGACGGTGAGTCGGTCGGCGTGATCGGCGAGATCCATCCCGAAGTGCTCGTCGAGCACGATCTGGAACTGCCGGTGGCGGCGTTCGAGTTCCAGCTGGACGCGCTGCGGTAACCGGCTTTTCTTCCTCTTTACCGCTCAGCCGACTGGCGAGCGTAATAGCGAACAGGCGCCACTCTCCGGTCGCGGGGCGGCGTGGCGCACAACCGCGGAACGCCCCGCGGCGAGTCTCAGGTCACGCCGGGCCTGGCCGCGGCTCCCGTCAAAAGGGTGTGGCCGCTCGCTCGGTGCTAGAGGTCGGCGCCGACGGCGTCTTCGACCGACTCGAAGCCGTCCCGGTCCAGCAGTTCGAGCAGCCCCTCGTTGATGTCGCGGGCGAGTCCTGGCCCTTCGTAGACCAGCCCGGTGTAAAGTTGGACGACGCTCGCGCCCGCGCGAATCTTCTCGTAGGCGCCCTCGGCGCTCGCGACGCCGCCGACGCCGATGACCGGAACGTCGGTCCGTTCGGCGACGAATCCCACCGTGTTCGTGGCGCGCTCTTCGATCGGGGCGCCCGATAGCCCTCCGTTTTCCGCGCTATGTGAACTCCGGAGATCGTCGGGCCGCTCCGTCGTGGTGTTGACCGCGATCACGCCGTCGAGGTCGAGCTCGTCGACCACCGCGAGCGCGTCCTCGATGGCCGCGTCGGGCAGGTCCGGTGAGAGCTTGACCAGTAGCGGACTGGCGCCCTGATCTGCCAGGCGTCCGAGGATCGACTCCAGGTGCTCGCGGTTCTGGAGTTCGCGCAGTCCGGGGGTGTTGGGGCTGGAGACGTTGACGACGAAGTAGTCGCCGTGCTCGGCCACGCGCTCGTACGTGTAGGCGTAGTCGTCCGCGGCGTCCTCGAGTGGCGTCGATTTCGACTTGCCGATGTTGATCCCGATCGGGACGTCGGGCAAGTCGAGCCGCTCCAGGCGGGCGCCGATCTCGTCGGCGCCGTGGTTGTTGAACCCCATGCGGTTGATCAGCGCGCGATCCTCGGGCAGTCGGAACATCCGTGGGCGGGGATTTCCCGGCTGTTTTTCGGCGGTGACGCCACCGACTTCGACGTGGCCGAACCCGAGAGCGGACAGCATCGAGGGAACTTCGGCGTTCTTGTCGAACCCCGCGGCCACGCCGACGGGCGTCGGGAACTCGAGGCCGAGCGTCTCGACCGACAGCCGTTCGTCTTCGACGGCGTAGCGACGCTCGACGGCGTCCTCGATCGGCGTTCCCTGTGCCGTGCGCATCGTCCCGTGGATGAGGTTGTGGGCCGTCTCCGGCGGCAACCGAAAGAGAAGCGGCTTCGCGACGTCGTAGGCGTTCATCGTTGGAGACCCCTTCGCGCTGGTGTAAAAAGTCCTCGGAGCACCGCCGACGATACGGATCTCTCAGAAATCGTGTTCCACTTCGTCCTGATCCGCCTTCTGAATGATAATCTTGTCTTCACGCACGCGGACGAATACTTCGTCGCCGATTTCCATCCCGGCAACCGCCAGCTCGTCCTCGTGGATGTTGATGTGTACGTTGTGGTACTCGCCGTCTTCGTCTTTCGCACCACTCGGACTGAGCTTCTTTTTCCGTACCATCGGGGTAGTCTAGGACGAAGTTCGCCGTACGACCTACTTAAGTGTTTTCTACGGTCGCGGCGCCGGCGCGGCGTCTTGCGGCGCGCGCGAGGTCAAAGTGACCTGATACGTCCCGACGATGGGCGTCTCGTTGGCGGTTTTCACGCTCCCCTCCGCGATATCATGGAAAAAATTTATGTAGTATGTTTCGCATCGGCGTCCCGTCGGGGATATCTTTATAGTGGGGCATGTGCTCGGTTGGCATGGAGGTCCAAAATCATGGTACGTGAGGACGGTAAGCGGAACTTCGCGTTGCGACGTAACGATGGTGAAGAACCGAGTGTCTTCTCCGGAAACACCCCCCGACAGGCAGCTCTCAAGGCGGCCCGGAGACTCGAACCCGCTCCGTCGGAAGACGACGCCGACGAGACCGAGCTTCGGCTTCGAGAGAAGGGTACGGACAAGGTACATATCTATGAGGGCTGGGCTTGGCACGAGACGGCGCCCGACGACAAGCCCGACTGGATGCCCGACGAGATCACCGAAGCCAACGTCTCGAAGGAAGGCATCGAACACCTCGACGATTGACGCGGTGGACGGTCCCATCCCACGCCCAGAGATTTTCGCTGACCGTACAGTAGGCGTTGCCGGCAGCACGTGTTGAGCCGTTCTCATAGATGTGCCTGGCTGTTACTTCGCGCGTACACGCCATCCGATAGCGAGGCTTGTCGCCTCCGTCACGTGTCCGCCCGCGTCTCACCGCTTCGTGCCGTTTCGTTCGATACGCCGTATCACGAGAACTGTCTCCGATGCCGCTTTCGTTCGACGGTCTTAAGTGTTCCACCAGCATCCGAATGAACGCGAACGGTGCGATGCACCATGACGCCGGGCCGCAGTTTCCAGCGTCTCGTCCGGGTCGGTCCGGACGACAGTCGGGCCAGCTCCCTCACGGCATCGATCCGATGCCCTTAAGTGGAAAAGGCCTGTACTGTTCAGGTGCGAACGTTCACTCCGACGCCAGACGGCGCCGGGGACGATCCGATGCCCTTAAGTGGAACAGGGCACTCGGATTGGATGCGAACGACACGATGCGACCGACGGACCGTTCAACTCGGTCTGTTGTCGTGCCGGACGCGCTCCGAAGGGTTTAACACCTCTTCGGAGCGTATCACAAAGTCCGGAAGGAAATGAGGATTCCACCCCTGCGGTCCGCCGTACAGATGGGATCTGATGTTAGCCTTGGTAGTTCGGCGACATCCGGCCGATCGAGCGATGTCGTCGACCTACGGACCCATGCAATAGACGACCGTGGTCCCTGACGGGGACCACATTTGGTGTTGTCTCCTTTTGGGAGACATCCCGCCCACCGCCCCCACTCTGGGGGCACATTCCGGTTGATCCTGCCGGAGGCCATTGC
>NZ_BAAADV010000002.1 GCF_039522665.1 Natronoarchaeum mannanilyticum
GCGGGCGATTTCTGGCATGGACACCTAGAAATCACACCGCCTCCTTCTTCAGAGCTTATCTGAACACCGCCCTTCGCGGCGTATCGACGAGTGTCATTCCCTCGGCAACCGCGCCGGGGACGCTGATCATTACGTCGACGTCGTGCTCGACGTCGGAGCGGTGCGAGCGTCGGACGGCGTCCGGCGCGTCTCGATCGCGCCACCACCGCGAGCGGCGTCGCCGTCGGTCGATCCGGCGTCGGCGGAGTTCCACTTGATGAACGAACAACACTGTTCCACCGCGACAAACGGCCGAACGCAGTCGTATCACATCTTCCAAGCGCAGTACGTTCCCGCCGCCTCGGCGGCCGACGCGGTTCGGGCCATGCTGCAGATCGATCGGCGACGAGGGGGCGCCGACAGATGAGCACGCAAAACGCGACGGTTCTCGACAGTCTCACCGACTTTGCCGACCAGTACGGCCTGGCGTTCGTGATGGTCGCCAGCTACTTCGGCTCGGGGTCGGTGTACATCGCGAGCCAGGCGGGCGTGATGCACGGGTACACCCTGCTGTGGGCCGTCGTCGGCGCCGCGCTGCTGGGCTTTATGGCCCAGGACATGAGCGCCCGGCTGGGCATCCACGGCGAGTCGCTGATGGTGTTCGTCCGCGAGAAGCTCGGGCGTCCCCTGGCCGTGACGATCGCGCTGTTCCTCTCGATCGGCTGCGTCGCCTGGACCGTCGGGCTGGTCGCGGCCGTCGGCGCCGGCGTCTCGTTCCTGCTGGGCGGCGCCGTCGCCTGGCAGCCGATCGCCGTCGCGACGACGATCGCCGCGATCGCGGTCGGACTGTTGGCCTACGACACCGTCGAGAACATCATGATCGGGATGATGCTCTCGCTGCTGGTCGTGTACGTCATCGTCGCGCTCCCGAGCAGCCCCGCCGCCGGGGAGCTCGCGATGGGGTTCGTCCCGACGATGGATTCGTTCGGCGCGCTGGCGGTGGCCGCCGGACTGCTCGGGACGACGGCGCTGTGGCCCAACTTCTTCCTCGAGTCGATCCTCGTCGGCCAGAAGGGGTGGACCGAACGGAGCGACCTGCCGGCCGCACGCCGCGACCTCTCGGTCGCGTACGCCGTCGGCGGGATCACGACCGTCGCGATCCTGATCGCCTCGGCGGCGCTGCTGCGCCCGATGGGCTACACGTCCCTGGAGACGTTCCTCACGCCCGGCAGGGCCCTCGTCGAGGTGCTCGGCACCTGGGCGATGGTGCTGTTCGTCGGCGGCGTGATCGCCGCCGCGTTCAACAGCATCGTCCCGATCATGTGGACGCCGGCGTACATCATCCCGCAGGCCGCCGGCGTCGACGTCGAGAAGGGCGATCGGCTCTTCTCGCTCGTCTTCGCGGGCCTGACCGGGATCGGCGTCCTCTCGCCGGTCGTCAGCGCCGCGCTCGACCTGACGGTCGTCGACATGGTGATCCTGTTCCCGACGTACAACGGGATCTTCGCGCTGCCGGTCGCCGCTGTCCTGCTGTTCTGGGCGGTCAACGACCGCGAGACGATGGGCGAACACCGCAACGGCCGCCGGCTGAACCTGGTCAACGCCGCGCTGGTGGTGCTCGCGATCGTGCTCGCGGTGCTCTCGGTGCGCGACTTCGTCGGCCTCATCACCGGCGGAGGGTTCTAGAGTCGCGTGGCGATTTCGCTTCTCCTGATCGCGGTTCTGGCCGCGATCGCGCTCGTCGCCGGCGTCGGCATCACGACGATCGGCCCCGGCGGCATCTTCGTGACCGTCGCGCTGTACGCCCTCACGCCGCTGTCCTCGACCGAGGTCGCCGGGACGGCCCACGCCACGTTCATCGTGACGGGCCTCGTCGGAACGGTCGCGTACGCGCGTTCCGGCGAACTGCTCGACGGTGACGGACGCGGGATGGCCGCGATCCTCAGCGCGGCGAGCGTGGTCGGCGCGCTGGCCGGCGCGGCGCTCAACAGCTACGTCTCGCGGCGCCTGTTCGGCGTCCTGCTCGGCGCCGTCGCGGGGCTGACGGGGGCCACTCTGCTGTACCGGGAGTGGCGCGAACTCGAACCGATCGTCTCGGTCGACGCGTCGAATCGCGACGGGCAAGCCGCGCTCGGCACGCTCGGGTTCGGCCTCGGCGTCGCCAGCGGGCTGGTCGGCGTCGGCGGGCCGGTGCTGGCGGTCCCCGCGCTGGTCGTGCTCGGCGTGCCGATCCTGCTGGCGCTCGGCGTCGCGCAGGTGCAGTCGATCTTCATCTCCGGGTTCGCGACCGCGGGCTACTTCGCGCAGGGGGCCGTGTCGGTGCCGTACGCCGTGCTCGTCGGCGTCCCGCAGGTCGCCGGCGTCGTCGTGGGATGGGCGATCGCCCACCGCGTCGACCCCGCCCGGCTGAAGGTCGTGCTGGGCGCTATCCTCGTCGGCGTCGGCGGCTATCTGATCGCGTAACGTTCCTCAGAAGCGAGTCGGGTGCGCCGAACTACGACTCGTCGTCGCGGTGCTCTTCGCCGTCATCGTCGGTCGTCTCGTCGCCGGTCGTCTCGTCGCCCTCGTCGGGATCCCCGTCGCCGGTTTCCTCGGCGATCTCCTCCTCGGGCGTGTCGGCCTTCTCGCCCGGCGTCGTGCGCTCGTCTTTGTCCTCGAGGCTCGGCGCTTCCTCCGCGACCTCGGGATCGTCCTCGGGCGTCGCCTCGGGTTCGGTCGAGTCGGTCTGCTCGGGGACGGAGTCGGTCGACGCGGGGCCGGTGGCCTCCGACGGTTCGTTGGCGACCTTCGCCTCCGAGATGTCGTCGTCCTCGCGGGCCTCGTCGGGCGTCGAGCTGCTCAGTTCGTCGGTCGAGGTGCCCGTCGCCTCGCCCTCGTTCATCCCGCCGTCCTCCTGGTCGTCCATCTCGTCGTCCTCGGTCTCGAACGTGATCGTTTCCCCTTCGTCGAGTCCCGTCGCCGTCGACCCGTCGCCGCCCGAGCGTCGGCGCTGCGCGGCCCCGAGCGCGATCCCGGCCGCGCCGAGCGCGCCGTGGAACGCCGCGCGCCGCGAGTTCGTCCCCAGCGCCCGGAGCGCTCGCAGCAGCGACAGGCCGCCGACGGCGAAGGCCGCGGTGCCGCTGGCCACGTGCTTTCGAACGAACGATGCTTCCCCCTCGTTCGCTGTCGTCGCGTCCGCCGGCTCCTCGCCGGTCTGGATGTCGTGACTCGTCATGGATAGGTAACCGCTGGTTCCGGGAAAAGCTACGACGTCGCGGCGGATAAAAACCGGGCTGCGGTGGACTCTCACGGCGACCCTCACAACAGCTCAGAGCCGGTAGAGACGGACCGAGAAGAACTCGCGGACGGCGTCGGCGAGCGCGTCCTCGGGATCGCCCGTCGCGCCGACGGCGTCGGTCGCGGCGGCGTCGACGTCGAGCCGGTCGATCGCCGCGGCGTCGCCCAGCAGGTACAGCCGGTCGGCCTCGCGTTCGGCGATCCGCTCGCGGCACTTCCCGAGGTGCTCGTCGATCTGCTCGTCGCGCAGGCGCTCGAACCGGCCCTGCGAGAACCCGCCCTTCGAGTGGTCGCCCTTGACGCCGCTGCGAAAGCCCGCGACCGAGCGACGCCCGCGCCCCTCGTACTCGCCGAGGGCGAACAGGTCCGCGCGCACCAGCGCGACGGCGTACCGCCCGGTCGGCCGGAACCACTCTCGGTCGAGTTCGACGCCGTCGCTCCACGTCGCGAAGGGCTCGGGCGCGACCGGCACGTCCAGCGCGGCCGAGACGACGCCGGCGTCGTCGGTGATCGCGAGACACGGCGCCGCGCGGGCGACCAGCGGCGCCCGCTCGCCGAACGCCTCGCGGACGGCCTCTGCGGAGGCGTCCTCGACCATCGCGGTCATGATCTCCTCGGGCCCGGTCTCGACGCTTTCGAGCCGATCGAGCACGGCGTCGACGCGCGATCCACGTAGCTCCTCGACGCCGCGGAACTCGATCCCGTCGTCGGCGTCGTCCTGGCGGTCCAGCGCGTCCTCGAGCTGTTCGATCTTGTCTTCGAGCCGGTTGACCCGCTCCTGGGCGTCCTGCCGGTCGCTGACCGCGTCGGCGCGGCGCTCCCGCTCGGCCTCCAGTTGTGCGCGGAGGCTGTCGCGCTCGTCTTCCAGCTCGGCGACGCGCTCCTTGAGCGACGCGCGACCGAGCAACCTGTCGAGCATGGTTCGACGACGTTCCGGGCCGCACTTTTAGGTTCCGGGCGAGCCGCCCGTCTCGGCGACGAGTTCGCAGTAGTTCGCGGCGGCCCGCGCCGCGGTCGCGCCCCGGCCCACCAGCTCGACGTCGGGCTGGGTCGCGCGCCAGGCGCCGTCCTCGACGCGCTCCAGACGAATCGTCGTCGCGCGATTCATACCGACTCCTCCCGGTGCTCGTAGGGACCGGCGGGCGTGACCAGCCGGATCTCGTCGCGGCGTTTCGTCTCGCCGGTGCGCTTGTTCCGCAGCTCGCGGAACTCGGGATCCATCTCGGCGTCCTGGGCCCACCGGCGCGCGCACTTGGCGCACCAGAAGTGGTTGTTCGTCGGTTCCCACGAACGGTGGCCCCGGGGACACACCCACCGCCAGCGATCCGTCTCGTCGTCGGTGTGGATGGTCGTCTTGCGTCCGGTCATCGCGTGGACCTGACGGCCACACGACAAAAGGCGATAGCCTGGCGCGCGCGGCGAAAGTGAAACTAATCAGGGCGGCGCTTCATCCGCCGCGACTCGGCGTCCGACGGCGTCTAGCAGTATCTGACACGTTCGAGGTAGCGGTGAAAGTAAACCCGCCGCCGCGCCGAGACGTCGGACGGGTCGATCGCGTCGAGCGGCGGCTCTCGGGCTGTCGCTGGGGCAGCACGAGGTTCTCGGAGCTGGATGCCCGCGCGGTGCCGAACGAAGCGGACTGGTCGGTGCGGGACGTCACTGTCGGCTTCCCTGCGCCCCTAGTCTTCTTAGATACGTAACAGATCTTGTCGACGCGGGCCTCGGCCGCCATCACTCGTCGGTTCTAAAACGATCCTCGCTCGCGAGCAACTACGCTTAGTAACAGGTTGCCTCAGCTTTAGTTACTGATTAATTTGTTCTCTTGCGGGACTGTCAAAGTTAGGGATGGATTTATTACGGAGAGATTGCATAGGACTGGTAACGCCGGACCCACGACAGAAGGGCGAGAGGTTGGGGCTATGCACATCGCTCCCCCATTGCCTCGTGTCAGGCGACGGACGCCTGCATTAAATCCTTTACTGTCGTCAGCCGGCGGAATCAAACGAAAACAATGCAATTAAAACAGCTATTCACGGACGATGACGCCGTCTCCCCGGTTATCGGCGTCATCCTCATGGTCGCGATTACGGTCATTCTGGCCGCAGTGATCGGGGCGTTCGTCCTCGACATCGGCGGCAGTCAGGAAGCAGCACCGCAAGCAAGCTACAATTGGGATATTGACACCAGCGACGATAGTCTTGACCTCGGACACGACGGTGGAGATGACATCAGTTACAGTTCCATCGAAATAGAGACCTCCGGTACCTCTGAAACGCCCTTCTCTGGTAGTGGCACCTTCAGTGCTGGTAACAAGGTGGATGCTGCCACTGGCATTACGAGCGGTGAAACGGCTAGTTTGGTTTGGGAAGCTTCCAGCGGAGATTCCAGCCAAATCCTCAGTGATTACGAGAGATCATAAACATGGATCTCAAGCAGCTATTCGCGGACGATGACGCCGTGTCACCGGTTATCGGCGTCATCCTCATGGTCGCGATTACGGTCATTCTGGCCGCCGTGATCGGAGCATTCGTCCTCGACATCGGCGGCAGTCAGGAAGCAACACCCCAAGCTAGCTGGTCGTATAGCTACGACGACGGTGGTAATGGTTGGGACGACAGCTCTGGAACTCCTGACGACTCATTCACCGTCTCCCATGAGGGTGGCGACGATATCGATGCCAGTTCGCTAACCTTCCAGTATGATGGCAGCGCTATCGCTGATACAGATCTAGAATGGTCTTCTGGTAGCGCACCCTCTGGTACGATATCTTCGGGATGGTCTGCGACAGTCGAAGAGGACGGCACTAACGACGTGATTTCCTCCTCGGGTGGATCTGTATCAGTCGTCTGGGAGTCTTCCTCGGGCGACTCTAGTCAGGTCCTCACCGAAGGAGAGATCCCGTAAGTAAGTCTCCTCTCAAACGATTACCTTTGTATTGATTTCACATACTATTTTTATTTGATTTTTTAGTGTGAAAACGCAATAAAGCCTATTGGTTAATACCCTTACAGCACGTTTGAGGCGAACCCGCTGGCGCGGTTGAGCTTGCGCTGTCGTGCGTCGGTGAGCTTCAGGCTGGTGCGCTTGGTTATACTAAGTAGGAGTGTATGCACTGGGGGTTGATTTGCATCGCTCGCGACCGAGCGACCGGCTGGTCTTTTAAGAAGGGGGGGCCGAGGAACCGGCGTGATCATGGCGCCGGCCGACCCGATCGGGGCCGAGTCTATGCACCCCAGCCTACGTCCACGGCGCGGGAGGTGCATACCTCGCGGATCGGCGTTACTTTTGCATCCGAACCACGGGGTCGGATCTGAGGACCGCCTTCCAGGCGTCTCATGCTGAAAGTTCCTCGACCTCGGGCACGGTGTCGCCGTCGACTGCGCGCACGAGGTAGGCGCCGTCGTCGACGCGCTGGATATACCTCTCTTGGTCCTCGGGGATCTCGCCGTCACCGGTTACGATGCCGTCGAGACGCAACTCATCTTTATCGAGCGAAACCACCGGCGTTCCGTCGCGGTCGCAGAGTTTTCTGAACATCGCCAGAACGGGCGGCTATCCGATCGCATTTAGTCGTTGCCCCTGTGGCCACGGCGTGGCTACGCGATGGCCAAAATCCAGAGTTTGACATTAGAGCGGATTGCCGCACGGAGTTGTGCCTACCGGAGAACATGGTTCCCGCCGGTGTTGGACTCGCCGGGACTGAGCGAACCCGAAGGGTTCGCAAGGGTCGGCGAGTCCATTGACTGAACGGAGCGAAGCGGAGTGAAGGAAATGGACTCGCCGGGATTTGAACCCGGGGCCTACACCTTGCGAAGGTGTCGATCTGCCACTGATCTACGAGCCCGCAGCAACAGAATGTAACTCGGGATGGCTATTTCAGGCTTGCGTTTCGGCGAACGAGCGCGACTCGTTCCCACGGCTCAGTACTCGGGCATCGGCGGGGCGTCCGGCTCAGGCTCGGCGGGCCGCAGCAGGTTTGCCTGGCCGGCCAGCAGGCCGAGCAGGAAGCCGAAGAAGTGCGCGGCCAGCGCGACGCCGGGCGCGGCCGTCGCGAGCGTCACGAGCGTCGCGGCGACGAGAAACAGCAGGAGCTGCCAGCGCGGGTCGAGGCCGATCCGATCGAGGAGGCCGCCGGTGAGGCGGTTGCCCGCGAGCACGTAGCCGAAGAGCGCGAACACGGCGCCGCTGGCGCCGAGCACCGGCAGCGCCTGTCCGACGAGCCCTACCTGCAACAGCAGCCGGTTGAACAGCACCTGAAAGGCGCCGGCGGCCGCGCCCGTCAGGACGAAGAAGGCGTGGAACCGCCAGCGCGTCGTGTGGCGCTCGAGCGCGAAGCCGACGATCGACAGCGCGACCGCGTTCGAGAGGAGGTGGCCGAGCCCCGTGGGGTCGTGGGCGTAGACGCTCGTCACGAGCGTCCACGGACGGACTTCCAGCGGTAGCTGGAGGGCGAACAGCGCCGCCGCGAGCGTCGCGTCGACGACGCTGAGCGCCTGCTGGAGGGCGAACACCGCGGCGAACGCGAGCAGCGTTTCGATCGTCGGGGACCGCATGGCCGGGGCTACGCCGTCAAGTCACAAAAAGAATAGGTGAAACGTGAGTCGAGCGAGTTCGGTTCCGCGCGCTGCAGTCGCTACGCGAGGTAGCGAAAACGACGACCGAAATCGACCTGAGTTAGTCCTCGAGGACGATCTCGATGCTGACGTCGTTGGGGACCTGGATCCGCATGAGCTGGCGCAGCGCGCGCTCGTCGGCGTCCAGATCGATCAGGCGCTTGTGGACGCGCATCTCCCAGTGCTCCCAGGTGGCCGTCCCCTCGCCGTCAGGGGACTTGCGCGCGGGAACTTCCAGGGTCTTGGTTGGGAGCGGGATCGGGCCCGACAGCGCGACGCCGGTCTTGTCCGCGATCTCGCGGACGTCGTCGGTGATGTCGTCGAGATCCTCGGGGTTGGTGCCCGCGAGGCGGACGCGTGCCTGCTGCATCTTAGCTCTCGTTGACGCTCAGCACCTTGCCGGCCGCGATGGTCTGGCCCATGTCGCGGATGGCGAAGGAGCCGAGCTCCGGAATCTCGGAGGACGGCTCGATGCTGAGGGGTTTTTGCGGACGCACGGTGACGACCGCGGCGTCGCCCGACTGGATGAAGTCGGGGTTCTCCTCGGCGACCTCGCCGGAGGAGGGGTCCATCTTCTTGTCGATGGACTCGATCGTACAGGCGACCTGTGCGGTGTGGGCGTGGAAGACCGGCGTGTAACCGGACGTGATCACGCTGGGGTGCTGCATGACGACGATCTGGGCCTGGAACGTCTCGGCGACCGACGGCGGGTCGTCGGCGGGGCCACAGACGTCGCCGCGGCGGATGTCGTCCTTGCCGATGCCGCGGACGTTGAATCCGACGTTGTCACCGGGCTCGGCCTTGGGCACCTCTTCGTGGTGCATCTCGACCGTCTTGACCTCGCCGCCCACGTCGCTGGGCTGGAACGAGACGTTGTCGCCGGTGTTCAGGATGCCGGTCTCGACGCGGCCGACCGGGACCGTACCGATGCCGGAGATCGTGTAGACGTCCTGGATCGGGAGTCGGAGCGGCGCATCCGTCGGCGGCTCCGGGGGCTTGAGGCCGTTGAGGGCCTCGAGCAGGATCTCGCCGTCGTACCAGGGCGTGTTGTCGGACTCCTCGGCGATGTTGTCGCCCTCGAAGGCCGAGATCGGGATGAAGGACGCGTCGTCGGTGTTGAACTGAACCTGCTTGAACAGGTCCTCGACCTCGGAGACGACCTGCTTGTAGTCGGACTCGTTGTAGTCGACGAGGTCCATCTTGTTGACGCCGACGATCAGCTCGTCGATGCCGAGGGTGCGGGCCAGGAACACGTGCTCCTGGGTCTGGGGCGCGACACCGTCGTCTGCCGCGACGACGAGGACGGCGTTGTCGGCCTGGGACGCGCCCGTGATCATGTTCTTCACGAAGTCGCGGTGGCCGGGACAGTCGACGATGGTGAAGTCGTACGTGTCCGTGCTGAACTCCTGGTGGGCGATGTCGATGGTGACACCGCGCTCTCGCTCCTCGGCCAGGTTGTCCATGACGTAGGCGAACTCGAAGCCGCCCTTGCCCTTCTCCTCGGCTTCTTCCTTGTGCTGTTCGATGACGTGCTCGGGGACCGATCCTGTCTCGTACAGGAGTCGCCCGACCAGCGTGCTCTTACCGTGGTCCACGTGGCCGATAATGGCCAGATTCTGGTGTTGTTCGTCGCTCATTGGTATCTCACGCGCAGAGGCGCTATATCCGTCTCTTTGCCGCGAGGCGGTTAAAACCATTTCGATACGGCACTCACCCGATCTCCGCGCCTTCTTGCGGTTTGTGTGTCTTTCACACGACCGAGGGGAGTTCGGTGGTACCGCAACGATGTTGAGATCGGTAAACGGCCAACTGATTTCGCCGTCGCGGTTGCGGTGGCGCGCTGTCGAGTCCTCGTGACGAGACAGCGCCGCGCGAGGGATGAGTAGCGCAGGCGCACCGCGCCGAGCAACGCAATCGGCTGGGGAGGACGAGGCTGCTGTTCGGGCGGAATGAAAGGGGCCGTCGCGCTCGACCCGGTGAGGCGAATCAAGCACTGGACCGAGCGAAGCGAGGGAAGCGCGCAGCGAGCCGCAACCGGTCGAGCGCGACGGGGGCTTTCAGGAAGCCGTGAGCAGTTGAGGCTGTCGCTCCGGAGAACGCGATTACTCCCTTACCACCGAAAGAAATGACGACCGAACGAGAACTTTACTCTAGCGGCGGAAGCCGCCCCACGTCAGCCAGCACCGCCGACGCCGTTTCCGGCCCACCGGCGCCCCGCCCGCTGACGTTGAGCTGGCCAGCGTGTTCGGTCTCCAGTTGAACGATGTTGCGCGTCCCGGTGACCGACAGCGCGCCGTTCTGGGGCACCAGCCGCGGCCCCACGGTGACGCCGTCGGGCGTCGCCTCGCCGATCAGGCGCACCGTCCGGTTGTCCTCGCTGGCCAGATCCAGCGCGGTGCCGGGGATCTCCTCGATCCCTTCGACGTCGGCGTCCTCCAGGGAGTACACCCGCTCGCCCTGCGAGAGCACGTTCGAGAGGATCACGCACTTCAGCGCGGCGTCGGTGCCGTCGACGTCGAACGTCGGGTCGGCCTCCGCGACGCCCAGGTCCTGAGCCTCCGCGAGGACGTGCTCGTAGTCCAGCCCCTCGGCGGCCATCCGCGAGAGGATGAAGTTCGCCGTCCCGTTGAGAACGCCGCGCGCGGCGGTGATCTGGCCGGCGCCGAAGTCCGAGATCGTCGAGAGCACCGGGATGGCGCCGCCGACGGTCGCCTCGAACAGCACCTCGCCCGCGCTATCGTCGGCGAGGTCCATCACGTCGCCGTAGCGCTCGGCGACGGGGCCCTTGTTCGCCAGCACGACGTGGCGGTCCCGCTCCAGCGCGGTCTCGACGTGGCCGAAGCCGGGCTGGGCGTCGCCGAGCGTCGTCGGCGTCGCCTCGACGAGCGCGTCGTAGTCCGCGTCGAGCGCGTCGTCCGGATCGGCCGCCCCGACCGCGCCCTCCGCGGACTTCCGGTCGAGCGCCGCGGCGACGTCGACGCCGCCGTCGTCGACGACCGCACTGCTCGAATCGGCCAGCGCGACGACCTCGTGGCCGTACTCGCCGGCCAGCTCGGCGACGGAACTCCCGACCGCGCCGGAGCCGAGGATCGCGAGCTTCATCGGGATCCCTCCGCGGGGAGCTGGGGTTCGATCACGCGAATGTCCTTGTCCCCGGCGATCTCGCGGATCGTCCCGAGCACCTGGTCGGCCCGGTCGGCCTCGGTGGCCAGCCGCACGCGGGCGCTGGAGACTTCCTCGGTCCCTTCGGGCGCCGACAGCGAGACGTCGACGACCGACGCCTGCGAGCAGCGCTGGAACCGCTGGAGGCTATCCGAGAGGTCCGTGTCGATCAGGTGGCCCACCAGAATCACCGTCAGCTCCTCGCTGTAGCGCTCCGCGCCGGCCTGGATCACGTTGATCCCGGCGTCCCGCAGCGCCTCGACGATGTCGTCGAACCGATCCGGCGGCGACTCGATGTCGACCTCGACGGGGATGTGGCCTCGCGGCGTGAGGTTCCCGCGCTCGTGGAAGATCGACAGCAGGTTGCCGCCCCGATCCGCGATCGGCTGCAACGCGTTGAGCAGTTCGCCCGGCTCGTCGACGAGTTCGAGCCGGATCGTGTACGCTTGCAGGTCCTCGCCGCCGTCGGTCGTGGGCGCGTCCTGGTCTTCTTCGTCGCTCATGCGCGCCCGAACACCTCCGACGGCCGTACGGCGTCCGTGGTCATACCCATCCCTGACGGGCAGGAGGTATATGAATTCGGTTATCTGGTCGAAGGGAGTCGCGCCACCGTGCCGGCTGAATCCTCAGTCGTCGCTCTCGACAGCAGATTCCACGGCGTCCTCCTCCTCGACCGCGCCGCCGTCGCTCGCCACGCTGTCGACGCTGACGCCCTCCCAGTCCTGATCGGCGTGGAACCCCTCGCGCTCCTTGGCGCTGGCGGCGACCCGGACGAACTCGGCGTTCTCGCGAGCCGCGGGGATCGTGTGCCCGCCGCAGTAGGAAAGCCCCGACCGGATGCCCGCGCAGAACTCCTCGACGACGCCGGCGACCGGCCCCTTGTACGGCGTCAGCGACTCGACGCCCTCGTCGGCGTCGACGTTCTCCTCCTTGTCGTCGCGCTCCTCGGCGGCGGCGGTCGTCGCCATCCCGCGGGCGCGCTTGTACCGATCCCCGTCGACCTCGACCGTCGCGCCGGGCGCCTCCGCGGTCCCGGCGAACAGGCTGCCCAGCATCACGGTGTCGGCGCCGGCCATCAGCGCCTTCACCGCGTCGCCCGATGTCCGAATCCCGCCGTCCGCGCAGATCGTCACGCCCGCCTCCTCGGCGGCGTCGGCGCAGTCGTCGACTGCCGTCAGCTGCGGGACGCCCGCGCCCGCGACCTTTCGGGTGGTGCAATGGGACCCCGGCCCGATGCCGACCTTCACGCAGTCTGCGCCGGCGGCCGCGAGATCCTCGACGCCCGCGGGCGTCGCGACGTTGCCCGCGACCAGATCGGTGTCCGGAAACTCCTCGGCGAGCGCCGCGACGGCGTCGATCGCCCGTTCCATGTGCCCGTGCGCGACGTCGACGACCAGCGCGTCGACGCCGGCCTCGACGAGCCCGGCACCGCGGTCGACGTAGTCCTCGTCGATGCCGACCGCGGCGCCGACCTGCTCGCCTTCTTCCACCACGCGCTCGACCTGCGCGGCCTGCTCGTCGGGGTCGAGAAAGCGGTGCAGGACGCCGATGCCGCCGGCGCGGGACAGTTCGATCGCCAGTTCGGCCTCCGTGACGGTGTCCATGGCCGCCGAGACGAGCGGATTCTCCAACCGGACGTTCGGCGTCAGCGTCGTCGAGAGATCGACGTCGTCGCGACTGTCGACCGCGGACCGCTTCGGCACGAGGAGGACGTCCCCGTAGCTCAGACCGGTGCGTACGTCGTTCATAACCCCTCTCGGGTCAGGGACGCGCGGGGAAAAGACTCACGGTCGCTATCGTCCGGCGCGCGGCGACGCCGCGCGGCATCGAGCGACGACCGCGCCGCTCCGCGGCGGCGAGAAAGCGGAGAGAAAGAACCGCAAAAACGGGGAACGCCCCGTCGTTAGATGTAGTCGATCGCTTCGGGGAGTTCGAGCTTCATCCCCTTGCGCTCCCGGATCTCCATGATCTGGTCGCGCTGGAGGTTGTCGGCCATGACCTGGAAGCCGGCGTTCTCCGTGTTCCAGGAGGCTCGCCCCTCGGTGGCCGAGCGGATGTCGCTCGCGAACCCGATCATCTCCTCGACGGGCGCGACGCCCTCGACGACCATCAGGTCGCCTTCCTGGTACATGTCGTCGACGCGGCCGCGCCGCCCCTGAATCTCGCCGGACGCCGAGCCCATGTAGTCGTTGGGCACGTCGATCCGGACGTCCTGGATCGGCTCGAGCAGCTTGATGTCGGCGTCGATCAGCGCGTTGTGGACCGCGTTGCGGACCGCGGGGATCACCTGCGCGGGACCGCGGTGGATGGTGTCCTCGTGGAGCTTGGCGTCGTGGAGGCGCAGCAGCGTCCCCTGGACCGGCTCGGCGGCCAGCGGGCCGTCGTCGAGCGCGTCCTCGAGGCCCTCGATGACCAGCTCCATCGTCTCGTTGAGGTGCTGGATACCCTTCGTGTCGTCGATCAGCACGTTCGTGCCGTGGATGTGCTCGACGTTCTGGGAGGTGTCCTTGTCCATGCCGGCGTCCTGGAGCACTTCGCGGCGCTCCTGCTCGGGCATGTCCATCGACGCCTCGCCCATCTTGATCGTCTCGACCAGCTCCTCGCTGAGCGGGTGGACCGTGATGTAGAAGCGGTTGTGGCGGTTCGGCGAGATGCCCTCGACCTCGCGCGATTCGGTCTGGGGCGCCTCGCGGAACACGACGATCGGCTCGCCGGTGTTGATCGGGATGCCCTGGTTGCGCTCGATGCGCTGGCCGATCACTTCGAGGTGGAGCTCGCCCTGCCCGGAGATCAGGTGCTCGCCGGTGTCCTCGTTGATCTCGATCTGGATCGTCGGGTCCTCCTTGGAGACCTGTCGGAGCGTCTCGATGAGCTTCGGCAGGTCGTCCATGTTCTTGGCCTCGACGGCTTTCGTGATGACGGGCTCCGAGATGTGCTCGATCGACTCGAACGGCGTCATCTCGACGCTCGATACGGTGGAGCCGGCGATGGCGTCCTTCAGCCCGGTGACGGCGGCGATGTTACCGGCCGGGACGCGATCCACTTCCTCGCGCTCCCCGCCCATGTAGATACCGACGCTCTGGACGCGGTTTTTGCCCGCGGTCCCCGAGACGTACAGCTCCTGGCCCTTCTCCAGCGTACCGGAGAAGACGCGACCCGCTGCGATCTCGCCGGCGTGGGGGTCGACGCCGATGTCGGTGACCATCAGGACGACCTCGCCGTCCTCGTCGACCAGCCGCATCGTGTCGGCCAGCTCGGAGTCCTCGTCGCCGCGCCAGATGCGCGGGATACGACGGGGCTGGGCGTCGACGGGGTTCGGGAAGTGCTCGCAGACCATGTCGAGCACGACGTCCGACAGCGGCGTGCGCTCGTGGAGCTCCTGGCGCTTGTCGGCGCGCTCGAGCTCCATGATCTCGCCGAAGTCCATCCCGGTGCGCTGCATCGACGGGAACGAGACGCCCCACTTGTACAGGGCCGACCCGAAGCCGACGGTGCCGCCCTCGACGGAGACGGTCCAGTCGTCGTCGATGTCTTCCATCTCCTCGGTCATGCCGCGGATCAGCTCGTTGACCTCGCGGATCACCGAGAGCAGGCGCTCCTGCATCTCCTCGGGGCCCTCCTGGAGCTCCGAGATGAGGCGGTCGACCTTGTTGATGAACAGGGTCGGCTTGACGCCCTCGCGGAGCGCCTGGCGCAGCACCGTCTCCGTCTGGGGCATGGCGCCCTCGACGGCGTCCACCACGACGAGCGCGCCGTCGACGGCGCGCATCGCTCGGGTGACGTCCCCGCCGAAGTCGACGTGGCCCGGCGTGTCGATGAGGTTGATGAGGTAGTCGGTGTCCTCGTACTCGTGGGTCATCGAGACGTTGGCCGCGTCGATCGTGATGCCACGCTCCTGCTCGTCCTCTTCCGTGTCCATCGCGAGCTGCTCGCCCGCGGTGTCGTCGGAGATCATCCCTGCACCGGCGAGCAGGTTGTCGGTCAGTGTCGTCTTGCCGTGGTCGACGTGTGCGGCGATGGCGATGTTCCGGATCTGCTCCGGCTCGTCCATCAGTCGCTCGCACTGTTCGACGATCTTCTTTCGTCTACCCATTACCGTGTCCTATCGCAAGCGGGGTCAAAAGGGTGCTGTTTCGCGATTGCCGCGCGTGTGAAGGGCTGACGAAGCTAATCGTACTGAAAGGAACGAACGGGGAGCCGCGATCCGCACTTCCGAGGACCGCGGCGAACGGAGCGAAACCCCCGCGTTTCGCGATCGCGTCGACGCCGCCGTTCGGCGAGCTGACCTCGTGACGCCGCGCCACGGACGCAAGAGTAATACTCCCCGAAACCTTGCTAGAAGTAGTCATGGAACTGCACGTTCAGGGCCCCGGCCCGGCCGCACCGTTTCTCAGCGCCCGGGACCTGTTCGAGACCGAGCACGACCTGGAACTGCCGGTGACCGTCCGGATCAGGGAAAACCCCGACGAGCGCACCTGGACCGGGCACGACGACGACGGCCACGTGCTGAACATCTCGCGACAGGCCGCGACCAGCGCGATGGCCCGCGAGCTCGCGGTCCACGAGTTCGCCCACATGCTGCGCAACGAGGAGGAACACCCCTCGCACGTCCAGTCGACCGAGGAGGCGCTGTTCCTCGCGCTCGCCGGCGAGAGCGTCGAGCGCAGCACGCTCACCCAGTGCTACCAGATCGCCAACCACATGAAAGACATTTACGCCGACGACATCACGCTCGCGCTGGGTCCGACCGACAAGCTGGTCGCCTTCTTCGAGTCGACGCTCGCGTCCGCGCTGTCGGACCGGCCGGACGACTCGGGCGACGGGGCGGCGTGGGGGTTGTTCGGCGGTCAGGCTCCGGACGCCGCTCCGGATTCTGATTCCCGACGGCTCACGGCCGCGACGGATCCGGAGATCACGGCGGTCAACGCCGCCTTCGCGCTCGCGATGGTCGAGCGCCACGAGCTGGTCGACGCCGACCATCGGCTCTACGACCTCGCGCACGCGGCCGCCCGGGACGCGCCCGCGATCGATTCCGAGGCGTTCAAGCGGCGGTTCAGGAACCTACAGCGCAATCCCGACCCCAGCGACTACCGGAAGGAACTGGTCGACGCCACGCGAGCGTTCGCCGCGGGGAGCGGTCGGGCGGCCGACTGATCGGGGACGTCGGTCCAGCTGACCGGCGGGGACGCCGTTGCGGCGACGCCGAAACAATCGCTACGGCCGCGGCTGGTTGGACTGGCGAAACCGAGAGAAGAACGAAGAGATTACCGCGCGGCGGCCGCGACGCGCTCTTTCTCTTCCTTCTGGCTGACGGCGTACGTGTTGACGTCGTCGTTGGCGGCGCCGATCAGCTGGCTCGCGAGCGCCTCCTCGACGTCGGTCGACGTCTTGAACGAGGACCCCTGGACGCCCTCGGCGATGAACTTCAGGGCCTGGTCGACGCGGCGCTGGGGCGCGACGTCGACGGCCTTGGGGACCGAGATGCCGCCGTACTTCAGGCGGACGGTCTCCTCGCGGGGCGCGGCGTTCTCGACGGCCTGGACGAGCACCTGGATCGGGTTCTCGTCGGTGCGCTCGTGGATGATATCGAACGCGTCACGCGTGATGTTCAGCGTCTTCTGCTTCTTGCCCGTGTTCTCATCGGTCTGCATCAAGCGGTTGATGAGTCGCTCGACGATGGAGATCTCGGACTTCTGGAACTGCTTGGACGCGTGTCGGCCCATCGTGTGGGCGACCGGCGTGATCGTGATGTAGCGCTCCGTGCTCGGGTCGCTGAACTGGATGCCGGTGACTTCCCACTCGCCGAACAGCTTGGCGACCGCGTCGTCGTCGTCGGTGCCCGCCGGCTTCTCCGGCTCGGGCTGGTCTTCTGCCGCCATCGTTATCTGACGGGTTTCTCCGCGTTCCCGCGGACGAGCTCGATCAGGCTGACGCCGTTGACCTTCTCGACTTTGTAGTTGACGCCCGAGAGGTCGCCCATCGCGCGGCCCTTCGCGCCGCCGATACCGGCGATGGTGACCTCGTCGTGCTCGTCGATGAAGGAGATGGCGCCGTCACCGGGACAGAACGCGGTGACCTGCTTGCCGTTCTTGATCAGCTGGACCCGGACGCACTTCCGGATCGCGGAGTTGGGCTGCTTCGCCTCGATGCCCACCTTCTCCAGGACGATACCTCGACCCTGCGGAGCGCCCTCCAGGGGGTCGGACTGCTCGCCGAGACCGCGCTCGCGTCGCGCGTACTCCGAGTCGGACCACCGGTGACTCTGGCGGTCCTTCTTGAGCTTCCGCGCGGCGTATTTGCCGTTCGCCATAGTACCAGCGTCTATCCGACGGAGCCACTTAAGCGTCCCCTTTTGAGATGCGGAGTTACGGCCATAGCGACCGTGAGGGGGTGCGATAAAGCGATCTGAGCGCGTTTCGCCGTTTCCTCGCGACCGTCGTAGCGCGCCGATACGGTGCTGTTCGTCGCGCAGCGGCGGCCGTTCGACGCCGTCGCCACCGCGGCTCCGGCCGGTCGATGCCGTCGCCACCGCGGCTCCGGCCGGTCGACGCCGCAGTCGCCGCGGCGTCACGACCGAGAGCCTCGTCTACTCCTCGGGGTCGTTCTCGCGCTCGGCTTTCCGCGCCAGCCAGCCCGCCGTCGCCCCGAGGCCGCCGAGCGCACCGAGGATCCCCGGTCCCGGCGTGCCGTCGGCGGATTCGGCGTCGCTCTCGTTTAGGTCCCCGAACGCGTCGGCGAACGACTCGTTGTCGGCGGTCCCGTTCGCGTCGCCCGCGCTCGGTTCGTCGGTCGACTCGGTGTCGGCGTCGCCGCCCGTTTCGTCGTCTGCCGTCCCGTCTTCGGCGCCGCCGTCGGTCGTGTCGCCGCTCCCACCGCCGGTCGTCTCGTCGGTTCCCGACCCGTCGTTGGACGTCCCGTCTCCCGCGTCCCTGCTCGCGCCGTCACCGACTACGACTGTTCCCTCCATGCCGAGCGCGGCGTGGGGTTCGCAGACGTACTCGTAGACGCCTTCGGCGTCGAACGTGTGCTCGTACACGTATCCGTCTCCCTCGACCTGGGGGTTGCCCTGCCAGTCGCCCCCGGCGGGCTGAGTTTGGGGTGTGAGGGTGTGGTTGTCGGACTCCCAGGTCCACCTGACCGTCTCGCCAGGCTCGACCCGGAGCTCCGTGGGCTCGAAGACGAACTCGCCCTGCGGACCGACGGTGACCTCGTGGTCGATTTCGCCGCCACCGCCACCGATCGTGCCCCCGCTCGACGACAGCGCGTACACGCCGCTCCTGTTGCTGACGTACAGCTGCTCGGATCCGGGAACGACGCGCCGGGCCGGCCGCTCCCGGTACTCCGCGAGTATCTCGCCAGTCGATCGATCCACGGCGAACAGCCCCTCCTCGCCCATCGTGTACAGGGTGTCGCCGGCGCCGACGACCCCCGCCCCGGGCGTTTCGGTCTGCCACTCCGGATTGCCGCTGGCCGGATCGATCGCCACGAGCTGCCGGTCGACGGAGACGTACAGCGTCTCCGGTCCGAGGACCGGCTGGACGGGTCGCTGTCCCAGGGGTAGGCTCCAGGCCTCGTCGCCGGACTCCGCGTCCAGTGCCACGAGCGAGTCCGACGTCGAGACGTAACAGAGCCCGTGACCGATCGCGGGCGGCGTCAGCAACGCCGGCCCGCCGCGGTTGTACCAGGTCCAGTCCGTCTCCAGCGTCGCCGCGTCGAGCGCGCGGATCGCCGTCCGATCCTCGTCGTCGACGAACTGCGTGACGTACACCGTCTCCGCGGGCGCCGACGCCGCGCAGACGTACCACCCGAGGTTCGGGATCGACCTCGAACGCTCGATCGACCCCGTCTCCCGATCGAGCGCGTACACCGTCCCGTCGTGTCGCCCCGTCGGCGTCTCGTTGTCGGTCGCCGCGACGTACAGCGTCCCGTTCAGGGCGGCGAGGTAGACGCGGTTGCGGTCCAGCGACGTCGACCACTGTTCGTTCCCTCGCGTGTCGAACGCCCGCACCGTGCTTCCGAACGTCGCGTACAGCCGGTTACCGGCTGCCACCATGCCGCCCGGTTGGCCGCTGCTCACCTCCCACTTCGTCTCGCCGGATCGGGAGAGCGCGACGAGCCGATCGCCGCGAACGTACACGGTGTCGTGGGCCAACGCTACCAGCGGCACGTTGCTCTCGCCACGGTTCCACTCGGGCTCGAAGCTCTCCTCGATCGTCACGCCGTCGGGGGCGTATCCGCTGCGGTTCGACCCGTTCCGATACGACGGCCAGGCGTGGCCGCTCTGGGCTGCGACGGCGGTCGACCCCATTGTCGACGCCCCGAGCGCGGCAGCACACGCCGCCCCGAGGAACGCGCGACGCCCCTGGGAGAACTCTGTCATGGCTCCCGGTTGGAACTGTTCGGATAAAATACTACGGAATATAGACAGGTGTCAACGCCGTCACGCAGGCCCGTCAGGTCAACTGCACGTCGGCGACGTCGAAGTGGCGCTCGGCCAGCGCGCGCGCGGCGTCGATGTTCTTGCCGTCCGAGCCGATGGCGACGCCGGCGTCCTCGTCGGCGACCTCCGCGTAGGCGACGGTGTCGTCGTTCTCGCTGATGGTAACGTTGTACACCGCCGCGGGCGCAAGCGCGTTGGCGACGAAGTCCTCGGCGGTGTCGGCGTCCTCGACGAGTTTGATGGGCTTGCCGATCCGCTCCTCGGCGCGCTCGACGTTCTGTCCGCCCGGCCCGATCGCCTGGCCCATGTCGCCGGTCGCGACCAGCACGATCACGCGTTCGTACTCCTCGTCGACGACGCAGTCCCGCGCCGCGGCGCCGGTCACGTCCTCGAAGGCGACGAGATACTGTCTGGCCTCGTCCGAGAGGGTGACCGTCATGGTTCGGCGCTCGGGGAGGGGCTCATGTCAGTCGGAGCTCGACTCGAGGTCGGGCGTGAACGACCCCATCCGGAGGTCGACGTCGCCGGTGCCGAGCTTGATCGGCTTCCCGACGATGACGTTCTCGGTGACGCCGTCCAGATCGTCGACCTCCCCGTGGATCGCGGCGTCGAGCAGGTGGTTGACCGTGACCTCGAACGCCGCGCGGGCCAGCACGGAGTCCTTGTTGCCCGAGATCCCGTGGCGGCCGATCGACTCGATCGTCCCCTTGTTGGTCATGATGTCGGCGACCAGCATCAGGTGGCGAATGTTCACGTCGTCGAGCCCCTGCTCTTCGAGGGTGTCCATCGTCTCGTTGATGATCGCCTCGCGGGCGGCCTCGACGCCGAGCTGGCGGTACACCTCGTGGATGTTGTTGGTCGTCGTCCGGGAGGCGTCGACGCCTTCGATCCCGATCACGTCGCCGAAGGCGGATCCCTCGGTGTAGAGGACGAATTCCTCGCCCTCGTCGGTTTCCTCCTTGCGGATGACGACCCGGGAGACGTCCTCGATCCCCTTGAACGTGATCTCGCGCAGCTCCTCGACGAGCTGGAGCAGGTCGCGGTAGCTGGGTTCCTCGGGACCGAACTGGATGACGGCGTCCTGCTGGAGCACCTCGACGCCCAGCGAGGACTGGATCGTCTCGGCGACCGCCTCGGGTTCGATCATCCGCTCTTCGAGAGTGGCCTCGTTGAGGTCGATCCGGACCTGCATGTCCGCGACGTTGGTCGACACGTCGCCGAGCGCGAGGATCTTCGTCGCCTCAATCTTCCAGACGACCTCGTGGGCCTTCTCGCGGTCGTCGGCGTACTCGTCGTCGAGGTGGACCGTCATCATCGGCGTGTCGGGCTCCTTTCGCGCGTCGACGAGCTCGATCAGCCGGGGGAGCCCCTGGGTCACGTCGATCTCCGCGACGCCCGCGTAGTGGAACGTGTTCATCGTCATCTGCGTTCCGGGCTCGCCGATCGACTGGGCGCTGACGGTGCCGACGGGGTCGAGCGGATCGATGCGCGTGTCGAGATACTGGTTCTCGACGGCCCTGGCGAGATCGTCGGCCTCCTCGACGGTGACGCCGCCGCGGGCCTCGATCGTCTCGTACACCTCGTCCTTGAGCCGTCGAGTGAGTTCGGTGTCCTCGACCACGGCCTCGACGTCCTCGCCGACGTCGTAGCCGTTCGGGTTAGTCATCGTCCACCTCCGGGGCGGGGACGGCCTCCTGGACCGCCGGCGGCTCCTCGTCCATGCGCCGGGAGTCGGCGTGCTCCGAGAGGTTCGTCGCGGGCTCGGTTCGCTCCAGGAACTCGTCGCGCTCGGCCTCGCTCTCGAACTCGGCGTCGAGGACCTGGCCGGCGATCTCCTCGACGTCGACCGGGTTGTCCTCGCTGGAGGATACCTGCACCGGGCTGGTGCCGTCCTCGCCGAACTCGAACTGGACGATCGTGTCGGAGGTGTCCCGCACCGTGCCGTCGTACTGGGTCTCCAGCTCCGACAGCGCGTTGATCAGCCGGCGCTGGAGGTAGCCGGACTTCGACGTCCGGACCGCCGTGTCGACCAGCCCCTCGCGGCCGCCCATCGCGTGGAAGAAGAACTCCCGCGGTTCGAGCCCCTCCGTGTAGGAGTGCTCGACGAACCCGTGGGCGTCGGCGCTGAGGTCGTCGGGCTTGTAGTGGCTGAGCGTGCGATCCTCGTAGCCGCGGTTGATCCGCTCGCCTCGAACCGCCTGCTGGCCGACGCAGCCCGCCATCTGGGTCAGGTTCAGCATCGACCCGCGGGCGCCGGACTCGGCCATGACGACGGCGGGGTTGTCGTCGTCGAAGTGCTCCTCGGCGATGTCGCCCGCGTTGTCGCGGGCCTTGCCGAGCGTCTGCATGATCTTCATCTCGAGGGTCTCGTGGACCGTCCGACCGGGCAGCGACTCGAGCTCGCCGGCCTCGTAGGTGTCGATGAGCTCCTCGACCCGATCGTAGGCGTCGTCGATCGTCTCGCTGATCCGGTCGCGGGCCTCCTGGGAGACCGTCTCGTCGTCGATGGCGATCGAGAACCCGAAGTGCATGATCGAGCGCATCGCCAGCGCGGCCACCTCGTTGATGAACTGGCGCGCGCGCGTCTCGCCGTACACCTTCGTGATCGTGTCGACGATCTCGCCGCCGAACGCGCCGACGCCGTCCTCGTCGATGGTGCCGGATGTCAGCTGGCCGTCCTCGATGACGACCGTGTCGCCCGCGGATGACGTGAACTCGAGATCGAGGTCGTCGGGCAGGAGTTCGGAGAAGATCTGGCGACCCGTCCAGTACGGCGTCCCGTCGTCGTCGTCGCCGGTCGGGGCGGGCAGTTCGTCGACGTGGGTCGCGCGCAGCAGGTCGAGCGCCTGCGTCTCGTTGAACTGCGGGTTGTCGTTGGTCAGCAGGTAGGTGCCCGAGATGTGGTCCTGGATGGCGCCGATGATGTTCTCGCCGAACCGCGGCGAGAGAATCTGCTCCTGGACGCGCATCAGCACGCGGGCCTCCGCGCGGGCCTCCTCGTTCTGCAGGGCGTGCATGTTCATCTCGTCGCCGTCGAAGTCGGCGTTGTACGGCGGGCAGACCGTCGTGTTCAGCCGGAACGTCTTGTACGGCATCACGACGACCTCGTGGGCCATGATCGACATCCGGTGGAGCGACGGCTGCCGGTTGAAGATGATGATGTCGCCGTCGATCATGTGGCGGTTGACCTCCCAGCCGGGCTGGACCTTCTCGGCCAGCTCCTCGCAGTTCTTCTCGGTCACCTTCAGCCGGCGCCCGTCGGGGCGCTTGACGTAGTTGGCGCCCGGGTGAGCCTCGGGGCCGTTCGAGACGTAGCGTCGGGCGTCCCGGAGGTTCCGGTCGGTGACGTTCATCGTCTGGGTCATCTCCTTGGCGACCCGGTCGGGGACGCCGACCTCGTTGAGCGAGAGCGTCGGGTCCGGCGAGATGACGGTACGCGCCGAGAAGTTGACGCGCTTCCCTGAGAGGCTACCGCGGAAGCGGCCCTCCTTGCCTTTGAGGCGCTGGGACAGCGTCTTCAGCGGCCGGCCGGAGCGGTGGCGCGCCGGCGGCGTCCCGCTGATCTCGTTGTCCATGAACGTGGTGACGTGGTACTGCAGTAGCTCCCAGAGGTCCTCGATGATCAGCTGGGGCGCGCCCGCCTCCCGGTTCTCCATGAACCGCTGGTTGATGCGGATGATGTCGACCAGCTTGTGCGTGAGGTCGTCCTCCGAGCGCTGGCCGTTGTCCAGCGTGATCGACGGTCGCGCGGTGACCGGCGGGACCGGCAGCACGGTGAGGATCATCCACTCGGGGCGCGAGCGGTCGGCGTTGATCCCCAGCACCTCGATGTCCTCGTCCGGGATGTCCTCGAACCAGTCCCGGATGTCGCTGGGCATCAGCTTGTTCATGTCCTCCTCGGTCAGGTCGACGTCGAGGGCCTTCTCGATGGCCTTGCGGTCGTCCTCGCGCGGGCGGAACTCGCCGCTGAGGATCTCGTTGATCCGCGAGAGGTCGATCCCGGTCTCCTCGGCCAGCTCCGGGGGCGCGGTCGGCTCCCTCTCTTCTTCCTCGTCGCCCTGCATCGCCTCGCTGATCAGCTCGGCGTACTCGCTCGAGAGGACCTGCTGGACCTCGTAGTAGGTCGTGGGCTTCTCGTGGTTGATGTCGTACTGCTGGCCGCCGCAGAACGGACAGACGTCCTTCTTGCGGGCCTGCCGGATCGCGGCCTTGGTGACGTCGTTGACGTCCTCGCCGAGATCGACGGTCGTCTCGAGCTGCTCGGCGAACTCCTCGCGCTCCTGCTCGTCGAGGCAGAGCCGGGAGCAGTCCCGACAGGTGCCCCGCAGCAGGCGGCGGATGAGCTTCGTGAAGCCGACGTGGATGACGGGCGCGGCGAGTTCGATGTGGCCGAAGTGGCCGTTACACGAACCGGAGTGCTGGCCGCAGGTCTTGCACTCCAGGCCGGGGTCGATGACGCCCAGCCGGGGGTCCATCAGCCCCATGTCGATGGGGAACCCGTCGTCGTCGTACGTGTCCGCGGTGATGATCTTCGTCGCGCTCATCTCCCGGTACTCCTCCGGGTCCATCAGCCCGAAGCTGATCGTTCCGATCTCCTTGGGTGTGGTGTTTGCTGGCATGATTTAGACGGCGTCCTTGAGTTCGAGTCGGGGGGCGATACCCAGGGCCTTCATCTCGTCGAGCAGGAGCTTGAACGCGTAGCTCATCTCGATCTCGTGGATGTCAGTCTCCTCGTCGCAGTTCGGGCAGTAGACGCGCTGTTGCTCGACGTTCTCGACGGCGCTCATCCCGCACTGGCCGCAGACGTGGATGAACTCGCGGTCGGACTCGTCGAGCAGGCGTTCCTTCAGCGCCATCGCGGCGCCGTGGCCGATCAGCACGTCGCGTTCCATCTCGCCGACGCGGAGTCCGCCCTCGCGGGCGCGCCCCTCGGTCGGCTGGCGGGTCAGCACCTGCACGGGACCGCGCGAGCGGGCGTGCAGCTTGTTCGAGACCATGTGGTAGAGCTTCTGGTAGAAAATCGTGCCGACGAAGATCTCGGCCTCGATCTTCTCGCCGGTGACGCCCGAGTACATGATCTCCTTGCCCGAGGACTTGAACCCGTGTTCCTCGAGCGAACCGCGGAGTTCGTGCTCGTCCTCGCCGGTGAACGGCGTCCCGTCGACGCGGCGTCCCTCGAGCGAGCCGACCTTTCCGCCGATCATCTCGAGGATGTGGCCGACGGTCATCCGCGAGGGCAGCGCGTGCGGGTTGACGATCAGGTCGGGCACGACGCCCTCCTGGGTGAACGGCATGTCCTCCTGGGGCGCGATGTGGCCGACGACGCCCTTCTGGCCGTGTCGGCTGGCGAACTTGTCGCCGAGCTCGGGAATCCGCTCGTCGCGCACCGACACCTTCGAGAGCTTCGAGCCGTCCTCGCCCTCCATCAGGGTGACGGTGTCGACGATGCCGGATTCGCCGCTACGCATCGTGACGCTGGTCTCGCGGCGCTTCTGGGGCGAGAGGCCGCCCATGTCGTCCGGTTCTTCGAGGAACCGGGGCGGGCTCGTCTTGCCCAGCAGGACGGAGTTCTCGTCGACCCGCGTCTCGGGGTTGACGAGGCCGTCGTCGTCGAGGTGCGTGTAGGCGTCCTCGCCGCGGGCGCCGCGAACGTCCTGGTCGGGGATCTCGAAGCGGTCTTCCTGGCCGCCGGGGTAGCGGCGCTCCTCGCCCTCGTAGGTCCGGAAGAAATGGGAGCGGGCGAGTGCGCGGTCGACCGAGCCGCCGTTCATGACCAGCGCGTCCTCGATGTTGAACCCCTCGTAGGACATGACCGCGACGACGAAGTTCTGTGCCGCCGGGCGGTCGTCGTAGCCGATCTGCTCGGTGGTCTGGGTCTTGACCATCGAGAGCTGGGGGTAGTGCAGCAGGTGCTGGCGCGTGTCCGGGCGGATGCGGTAGTTCGCGGCGGGCAGGCCCAGCGACTGCTTGATCATCCCCGCGCCCATCGTGATGCGCGGCGAGGCGTTGTGCTCGGGGTAGGGGATCATCCCCGCGCCGATCCCGAAGATCAGCTGCGGGTCGATCTCCATGTGGGTGTGGTCCTCTTCGAGGTCGTCCTCGTCGACGGCGACGTAGATGTCGCCCTCCTCCTCGGCGTCGATGAACTCGACGTACCCCATCTCGACGAGGTCGTCGAACTCCAGTTCGCCGGATTCGACGGCGTCGACCTCCTCGTCGCTGATGAGGGTGTCGCCGTCCTCGACCACGAGGAGGGGTCGGCGCGCGCGGCCGGCGTCGGCGTTGACGATGACCTCGCGGGTGCGCTCGTCGACCGAGACGTTGACCATGTCGCTGATCTCGCCGCGGCGTCGCGCCTCGCGGATCTGCTCTGCGAGCTGTTCGGGGTCGGGGTGCGTGCCGACCAGGCTACCGTTGACGTATACTTTGGCTTCTCGCTCTTTTTGCTGGCTCATGTTAGTCTCCCTCCGCCGTTCGCTCGACGCCCTCGATGCCGGGGATGCCCTCGACGCCCATCGACGCCAGCTCGCGCTTGAGCTCGCGTTCGTCCTCGACGTTCTGGGACAGCTCCATGGCCTGCGCGAAGTTCTTCACGAGGCCGCAGTTCGGTCCCTCCGGCGTCTCGGACGGACAGATCCGTCCCCACTGCGTGGCGTGCAGGTCCCGCGCCTCGAAGTGGGGCTGGCTGCGCGAGAGCGGGCTGCGCAGGCGTCGCAGGTGCGACAGAACGCCCATGAAGTCGGTGCGGTCGACAAGCTGGGAGACGCCCGAGCGGCCGCCGACCCAGTTCCCCGTCGCGATGGGGTGTTCGAGCCGCTCGGTCAGGACGTCCGAGCGGACGACCGTGTTGACCGAGAGCTGTCGGTTCCGCATGTTGGCGCGTTCGAGCTGGTACTTCACGTCGCGGGCCAGCTTGTTCAGCGCCGTCCGGAACAGGTCCTTCATGAGGTCGCCGCTGACCTTCAGACGCTTGTTCGCGTAGTGGTCCTTGTCGTCGGACTCGCGCCGGCCGAGCGCGAGCTCGAAGCAGGCCTCGGCCATCCGGCAGAGGTAGTACGCCTTGTTGATCCGGACGTCCTCCTCGTCGACGCCGTCCTCGTGGAGGTGCGGGAGAAGGTACCGGTCGATGACGTAGTTGGCGCGCTTGAGCTGGTAGTTTTTCCCCTGGCCGGAGGCGACGCGCTCGCCCAGCGACTCGATGGCCTCCTCGGTCGTCTGGACGTCGGCGGCCTCCAGGTTCTCCAGCATGAACTTCACGATCTCGGGGTCGTCCGAGACGCGGTGGACGATCTCCTCGTCGGATTCCAGGCCGAGCGCCCGGACGAGCGTGACGAAGTTGACGCTCCCCGACACCGAGGGGAACGACACTTCGAGCAGGCCGTCGCGGGTGCGCTCGACGAGCACCAACGCACGATACCCTCGGCGCTGGCTGAACGTCTTGGCGACCTGGATCTCGTCGCCGTACTTGCTGTCGTATTCGGCGAGGATCTTGTTCGGCGCGAGGTCCTCGCTGGTCATCAGCACGCGCTCGGAGCCGTTGACGATGAAGTAGCCGCCGGGGTCGGCGGGGTCCTCGCCGATCTCGATGAGCTCCTCGTCGTCGAAGCCGGCGATGTTACACTTGTCCGAGCCGACCATGATCGGCATCCGGCCGACCTTCGTCTCGGTGCTGTCGACGACCCGGTCCTCGCCCTCCTCGGGATCGCCCTTCACGATCTCCATCTCCATGAAGACGGGCGCCGAGTAGGTGATGTTGCGCAGCCGCGCCTCCTGGGGGTAGAGCAGTTCTTCGCTCCCGTCGGCCTCTCGGACGCGGGGGGTCACGATCCGAACGTCGCCGAGCTCGACGTGGACGGGCTCCTCGCCCTCCTTGTCGCCGATGTCGGTGTCGATCGTCTCCTTCTCGTCGACGACCTCCTGCATCCCTCGGTCGAGGAACGCGTTGAACGAACGGTAGTGATGTTCTGCGAGTCGGTCCTTCCCGAAGTACTCCCGCGAGATCTCTCGTCTGTCTTCCGTGTTCATTATTCAACCACCAGTCGGTACGTGACGGCTCGGTCCGTCGTTCGCGAGTCCCGAACGATCTTGACGACGTCCCCGACCTCGGCGTCGTCGGGCAGGGCCGGGTCCGCGCGCTTGATCTTCGGCAGGTCTGTTCGGCCGATGTTGTACTCCTCGAGCACGTCGTCGAGTACGTCGTCGTCGACGACGGTGTGCTCCGGAACCAGTTCGTGTTGGCTTACGTCTACCATGTGTTGGGGGTCTGACCGAAGGGAGAAGCGGCTATCACGAGATACTACAGGCTGCTAGCGCGGGCGGGCATTTAAGGCTTGCCAAGTAGGACGGGACTTATAACTAATGAGGCCCATAGGGCCCGGGGCGAACGGGGACGGAGTGACGGCGCGTAGCGTGTGTCAGTGAGCGGACGTACGCGACGGTCGGTTAAAGGGTTTGGGGCGAACTGCCACGGACCCCGACGCCGCGGTGCCCTCTGTCACACGTCTTCCGTTTGGAAAGTCTTAATATGCGGACCGGGAAACGATAGGATGCGTTCGACGGCCCGGGTGGTGTAGTGGCCCATCATACGACCCTGTCACGGTCGTGACGCGGGTTCAAATCCCGCCTCGGGCGTACTTTTGCGGCGAACAACTCCGACGAGCACCGCGTAGCGTGTGCTCGTCACCCGTGAGCCGCAAATACCCCTCAGAAGGGATTTGAACCACGCAAGACGAGCGAAGCGAGTCTTGCACCGGGTTCAAATCCCGCCGGACACGGTGTTCGGCGATGTTCGTCTCGCTTCGCTCGACTCACTCCCGGAGCGGCTTCGCCGCGCCGACCCTCGCGAATCCTTTGGATTCCCTCGGTCCCGTCTCGGGCGTTCTTCCGAACTCACATTCTCCAGCGAAGCGTCTCGGCACCGATCAAAATTCTGCAGACCGCGAGAAACTGAACTACGGTGTCCCGCCGATCAGACGCCGCCGACGCCGCTGTCGGCATCGGGCAGTTCGTACTTCTCGGCGTCGATCCCGAGCTCTTCGAGCGCGGCTTCCAGATGCCGCTCCTCGGCGAACTCGGAGCCGTCCTCCACGCGGAGCTTCTGGGCCGTCGCCAGCACCTCGCCGCGCCGGTCGTCGGGCACGTCGAACTTGTCGGCCGAGAGCTCGATGGTCAGCCCGTTGTGGTCGCGGGTGTACAGCGAGTGGAAGATGCCGCGGTCGAACTCGTTGAACCCGTGGCCCGCCTCCTCGAGGGACTCCTTGATGTCGACGAAGTCCTCGGCGTCGATCGAAAAGGAAAGGTGATGCACCGATCCGACGCGGTGGCGGTGGGGCTGGGGGTTCGACTGGCGATCCTCTTGGACGAAGAACGTCAGGATGCGACCGTCGCCGGTGTCGAAAAAGAGGTGCGTCGAGTTCGGATCGTCGAGGTTGGGCTGGCGGAGCACTAGCGGCATCCCGAGCATATCGCGGTAGAACTCGATCGTGTCCTCCTCGTTGCTGCCGATGAGCGTGATGTGGTCGGTGCCGGTGACGCGGAACGCGCTGTCCGGTCGCTCGGCCGTAACTTCGGGAGTGTCGTCCGACATGCCCCCTCGTACGGACTCCGGCAGGAAAGCCCTGTGCGTCCCGGCAGGGGAGGGTTAGAACACGCGATCCGGACGGATCTTCAGCAGCACGCGCTCGCTCTGGATTTCGGGGGCGTAGTCGTCGCCGGTGTACCGGCGGGCGAGCTCGTCGATGTGCTCGCGGGCGCCCTCGGTGGTGATCTCGTCGACCTCGCCGACGACGGAGAGCGCTCGGTACGGATCGTCGGGGTCGGTCATGCTGACGCCGACCCGCGGATCGTTCTCGACGTTCTTGGCCTTCCGCCGGTGGCGTTCGGTGTTGACCAGCAGTCGATTCTCGTCGGCGTCGTAGCCGATCCAGACCGGCGTGACGTGTGGCATGCCGTTCGGCAGCATCGTCGCGACGTGCGCGAACGTCTTCTTCTCGAACAGGTCGCGGTCGTCCTCGGGGATCGAAGCCATACGTTCGCCGACGAACGCGTCGAACTTGGGCCTTGGTCCGAATTCGCGGGATGCCTTGGCAGGGCCGTCCCAATGCGAGAGGTTTAAGAGTAAGCCCCCGGAAGCGTAGGTGTAGTCAGCCCGGGTGGTGTAGTGGCCCATCATACGACCCTGTCACGGTCGTGACGCGGGTTCAAATCCCGCCTCGGGCGTACTTTTGCGGCGAACAACTCCGACGAGCACCGCGTAGCGTGTGCTCGTCACCCGTGAGCCGCAAATACTCCTCAGAAGGGATTTGAACCCTGCCAGTCGCGCGCAGCGAACGAACGGTGAGCGAGCACGTCTGGCTCTGGTTCAAATTCCGCCTCGGTCGTTCTTCCGAACTCACCTTCTCCAGCGAAGCGTCTCGTCACCGAGCGACGCGGTGTAGCCGCTCAACAAGCTACCAGCGCGTCGAGCCTTCTCGGTCCCTGATACCAGCCTTCTTGGCCTCTCGGCGCGGAGATACGGGTAGTGCCAGAGGACGATCCATTCGAAAATCTCGACGTTCCGGAGGACCCGACCGCCGACCTCGACCGCGCGTCCCAGCGGTTGACGGTCCGGACCGAAAGCCGTCGCTACGACAAGCCGGTGACCATCATCGAGGGGTTCGAGGGCGGCACCGACGTCGGCGAGCTCGCCTCGAAGCTGAAATCGGCGATGGGGACCGGTGGGACGACGAAGGAGCGCGCGATCGAGCTCCAGGGCGATCACGTAGACCGCGTGCAGGATCTGCTCGAAGACGAGGGCTACCAGATCGACGGCTAACGCCGGACCGGCTTCGACCGGATAGCTGGCTCTATTTGTCCTACCCCTGACTCCGTCACCGACGGGGCTCTTCGATTATGGCCGGTCGTCCGGATCGCCGGCGTACGTCCACGCCTCGGCGTCGTACTCGACGTCCGGAATCCGGTCGAGCCCGGGCCGGATCACCTCGTCCCACCACCCTTCGTCCGGGTCGGCGTACTCGCCGGGCGCTTCCGGGTGGACGTCCGCGACGAAATCGTCTTGGTCGGCCCGGCCGCGCTTGCGCAGGTAGAGGTACGCGGTGCGGACGGCCTCGCGGCGGCGTTCTTTCTCGGTCGCGTCGCCGGGCAGGTCGAGCGCGTCGATTGCGTCGGCCACGTCGGCGTCGATCGGCGCCGGCTCCTCGGGTCGACTCTCGGGGTCGGGCGGGGTTTCGACGTGGTCGGGCGGCGCCTCGGTCAGGTCGTCGCCCCGCGCCTGACTTTCGACGTCGGTCTCGGTCTCGCCCTCGGTCGGCAGCGCCTCGGGATCGACGCTCTCGTCGAGGCGCCAGGTCCGCCCGCGGGTGTCCTCCTCGGCGAGTTCGAGCTCGCCGCGCTCGTAGAGGTCCTCCAGGCGATCCTGCACGGTTTCGACCGGCGCGGGGACCCGCTCGGCAACGTCGCGATCCAGCACGGCGTCGGCGTCGCTCCGCGCGATCACCGCGAGCAGCTCGTCGTCGCTGAGGGCCTGGTCGTCCGGCGTCACGCGTCGGACTTCCACGACCGACGTGAAGAAAGCCGGGCGTTGCCGCCCCCGCTCGCCGGCCTCGGCCCGCGGCGTCACTCGCCGATCGCTTCGGACCGCTCGCCGGCGTCCAGTACGGTCACTGTGTAGTAGTCGGCGCTGTCGGGCACGCGCGCCTCGACGTCGACCTGCCGCTGCTCGTCGGCGTCGAGGCGGATGTCGTCGCCGACGACTTCGTCGACCGTCTCGTCGTCGGCGTCGTAGAACGTCGCCGCGAGCATGATCTCGCGGGGGTCGCTCTCGTTGATCACCGTCGCCGAGACGACGCCGCGCTCGTCGGCGAGATCCGACAGGGTCGCCTCCGTCTCGCTCTCGACAGCCCGGAACGTCGTCTCCAGCACCGCGAGGTTCTCCGAGGCGCCGTCGAGCGAGTCCCGGTACGCGCGGATCCGGTTCCGTGCGGCCTCGATGCGGCGCGCCGCGTCGCCGGAACAGCGCTCCTGCAGTTCGAGCAACTCGTCGTCGACGTCGTCGAGCAGGCTCTCCTGGCTCGCCCGGTCGCGCTCGGTGAAGTCCTCGAGGCGGTCGTAGATCCCCGAAACCTCGTCGTCGATCTCGGCCTCGGACTCGTCGAGTGCGGCGCGCAGGTCGTCGCGAATGTCGAGCACCGCCGGTAAGTCGTCCAGAGTTCCCATCGTGTTCCCCGGGCGGCGATTCGACGGCGCGGGTGTTGACCGTAGGGGGTCGCCGCGGGTCGGCTGCCGTCCGATCGACGGAGTCGATCGTACAGCGAAAATATTTATTCTATCCGTGACGAAAAGTGGTGTATGGCCAACGCAGGCGACTCGCCGCCGCTACCGATGATCGGCACCGCGATCGGCGCTGGCGAGGGACTCGCGATCGGCGCCGTGGCGTACGTGCTGTTCGGGAGCGCGGCGTTCGCAGCCGGGATCGGACTCGTCTCCGCCGCCGGCGGAGCGCTGTTCGTCCCCTACATTCTGTCGTTCGGCGCGATCCAGGAGGGCGACATCGATCCCGGCGCGCTACCTGCCGCCGGAACCGTTCATAGCGGCGCCCTGGGCGCCGCCCTGAGCAGCGCAGCGATCATCGGACTCGCAGCTCGATTCGTCGTTGAGTCGTCGTCCGTCCCGCTCGCGATCGCGCTCGGCTACGCCGCGCTCGCGTTCCTCGTGCTTCGGTTCGTACTGCCGGACGCCGACGGCATCCCGGACTCCAACGCCGAGCTGTCGGTGCAGTAACCGACTACTCCAGCAGGTTCTCGCCGGTCATCACGTCGGGCCGGTCGACGCCCATCAGATCGAGCATCGTCGGCGCGAGGTCGCAGAGCGAACCGCCCGAGCGGACGCTCTTGCCGGCGCCGGTCCCGTCGGGCGAGACGTAGATGAACGGAACCTCGTTGTACGTGTGGGCGGTGTGAGGGTCGTCGGGCGTCCCCATGTCGTCGGCGTTGCCGTGATCGGCGGTGATCAGCACGTGTGCGCCGGCGGCCTGAAGCGCTTCGACGAGGAAGCCGAGCTGTTCGTCGACAGCTTCGACCGCGGCGACGGCGGCGTCGTAGTCGCCGGTGTGGCCCACCATGTCGGGGTTCGCGTAGTTGAGCACCATCGCGTCGGGGTCGTCCGACTCGATCACGTCGATCGCGGTGTCGGTCACCTCGGGGGCGCTCATCGCCGGCGTCTCCTCGTAGGTCGGCACGTCGGGGCTCTCGACGATTTTCCGGATCTCGCCGTCGAACTCCACCTCGCGGCCGCCGTTGAGGAAGTAGGTGACGTGGGCGTACTTCTCGGACTCGGCGAGCCGGAGCTGGGTCTTGCCGGCGTCGGCCAGCACCTCGCCGAGCACGTCGGCGGGCTGCTCGGGCGGGAACGCGACCGGCACGTCGAACGTCTTGTCGTACTGAGTCAGCGTCACCAGTTCGGTCTCCGGTGGCGTCGTCTCGACGTCCCACTCGGGTCGGATGTCCGCGAGCATCCGGGTGAGCTGGCGTGCTCGATCCGATCGGAAGTTGAAGAACACGATCCCGTCGCCGTCCTCCAGCGCGGCGCCCCCCTCCACGCAGGTCGGCTCGACGAACTCGTCGGTCGTGTCGCGCTCGTAGGATTCCTGTACCGCGTCGACGGCCGTCTCGGCGGTGTGGTCGCACTCGCGGTTCACGATGGCGTCGTACGCCCGCTTCGTGCGCTCCCAGTTTTGATCCCTATCCATCGCGTAGTAGCGGCCGGTCACCGTCGCGACGTCGCCGGTGCCCCGCTCCTCGACGACCGCTTCGAGATCCTCCAGGTACCCTTCGCCGCCGTGGGGCGCGGTGTCGCGTCCGTCGGTAAAGGCGTGGGTGACGGCGTCGACGCCGCGCTCGGCGGCCATCCCGATCAGCGCGTGGAGGTGCTCCTGGGAGGAGTGGACCCCACCGTCGCTGACCAGTCCCATGAAGTGGACTTTGCCGTCGTTCTCGTCCGCGTAGTCGAAGGCGTTCTGGATCGCCTCGTTGGTCTGGAACGAGCCATCCTCGATGGCGTCGTTGATCCGGGTGTACTCCTGGTAGACGACGCGCCCGGCGCCGATGTTGAGGTGGCCGACCTCGCTGTTGCCCATCTGGCCGTCCGGCAGCCCGACGCGGCGGCCGGTGACGTTCAATTGTCCGTACGCGCCCGCCGCGGCCAGCCGATCGAAGTTCGGCGTCGCGGCGGCCTCGACCGCGTCGAGTCGGTCGTGCTCTGCGATGCCCCAGCCGTCGAGTACGATGATCGCGGCGTCCATACGTGACGGGTCGTACCGACGTTGTAACTACTCTTCGCCTCGGCGTCGCGACGGCGTCCCGGCGGATCGCGGCCCGATCGACCGGGGAGAACTCATAACTATTTTATCAATTCGTCGGCCAACTACGTCGCATGACACCGCCGTCTCGCCGTCGACGCGAGGTGCTCGGGCTGCTCGGCTCCGGCGTCGTGGCCGGTCTGGCCGGTTGTAGCGGAACGACGAACGAGGATCCCGCAAACGGGAGCGAAGAAAACGGTACGGGCGATGACCCACCGGGAGAAAGCGAGGCCAGCGGCGGGGGCGACGAAGGGACCGCCACCGTCTGGCGATCGTTCCACGGCGACGCGGCCAACAGCGGCTACCAGCCCGCGGCGACCGGGCCGACGGGAAGCGTCACCGAGCGGTGGCAGTTCGACGCCGAGGCCGCGCTCGCGGGCTCCCCTGTCGTCGTCGACGGGACCGTCTACGCCGTCAGCCTCGACGGCACCGCGTACGCCGTGGACGCCGAGACGGGTGACGAACGCTGGCAGTATCCCACCGGCAGAACCTCGACGGCCACGCCGGCAGTCGCGGACGGAACGGTTTACGTTGCGGGGGGTCGAGTCCTCTGTGCGATTGATGCGTCGACCGGCGAGCGGGCTTGGGAAACTCATCCCGGCGGCGGTGTACTCAGTTCACCGACCGTCGCCGACGGGCGCGTCTACGTCGGCGACCGGTCCGGCGCCGTCCACGCGATCGACGCCGCGGCGAGCGAGGTCGACTGGTCGTTCGAGGTCGAGGCGTCAGTCGACGCGGCGCCCGCGGTGATCGACGGAACGGTGTACATCGTCGACGGGGACCGGTCGGCGTACGCGCTTGACGCCGAGACGGGCGATCCCAACCGGACGTTCATCCCCGAGGACCGGCAGCGACTGCGATCGGGTGCGTCGGTCGGAGTTCCCTTCGACGCCGACGCGGCGGTCGGCACCGCGAGCGAGTTCGCGGCGAGCGGTCAGGCCCGGCAGGAAAGCGGCTCCGACTGGTCGGCGACGGTCGCCGACGGGCGCGTTTACCTCGCCAGCGCCGACGAAATATACGCCATCAACGCTGTTTCCGGTGGTCGCGAGTGGCACGCCCAGCTCGGCGATGCCCAACCTCGGTTCCGATCGCTCTCGTTCGGGGGGCTCCAGCGATCGGTGTCCATCCCGCTCTCGGCGGCCGTCGCTGACGGCGTGGTCTACGCCGTCGGCGGAGCGGCGGTCTGCGCGTTCGACGCGGCGACGGGCGATCGGCTGTGGCGAACGCCGGTCGACGGCGCCGGGATCCGAATTGAGCCGGGCGCCGCCGGCTCCGCTCAGTTCGTCGCAGACGGCCGATCGATGGCGCTTAGCTCGGCGGGGAACCTTCAGGTCGGAGTCGCCGGCAGCAGTTCCCCCGTCGTCGCCGACGGGACGGTGTTCGTCGGCACGGGCGAAACCGTCGTCGCACTCGACGCCGAAACGGGGGACGCACGGTGGCGCCGCGGCGTCGGCGAACGCGTGACCACCACGCCAGCGGTCGTCCAGACGCCGGCGGGTGACGGCGCGGTCTACGTCGGGACCGGCGACGGGACGCTGTACGCGCTCGTCGACGACGGCGAGTGACGGCGTCCAGCCGTGGCATCGGGTCCGGTCGACGCGGTGGCATTCGGTCGACGGCACCGGTCGTCCGGAGAGTTATGTACCGATACGTACGCGTTCCATTGTCGCACGTAGGTCGCGGAACCAAGGTTTAACTGCCGTTGCAGGGTACCCCCTCTCGATGCCGAACAGCTCCCCGGTACGCGTCGCGTTCGTCTGCGTCCAGAACGCCGGTCGCTCCCAGATGGCGACCGCCTTCGCCGAGCGCGAGCGGGACAGGCGGGACGCACACGATCGGCTCGAAATCATCACCGGCGGCACCCAGCCCGCCGATCACGTCCACGAAGAGGTCGTGACGGTGATGGAGGATGAAGAGTTCGACCTCGCCGACCGGACGCCGCGCGAGGTGACGCCCGAGGAGCTGCAGGCCGCCGACTACGTGATCACGATGGGCTGTTCCGCCCAGGACGTCTGCCCGGCGACGTGGACCGGCGAGAACCGCGACTGGGGGCTGGAGGACCCCGACGGGCAGGGACTCGACGCCGTTCGCGAGATCCGCGACGAGATCGGGCGGCGCGTCCGCGAGCTGTTCGACGAACTGCTCGACGAGCAAGTGCAAGGGACTTCCGAGTAACCCGCAACCATCGGATTTATCGCGCTCGGGTCGGATGGGACGGGACGTGACGCTCGACCCGGTCCACTTCGAGGGAATCACCCAACTCGCCCGCCGCATCACCCGGTCTGTCGACGAGACGGACCAGGTCGAGTTCGTCGAAACCGTCTGGGAGGAGTTTCTCGACCCGCTGGTCGACGACGACGGACGGACCGTGCTCTCCCCGCTCGGCGAGCAGCGCCGCTGCGAGGTCGACGCAGAGGACGTCGCGCTGCGCGAGGCGGAGTACCCCACCTGTCACGGGCTGGACTCGGGGACGATCAACCCGACGTCGTTCAAGAACGGGCTCGTGTTGGACGTCGCGCAGGCCGCGATGGCGTCGGCGCCCTCCGATCTGGAACTCCACCGCGACCGGACGGTCGTGATCACGGCCCACACCAACGACGCTGCGGTCGATCTCGACGACGACTGGACGAAGTGGGACGAGGGACACACCGACCGCCGGATGCTGCAGGCCCCGCGCGTGTCGAGCTTCGAGGAGAGCGTCGTCCACGAACTCGCGCTGTACCTCGCCGAGAGCCACCACGCCATCGAGCACGCCGACGCCGTCTCTGACCTGTTCGTCCTCGACGGCCCGATCTACCCCAAGGGGATGCTCAACTGGGCCGACCGCGCGCCCGAACTCGCGAATCTGCTGTACGACGAGCAGGAGCCCCGCGACGTGATCGAAAACTACGTCGAACTGGTCGAGACGTTCGCCGAGCGGGAGATCCCGCTGGTCGGCTTCGTGAAAAACCCCTCGACGAAGGCCGTCACCCGGGCGCTCCGAGCGTCGGGCCGGGAGGCGCCCTGGGTCAACGACACCGCATTCTTCACCAAGCTGCTCGAACAGGTCGAGTTCTCCGACCGGGTCGACGCCGACGGCGAGCAGTACCGCGAGCGCGAGCGCCGGACCGATTCGCTCACCTTCACCAACTGGTTCCGCTCGCGCGGCGGCGCCGATCGGCTGCTGTCGGCGGACGGCGACGCGTTCGGCGTCGAGCGCTCGCTCCCCGCGGAGGACTACGAGGTCACCTTCTTTCCGATCTACGATCCCCGTGACGACCTGCTGTACCGCGTCGAGGCGCCCTACGCGTTCACCAAGAACGAGGAGTGTCGCCGGCGGCTGACGATGCAACTGCTCCGGGACGTCGCGGCCGAGCGCGGCCCGCCGCTGGCCGTCCAGAAGGCCGACGAGCTCGCCCGGATCAGCGCCGACGGCACCGAGTCGCTGCGCAAAGAACTGGAGGCGACGTTCACGACTGATCGGATGCGGAGCTACGACGACCGCCGGTGGACCGGCGACGGCGGGTGGGACGGCGGACAGGGCGAGGGATTCTGAGAACAGTTCGCGAGGAGTTCTGGAAACAGTTCGAGGAATTGGCGTCCGCTCCGCCGCGATATCTGCCCCGATCAGGCGCCGGCGTCCGGTCCGGTTCGGGCTTTTGCGTCGGGCTCGGTCTTGGTCACCTCGATCTCGACGGCGTCGGCGTCGACGCCGATCCGGGCGAACTGCGTCCGGACGTGGTCGCGGGCCGCCGCGGTGGCCTGCTCCCTGGTGTCGAACCCGCGGGGCATCGGCGACTCGAAGGCGACGTTGACCTCCTCGCCGTCGATCTGCTGGGTTGTCCCGCCGCTCTCGACCTCGTAGAACTCGTCGCAGACCCAGACGTAGGCGGCGTCCTCGTCGGGCGCGCCCTTGAACTGCGGCGCGCGCTCCCCCCGCTCGTAGATCGTACCGGTCAACTCGGTTCCACCGGCACTGCCGCGGACTAGTAACATGTGACAACTAACGTGGGCTGCGACCAAAAGGTCGTTGGCGACGGCGGGCGATTTCCGGCGGTCGAGATCCCGTAACGTTCGGTTACTCGCGGGCCGGTGAGACCGCATCCCGCGGATCGCCGTCGTCGACCCCTCCGGGCGCGTAACTGCAGCCTTCCCGAACCTCTCGACTGGCCGAACGCTTCCGTTCGTCGCTGAACCGTTCTGAACGGTTCGGCCCGTTATCCCTCCGCGCGGACTCGGTACTACTGCTATGCCACACTACGATCCCGGTTCGGAAGATCGCCCGCACGGCGGCGACGCGGAGAACGACGAGGACAACTGGGGCCGTAGGCGCGCCCAGCGCGAGCGCCAGCACGGCGGGCAGGAAGACGACCGCGAGCGAGACGTCGATCGCAACCGCGGCGTCGATCGCGGCCGCGAGCGATCGGGCGGCGACGAGCCGACGCAGATCGACGATCGCGGGCGCAACGAGGGCCGGTCGGACGAGACGCAGGTGTCGCGACAGCGGCGTCAGCGAGGTCAGGGGCGCGGCCAGCGCGAAAACACGGACGAGCGCCGCGAACAGGGCCGCCGAGCCGGTAGCGAACGCCGAACCGAAGCTAGCCAGCAGCAGCGCCACGTGAGCGGTCGGGAGGAGCGAACGGCGCCCGACGGCGACCGGAACGCTCAGTCGGGCGGGGGCGAGCGCCGCGGGAGGCAGGGCGGCGAGCAGTACGGCGGAACGCAGGACAACCGGCAGGAACGACAGCGGCGGGCGCGGAACAGCGAGAACTTCCCGAGCGGCGATTCGGACCGCGGAAGCGAGGGCGGCGGACAGCGCGAGCGGTCCGGAAGCGATCGCCGGTACGGTTCGGCCGGCCAGTCGCGCGGCGGACAGTCCGGCGATCGGCGATCGGACTCCGGTCGGAGCGGCGGCCAGCGATCCGGCGGAGAGCGGGGCGGCGACCAGTTCTCGGTCGACGAGTCCCGCCACCGGGGCGAGGACGCCCAGTACGGCGGCGAGGGACGCCGACGCAACCGCGGCGGACGAGATCAGGGACGCACTCACCAGACGCCAGGGCAGCAAAACCCCGGGCAGTGGACGCAGGACGAGGAGCCGCGAGGACGGGATCGCGGTCAGCGCGCTCAGGGGCAGGAGCGATCCCTGCAGCAGACGGACGACCGACAACACCGCGGTCAGCAGAGCCGAAATCAGCGGGACCGACGGGGACGGCAGTCCGAGGAGCCGAACAACACGTACCGACAGACCCAGGGCCAGGTCTGGAGCCAGCAGGGCGACGACCGACACGACGACCGCGACGACGAGCGGTACTGAGCGCCGAGACCGGTGTTGACGGCCCGTTCCCGAGGGGCCACCTCGCCCGCCCGAGCCCGGTTCGCTCGTCGGTCCCGCGATCCGGCGAGGGAAACGCGTTTTAGGGACGGCCCTAATGACCGGGACATGGCAGATCTGGGCGACTTCGAGGAGTTCGACGACGGCGCGGACGCGGACGACGCCGGGAGCCCGGCCACTGAGGCCGACGGGGACCCCGGCGATCTCGACGAAGCGTCGTCGGCGTCCGATGGGACGGGCGCGGAGGACGGCGTCGACGAGTTCGAAACGGTCGACGCCGATCCAGCGGGATCGGATCGGGGCATCGGGACGGTCGCGGTCTCCCAGGGGCTTCGTATCGCCGAGGACGCGGAGGACTCCTGCGTTCGCGCCTACATCACCGCCGGAAACCGGTCGTCGATCCGGATCGGCAAGTACCTGCTCGTGCCCTACCCCGACGGGGAGCGGCTGTTCGCGCGCATCGCCGGCCTGGAGTACGCTCAGGAGTTCCACGCCGACGACGCGACCGAGATCCACGCCCGGCGCGCGATGCGCCAGGACGGCATCGACGAAGCCGACTACAAGTTCCTCGCGGATCTCGAAGCGCTCGCCGTGCTGTACGAGGACGACGGCGAGCTCAAGCGCCGGATGACCGATCGGGTCCCGAAGCCCCAGACCGTCGTGCGGGAGGCGACCGACACCGGCGAGATCAAGACCGGTCTGAAGATCCCCGACGACGGCGTCTTCCTCGGACACCTCTCGGTCGGCGGCGAGAAAGTCCGGACGAGCGCCGAGCCGCCGACGATCGACTACCGGCTCAAGGACGACTACGAGGACGGCGACCCGCTCGCGTTCCGGCACACGCTCGTCGCCGGCGGCACAGGGTCGGGCAAGACCCACACCGCGAAGAATCTCCTCCGGCAGTTCCTCGACGAGGAGCGGACCTACCGAATGGACGACGGCCGACAGGCTCGCCCCGCAGTCGTCCAGTTCGACCCGCAGGACGAGTACGCCCAGATGCACGACGACAACGACGACCTCTCGGACGCAGACGCCCGCCGCTACGAGCGTGAAGGAATCGCCCACGGCGGCCACGACGACACGATCGCCTTCGTCCCGAAGGTCGGCGACGCGACGTACGCGACCGACGACCACCGCGCCGAGCAGGTCGAGTTCACGATTCCCTTCTCGATGGTGCGGGCCAACGAGTGGCTCGTCGCCGGCGGCGGCCTCAACGACAACCAGTACAACGGGTTGCGGCTGCTGATCGACCGCTTTTTCGACCAGTACGGCTCCGGCGGTACCTACGAGCAGTTCATGACGTTCCTCGACGACCCCGCGCTCCGGGAGGAACTCGACGAGGGCGGGCAAGTCCACGAGGCGACGTTCGACGCCGTCCATCGCCGGGTGCGAGGCTTCGGCAACGTGTTCGACCAGGACGCCCGCCCGATCACCGAGCAGATCGAGCGGTTCGTCCGCCCCGGCGGGATGACGGTCGTCCCGACGTACCACATCAACGACACGCGGGCGACCGAGACGATCGTGCTCGCCGTCTCCAGCCTGCTGGTCGACCAGAAGCTATCGAACGACCCCCTCTACGACCGGATCAAGGAGACGCCGGTCGTCCTCGGGATGGACGAGGCCCACAACTTCCTCACCGACGCCGAGAGCGCGCAAGCGCGCCGTGTGATCGGCAAGTTCACCGACGCCGCCAAGCAGGGCCGCAAGGAGCGCTTGGGTCTCTTTCTGATCACGCAGGACCCGCAGGACATCGCCGATTCCGTGTTCAAGCAGATCAACACGACGCTCGTTCTCAACCTCGGCGACGAGGACGCCATCAAGAGCGTCAACATCCCCGCGAACTTAGAGAGCAAGGTCCCCTACATGGAGAAGGGCCAGATGGTCGTGTACTCGCCGGACAACTCCGAGCCGGTCGAGCTGACCGGGCTGTCGAACTGCGTGACGCGGCACAACTGACGCCCTGCCGGCGGACCGCGGGCGAGAGACCCGGCGCCGGAGGTGGATTTTTGTCAGTTCGGCTCTCACGTCACAGCATGGCAAAGACCGTTCTCGTCGCGATCGACGGATCGCCCCAGTCGAAGGAAGCGCTGGAACACGCGCTCGACGAACACCCCGAAGCCGAGATCGTCGCGCTGACGGTCGTCGACCCCGCGGAGGCCGGCTACTCCGTCGAGGGCGCGGCGCCTGATTTCCCCCAGGAGTGGTACGAAACCGCCGAGCAGGAGGCCGAGCACCTGCTAGAGGACGCCGAAGAGCGGGCCGTCGAGGCCGACCAGTCGATTACGACCGCCAGCGCCGTCGGCCGGCCGGCCAACGCCATCGTCGAGTACGCCGAGGATCAGGGGGTCGACCACATCGTGCTGGGTAGCCACGGCCGGACGGGGATGTCCCGGATTCTGCTCGGAAGCGTCGCGGAGACGGTGATGCGACGGTCGACGGTGCCGGTGACCGTGGTGCGGTAGGCCTTCGCCGATTATCGATCGGCCTCGCCCGCCCGCAAGCTGCGCTCGATCCGGGCGACGTTGACGCCGATCCACAGCAGCGCGACGACGCCGACGGCCGTCAGCAGGCTCGCAGCCGTGAACAGCGCGTACAGCAACACGAAGCCGCCCAGGCCGACGATCGCCGTGTCTTCGACGCGCCGGGTGTCCGTTCCGTTTCGCTGCCGCCAGTCCAGTACGACGTAGAGACCACACGCGCTCGCGAGACCGATCCCTAACAGGAGACTCGCACCGGTGATCAGCGTGTAGCTCAGCCCGGCGAGTCCTACGATGACTACGAGTGCGGTCACGGCGATCTGTAGGCGGTCGGACGATCGCGTAGTGGTGCTCATCTGATCGAACGATCGGCGGCGAAATAAATAAGGGTTCGGGCGGATCGCGGCCCGCTACCGCCCTCAGAACGCCCGCAGGTCGTCGAGCACCGCGGCCGCGCTGCCGTCGTCGATCGCCTCGCGCGCGGCGTCGAGGCCGTCGTCGAGCGAGTCGACGTCGTCCCGCGCGTAGATCCGGAACGCGGCGTTGAGCGCGATCGCGTCGGCGAACTGGTCGTCGCGCTCGCCCGCGAGGACCGCCTCCGTGATCTCCGCGGAGTCGGCCTGCACGTCGTCGACGTAGAGGTCCTCCTCCTCGAAGTCCATCCCGTACTCGGGCGTCTCGATCTCGTAGTCCTCGAAGGCTTCCCCGCCGCCGTTCTCGGACCACTCGGCGACCTTGGTGTAGCCCGGGCGAATGTCGTCGTACCCCTCCATCCCCTGGAACATGATCACTTTCGCGGGCGAGACGTGCTCGCTCTTCTGGAACGTCTCGACGACCTTCTTGGCGAACGCCAGGTGGTAGAAGCTGCCGAGGTGGACGTCGGCGTTCGCGGGATTGGCAAGCGTCTCGATCGTGTTGACGAACGTGCGCACGCCCATCTTCTCGCGGCGCTCTGAGAGCTCATCGATCCGCGGGTTGAAGGCGGGCTGGTAGTAGAAGCCGAAGCCGGTCTCGTCGACCATGTCGGCGCTCTCCTCGGGGTCGAGCTCCGTTCGGACGCCGAGCTCGTCCAGCACGTGCTTGTAGGCGTCTTGCTTCTGGGTCGGCACGCGGTCGCCGCTGTGGACGACGATCGGCGTCCCCGCCGCGGCGGCGACGACGCCGGCGCCGACGCCGAGGAGGGCGGAGCGCCCCTTGCCGTCGTAGTTGGCGCCGCAGTCGACCGGGTCGGCGTCGGGCTCGGCGACGACCGTCGACTCCTCGGCCATCACGTCGACGTAGGAGCCCAGCTCCTCGGGCGTGTTGCGCTTCCAGCGGTTCGCGAGCCAGAACGCGCCGAGCGTCGTCGGGTCGGGCTCGTCGTCGAGGATGCGCTGAAACGCTTCACGGGCTTGCGCGCGAGACATATCGTCGGCCGACTTCGAGCCGGAGCCGACGACCTCGGTCATCAGCCGATCGAGCGGCCACTCGCCGTACTCCTGGGACGTCTGGGCCATGGCGAGAAGTTAGGATAGAAGACGCAAAAGCGTCCCGTTTCCGGCCTCGTGTGCGCCGCTCGTCGGTGGAACTGACCGAACGTCGAGTGGCGAGCAGGCGACGCGTTCCGCGGGTGCTACAGGGGTCCGGATCGACGCGCCGCGCTCGTCTGCGGGGTGTCCGCGACGCGCCCGCGAGGGCGCTCGGAGCGATCCGGAGCCGTCGTCAGGTCACGTCGCGGTGTCGCCGCGGCATCGTACTTGAACGTGTGGCAGAATGCGGCCCGCGCGTCCGACTGGCCGCACCCGAAAAAGGTACGTTCGTTCCGTCCAACGTAGTGGCAATGAGTCTCCGGTCGGCCGACTGGCGCGAGCGCCTCGACGACGTGGACGCCGCGATCGTCGACGGGTTCCAGAGCGGCTTCCCGATCGAGGAGCGCCCGTTCCGGGCCCTGGGTGACGCGGTCGGCGTCGGCGAGGACGAGGCGCTGGCTCGCGTCGAGCGGCTGTACGACGACGGCATCTTCCGGCGGTTCGGGCCGGTGTTGAACCCGCCGGTGATCGGCAGCTCGACGCTGGCGGCGGTCAGCGTGCCCGACGAACGGTTCGAGGAGGTCGCGGCCGTGATCAACGACTACCGCCAGGTCAACCACAACTACCGGCGGGACCACGAGTGGAACATGTGGTTCGTCGTGACCGCCGGCTCGCGCGAGCGCCGCGACGAGATCCTCGCCGAGATCGAGGCGCGGACGGGACTGTCGGTGCTGAACCTGCCGATGCTGACTGACTTCTACATCAATCTGGAGTTCCCCGTCGTCAACGCCGACCGGTTCGCGCGGGAGACCGACGCCGACGCGGTGCCGGGCGAGAGCGAGTCGGACGGCGAGTTCGGAAGCGCGGACGCCTCGGCGACCCGGATCAGCGAGGAGGCGACCGGCGACCTCTCGGCGTTCGAGGCCGATCTACTGTTGGAGATCCAGTCGGGGTTCCCGCTGACGGCGACGCCGTACGCCGACGTCGCCGAACGGCTCGACGCGGAGGTGGCGGACGTCCTCGACGCCGTCGACCGGCTGCTCGTCGAGGGGTGTATCAAGCGGATCGGCTGCGTCGTCAACCACGTTCTCACCGGGTTCGACAGCAACTGCATGGTCGTCTGGGACGTGCCGGACGACGAACTCGACGAGCGGGGCGTCGCCACCGGCTCCCTGCCGTACGTGACGCTGTGTTACCACCGGCCGCGGCGGCCGGAGCTCGACTGGGAGTACAACCTGTTCACGATGATCCACGGACGGGATCCGGAGGCGGTCGACGAGAAGATCGACGAGTTGGCGGCCGAGTATCTGCCGTGCGATCACGAGCGGCTGTACTCGACGGAGACGCTGAAACAGACGGGCGCTCGCTACGAAGAGCTGGTGTCCGAACGTTAGTCGGCGGTGACGTACAGTATCGGGGACAGGACGACGAGCCCGAGCCCCGCGAGGCGGAACAGCGGCGTCTCGACCATCTGGAACGGCGTCACCATGAAGACGATCCCGAACAGGATCAGATTGAGCGCGAGCACCTTCCGGGACCGGAGCGGGAGCGACGCCAGCATCACCAGCGCGAACACCACGAGGAGCGCGTGCCCGATGTGGTAGTCCAGCAGGAAGTTATCTATCACCTGCAGCGGTAGCGCGGTCATTCGTATGCTACAGTGCCCGCGAGCCAGCCTTTAAACTTCCGTTCGCGCGCCGTCGCGCGACCGTCATTCGATCGGGCCGGTGATATCGAGCGGTCGAAGCCACACGTACCAGACGACGACCAGCATGCCGAAAAAGCCCGTTGCGAACGCGAACGCGCCCAGCGTCGAGAGCCCGGCCTGGTGGAACGCGCGGCTTACCAGCCCCGGGACGACGATACCGGCGATCACGACCAGCAACGCGCGCACCATCTGGGACTTCGAGTCGTCGGTCGCGGCGTCACTCATCGGTCGATCCCTCCGCTCGACGCGGCCCTCGTTCCATGCCACCGACTACGCGCTGGAGCCGCCTCAATGGCACGGTTCGCCCGTGAGGAGTGGGCACACGCGGAACGAACCATGGAGCGTGTGACAGCGTGTGCCCGTGTACACGTGGGATCGAACTGGCACATAAATGCACGCGCCGATCGGTCCTGACGAGCGTGGTAAGCGCTCGCTGGCGTTCCGCTCCGCGAGCTATCACACGAAACATACTTCTCCTGGAAATCGCCACTGTGGGTACTCAATGGGCGGCTGAGTGGTAACGCGCTAGCGCTGGAACCCGCCGTCGAGCGGCGTCTGATTCGTGAGACGAAAGTATCGGACTAATCCCTCATTTCCCAGCAATCTATCGTATAACTGGTATATACTAAACAGCGGTGGTGTCGAACCCCCAGTGGAGTCCACAATGAAACGACCTGATCGACGACGATTTCTGGAAATCGCTGGAGGAATCGGCGCGCTCGCTCTCGCCGGGTGTACGGACACCGGTGGCGGTGACAACGAGACAGACGACGGTGACGGCACCGAGGACAACGAGACAGACGACGGCGCCGGTACCGAGGACAACGAGACGGACGACGGCATCGGTACCGAAGACAACGAGACCGACGACGGACTCGGTAACGAGACTAACGAGACCGAGGGCGGACTCAACGAAACCGGTAACGAGACCGAAGGTATGGGTAACGAGACTAACGAGACCGAGGGCGGACTCAACGAAACCGGCAACGAGTCGACCGGCGTCGGCAACGAGTCCGATAACGAGTCCGACGGACTGTAGAACGGTACTTCTCTCTGTTTTTGTGCCGCTGTTCGATTCCTACGGCCCCATCCGCTCCTGAGAGAGCATCACGACCATCGAGAGCCCCGAGATGACGATCAGCAACAGCGCCGGTATCGCGGCGTACTGGAAGTACGCCGACGCCTGAGCGCGCCAGATGTGGGTGACGAGCGTGTCGAACCCGGTCGGCCGTAGCATCAGCGTCGCCGGCAGCTCCTTCATCGTCGTGAGGAAGACGAGCGCGGCGCCCGCGACGACGCCGGGCGCGATCAGCGGCAGCGTCACGCGTCGGAAGGCGCGGTTCGGGGCGTCGCCGAGCGTGCGCGCGGCTTCGACGAGGCGCGGGTCGACCTGCAGCGTCGAGGTCCGGATCGAGCCGACCGCCTGGGGCATAAACCGGACGACGTACGCGAACACCAGCAGCGCGAGCGTCGGGTAGATCTCCGGGCCGATCACGGTGTTCGCCCGGGCGCCGAAGTACACCAGCGCGAGCCCGAGCACGATTCCGGGTACGGCGAAGCCGACGTACGTCGTGCGCTCGAACAGGTTCGACAGCGGCGTGTCGTGGCGCCCGGCGAGGTAGCCGACGGGCACCGCGGCGATCGCGGCGGCCAGCGCGGCGAGCGCGGCGACGGTCACGGAGTTGAGAGCGTAGGACCACTCGAAGGCGAAGGAGGGGCGGCGTCCGCTCTCGGCGTTGACCAGCCAGAGGCCGAGAATCCAGACCGGGACGACGAGCGCGAGCGTCGACACCGCGGCCGGCAGCAGCGTCGCGGGCCAGCGCCAGCGTCCCAGCGACACCGGCTCGCCGCCGCCGGCTCCCTGCTGGTCGCTGGCGATGTCGTCGTCCGGTCGGACCCACCACTCCAGGGCGAGCACCAGCAGCACGACCGCGAGCAGCTGCAGCGACAGCAGCGCCGCGTAGTCCTGGCCGAACGCGTGGTACTCGACGTAGATCTGGCGGGTGAACACCGACAGCCGCATGATCGCGGGCGTCCCGAAGTCCGAGACGGCGTACAGCGCCACCAGCAGGCTCCCCGCGGCGACCGCCGGCCGGATGTGGGGAAGCGTCACCCGGCGGAACGCCGACAGCCGGTCCTGGTTGAGCGTGCGCGCGGCCTCGACGAGCGTCGTGTCGAACGAAAGCAAGGCGGCGCGGGTCGTCAGGTAGACGTAGGGGTAGGTGTACAGCGTGATCACCATGATCGCGCCGGGGAACCCGTAGATGTTCGGCAGGCGCTCGACGCCCAGCGGCGCAAGGAGGTCGTGGAACTCTCCCTGCGGCCCGAACGCCGAGACGAACGCGAACGCGCCGATGTAGCTCGGTACGACCAGCGGCAAGGAAACGGCGACCGACCAGAACCGGCTGAAGGGCAGGTCGGTTCGGACGGTGAGATACGCCAACGGCACCCCGATCAGGATCGACAGCGCGGTGACGGCGCCCATCAGCAGGAGGCTGTTGAGGATCACGTCCCGCGTCGTCTCCTGGGTCAGCAGATCGATCGCCCGGGCGCGCTCGACTTCCGTCGCCGTGACGATGACCCAGCTCAGCGGGAACACGACGGCCGCGGCGATCGCGGCGACCAGCAGCGTCAGCCCGAGCGGCTGGTCCTCGTCCTCGCCGCCCCGGAGCCGATCGATCGTCGCCCTCATCGGCGTCCGACCTCCCCGAACGTCCGACCGCGTCGATCCGGCGATGCCATTCTCTGTCCGGCGATTCTCGGCGCCCCGCCTTCTGTGTGACGATCCGGCGCCGTACGGCGGGAATGCGACGCGTTTAAGTTTTAGGTTTGCCTAATCCGTCGGCATGGAACTGACGCGGCGCGACGCCGTTGCCGCGCTGGCCGCCGTCGGCGGGGGCGCGGCGATCGGTCTCTCCGGATTCGTCGAGCCGCCGTCCGCGGCGGACGACGGCGGCTCGGGGGTGGACGGTTCGGCCGGTCCCGGCGACGCCGAGATCGAGGAGACGCTCGTCGCGGCCGCCGAGGTCGTCTACCCCTCCGAGGTCACAGGCGTCGAGGAGTTCGTCGGCACCTTTCTCTCGGGCCGGCTGGACCGCGAGGACCACGGCGCCGGGATGGCGCGCGCGGTCGCCGAACTCGACCAACTGGCGAACAGCTGGTACGGCGGCCGGTTCGCCGCGCTCGACCCGGGCGATCGGGACGATTTTCTCCGCGAGCTGGGGGCCGATTCGGCCGAAGAGAATCCCGATGGGACTACCGCAGAGCGCGTCCGCTACTACGTCGTCAACGAGGTGCTGCTTGCACTGTACTCCTCGCCGACCGGCGGCGAGCTGGTCGGCATCGAGAACCCGCAGGGACATCCCGGCGGGCAGGCGAGCTACCAGCGGGGGCCCCAGGCGTGAGCGTCGACCGCAGTCCGGTCCCGGACGCCGACGTCTGCGTGATCGGCGCCGGGCCCGCGGGCGCGCTCGTCGCCGACCGGCTCGCGGCCGCCGGGCACGACGTCGTGATCCTCGACGCCGGTCCGCGATTCGAGGACGAAGCGCCGAACCGAATCGATCGCATGGAGCGTGCGATCCGCCCGTCGTACGGCCGCCCCGACGTCTGGGACGTCGGCGGCGAGCGGGACGCCTACTCGGCGACCGGCGAGTGGTTCTACCCGCTGAACCACGCCCGGGTGAAGGGGATCGGCGGGTCGACGCTCCACTGGCAGGGGATGGTGATGCGGCTCCACGAGGACGACTTCGCGTCCGCGAGCGAGCGCGGCGTCGGCGTCGACTGGCCGATCGACTACGAGGAGCTCAGGCCGCACTACGCCGACGCCGAGACGGAGCTCGGCGTCTCCGGCGCCGACGACAACCCCTTCGGCCCGCCCCGCGAGGAGCCGTTCCCGAACCCGGCGTTCCCGCCGTCGTACAGCGACGGCCTGTTCGCAGAAGCCTGCGAGGAACTGGAGATATCGATGCACTCGGTGCCCAACGCGCGCAACTCCGAGCCCTACGACGGGCGGAGCGCTTGCGTGGGGTACGGCACCTGCCAGCCGGTCTGTCCCTCCGGCGCCAAGTACGACGCCGGCGTCCACGTCGACTCCGCGGAAGAGAAGGGCGCGACGGTGATCGACCGGGCGACCGTCGAGAAGCTGGAGCACGGCCCCGACCGGATCGAGGCCGCCCACTACGCGACGCCCGAGGGCGAGTACCGCCAGACGGCGGACGCGTTCGTACTGGCGGCCGGCGGCGTCGAGACGCCGCGGCTCCTCTTGCTGTCGGACTCCGAACACTACCCCGACGGGCTGGCCAACTCCAGCGGCGCGGTCGGCAAGTACTTCATGGACCACCTGTTCGCCGGCGCCGGCGGCGTGCTCGACGAGCCGACTCGCCAGAACCACGTCGGCTTCCTCACCAGCGAGAGCCACCAGTTCTACGACGACGCCGACGAGGAGGTCGGCCCGTTCAAGCTGGAGTTTTTCAACTACGCCGGCCCTTCGCCCGTCGAGCAGGCGCTGGGCGGCGACGAGTGGGGCGACGACCTGCTCGACTCGCTGCAGGAGTCGTACGGCAACCACGTCGCCGTCGGCGGGCTGGTCGAACAGCTCCCCCGCGAGGACAGCTACGTCGGTCTCGACCCCCACGAAACCGACCATCTCGGCAACCCGGTCCCGGACGTCCACTGGAACGTGGGCGATCGGGCGCTCCGGACGCTCGAACGCGCGAACGAGCTCCAGACGCGGATCCTGGAGGAGCTCGGCGCCGAGGTCCAGTGGACGGTGGGCCCCGACAACACCGGCCCCGCGTACCACCACATGGGGACGACCCGGATGGGGACCGATCCGTCGGAGAGCGTCGTGAATACTGACCTGCAGACTCACGACCTCGAAAACTGCTGGATCGCCTCCAGTTCGACGTTCCCGACCGGCGGGGCGCTCAACCCGACGCTGACGATCGCGGCGCTGGCGCTGCGGGCTGCCGAGAACGTCGACGCCGCGCTCTGACGGGCGAGCGCGACGATCTCTCACACTTTAGGCAAACCTAAAAACTCAAGTACGTCCGATCGAAAAGGCACGTCGATGAGCAATCTTCAGCACGGCGACGACGCCGGAGCGGCGGACGCCGACGCCGACGAATCGGACGACGAGTTCACGTTCGACGATCTCAGCGTCGTGATGGGCACGTACAACGAGGAGGAAGCGATCGAGAAAGTCATCTCGGACGTCGAGGAGGTCACCGACGGCAAGGCCGAGGTCGTCTGCGTCGACGGCTCCTCGGACCGGACGCCCGAGATCGCCCGCGAAAACGGCGCTCGCGTGATCGAACAGGAACCCCAGGGGTACGGCGTCGCCGTGCGCGAGGCGATCCTCGCGCCCGACCGGCCGATCGTCGTCACCACGGACTGCGACGACACCTATCCGATGGAGCAGCTCCCCGAGTTCCTCGAGCTGATCAACGAGGGGTACGACGTCGTCAGCGGCGACCGGCTCTACCACGGCGCCGAGGCGATGCCCGACTTCAACCGGTTCGGCAACGCGGCGTTCGCGGCCATCGCCAGCGTCCTGATGGGCGAGCGCGTCCACGACACGACGACCGGGATGCGAGCGTACCGCCGCGACGTCGTCGAGTCGATCGAGTGGACCGAGAACACCGGCCTCTCGGCGGAACTGCTGATCCGGCCGCTGATGCGCGGCTACGACGTCCGCGAGCACCCGATCGCCTACCGCGAGCGGGCGGGCGAGACGAAGCTCGATCCGATCGAGGGCGGCGCCGCCATCGCGAAGTCGATCGTCAAGGTCTGTCTCGAAGAGCGGTTCGACTGAGCGACGGCGTCACGAAAAACAGGAAGTTCGACGCGTCTATTTGCCGTCAGTCGGCGTTAGTTTCCGGTCGTGTTGTCGCCGGTGGCGTTGTTTCCGCCGGAGCCGTTGCCGCCGCCGTTTCCGTTCGTCTCGAAGGCGTCCTGCTGGTCCTGCCACCAGTCGTCGGCGTCGAGGATCTGGTCCGACGTCTCCTGGTCCGCCGGGCTGAAGTTGACCGTGATCAGGTCCTGGTTGTCGCCGAACGGCGCCCACTCCGGGCGGATCTCGAACACCTGCGGCTGGTTCTCGTCGCCCTCGCCCTGGTCCGGAACGAACCCGAGGTCCTCGTCGAACTCCCCGATGTTCGCGTCCTCGGCGACGAACAGCTGGTCCTGCTCGCCGGTGTTGAGCCACCGGATCATCCGGGTGTTGTAGTCGGTGAACCAGCTGTCCTGGACGTCGCCGTAGTTCGGCGTCCACTCGACGACGCCGGAGACGAACGTGAACCGCGCCTCCGGGTAGAACGATTGCGGGAAGATGAGGCCCTTCCACTCCTGGCCGAAGTAATCGCCGTCGTCGCCGTCCTGCGCGCTCGCGGTCCCCGTCGCGGCGGCGCCGACGCCCGCGGTCGCGACGGCGCTCTTTTTGAGGAACGAGCGGCGCGACTCGTCGGCGATCCTGTCGAGCAGGGATGGGTCGTTGTCAGTCATTGGTATCTCCACTTGAGGCTACGCCGGTTGCTGCGCAAAAGGCGACCGTCCGTTTAGATCACCCGTCGTACCTAATCCGTTCGTTCCGTTGATGCGCCGCGAGTAGGCTAGCCTTCCGTCATCGACGTGGCCGGTTGTTCGGGGCAGCGGGCAGGCGACCGGCAACCCGCCGGCGTCAGGACGCGCCGACGCGGCGCCGCCGCAGCGCGAGGTACGCGACGACCGTCAGCCAGAGCGCGGCGACGAACCCGTACACGGCGTCGCCGGACGGGTTCGCCGACGACCGGAACGTCGACGCCAGGTAGACGACCGCGTACGCGCCCGGTGGGATGCCGAGGACCAGCCAGAGGTCCGGCCGTCGGACCGCTCCGGCGCGCCGGAGCGCGGTAACGTCCTCGAACAGCGCGTAGAAGGCGACGATCGCGAGCACAAACAGCGATAGCGCCGCCAGCGCGCCGCCGAACACCGCGGCGGCGCCGTCGGCCGCGACGCCGATACCGGTCCAGGTGGCCACGAGGGCGACCGCCAGGGGGGGCGCCACCAGCGCGTAGGCGGCGACGTATCGCCACCATCTGGCGTCCCGCTCCGCGGTAGCTCGTCCGTCGGCGTCCAGCCGCTCGGCGACGCCGTTTCCGACGATCGCGCCGACGAGACCGATCAGGGCGGCCAGCCCGACGCCGACGGCGATCACGATCAGCGTGAGCAGACTGCCGACGACGAAGCCCGGTGGCTCGGTTCTCAGGAACGGGAGCCAATCGACGACCGACCAGATCACTACCGGGGCGGCCCCGACGATCCCGGTCAGTTTTCCGGCCTGGCGGCTCTCGGTCTGCCGATCGTAGTAGAGATACCCGACGAGCAATCCGGCGACGAGGATCGGCGTCCCCGAGACCGTATGTGGATCGGAATCCCACGACAGCAGGACGGTAAACGGGATCGTCGCGAGGCCAGCGAGCACCGCGGTTCGCGACTGTTCGTCGGTCAGGTCGTCGCGGAGCTCGGCGAGCGAGACCATCGTTTGCCGTCTAGTATTCTCGGCCAGAAGTTGAAATTATCGGAGGGCCGGCGCCGTTCCGACCGCCGCAGCTACGCTCTCTCGGGGGCGTTCGCGGCCGCGATCGTCGTATCGAACTCGACGCCGCCGACGTGCTCGTCGGGGTGCTCGGGCAGGTACGTCCCCTCGGACCCGCACCGCGGAACGAGCGGGCAGACCCGTCGCTCGGGCGGCCACACGACCTGCACGCCGTCGTCGACAGTGCGAACGGTCATCTCCTGCCGGTAGGTCAGCGTCGACCCGTCGGTCGCGGCCAGCGTCACCAGAACCTCCAGCTCGTCGGCGGGATCGATCCGGACCGACGAGCCGTTGCCGTCGGGGCCGACCAGCCGCGCCGCGTTGCGGTCCAGCGTCCACTCGGCGGTCACCGACTCGTTCGGATCTCGGATGGTGTACTCGGCCGCGCCGTACCCCGTCTCGAGTTCCACGCTGGCGGTCTCGACGCCCGGCGGGACGCCGACGGTCGTCTCGCCGTCGAACGCCCGGGCCTCGCGCACGTCGATCCGCTCTAACTTGGGAACGACGTGTCGGTCGGGGTTGGGCGTCCACTCGCCCTTGTACGCGTACCGGTAGTACGTTCGGTTCGGGTACGCCTCGTAGAGGGCGAAGTCCTCGCCCGGATCCCGGTCGAGCCCGTAGACGACCGGTCCGTCGAGACCCGGACCGTTGCGCAGGTACTGGAACGGGTGGTTCGCCCACTCGCCGTACGGCGTCGGCAGGACCACGAGGGCGTCGTCGAACTCCGTCTCCTCGATCGGCGCGTACGCTTGCTCGTACTTGTCGGCGGTGGCAGTGTGGTGTTGGAGCGGCCGATCCACCAGCCCGGCGTTGCCCACAGCGCCGACCGGGAGCGCGACGAGGAGGACGATCGCGAGCGCGACGCGCGCGGCGGTCGGTGAGGCTCGCCGGCGGACGCCGCTCGCGAGCAAGCGCCACCCGGCGACGAGCGCGGCGGCCGCGAACACCGCGAGCGGCGCCAGCAGGTCGAAGTGGTAGAACGGCCCGAACGTGGAGATAAATCCGTCCGTCGGGTCCGCCAGCGAGCCGAGCACGTTGAAGTTACCCCAGAACGGCACGTTACCGACCGGAACCGAGACGAACAGGCCGGCCAGCAGCGTGACCGCGAGCGGATCGACGTCTGGGAGTAGCCCCACCAGTCGGCCGTCGTCGCCGAAGACCCGCCGCGCCGCGAGCGCGAGGCCGCCGAGCGCGCACGCCGTTCCGACGAGCCCGCCGGTGAACCAGCGCGTCGCGAGCTGCCTGAGCACGCGGGCGTTGGCTTCCAGCGCCAGTTCGGGCGTGTAGACGACCGAGTGCGCGAGGATGCGCCGGCGACCGAACCCGGGCCCGTCCTGCGGAGCGAACTCCTGGTAGGGGAAGACGAGCGGATCGCCGGTGAGGACGGCGTTGTACGCCAGGGTGATCCCGACGAACGCCAGCCCGCCGGCCGCCGTCAGCGCGTTGCGGGCGATCGGATCGGGCAGCGGCCACAGGGCGGCTACCGCTCCTGCGCTCCGTTCGCGGAGTTCGGACAGCGAGAGCCGCTCGCGGACGCCGCCCGCGATCTGCCACAGCGCGTGCAGGATAAAGGGCGCCGCGAACAGCACCGCGGTGTACGGTCGCGCGAAAAAGGCGATTCCGGTCGCCAGCCCCGCCGCGGCGGCCCACCGGCGGCTTCCCGACCGGACTCCCTTCAGGTAGCAGACCGCGAACAGCAGGTTCCACGTCGTCGTCGGAGCGTACGGCAGGAACGTCGATCCAGTGACCAGCGCCATCGGCGCGGCGGCGAAGACGGCGGCCGCGACGACGCCGACGCGGCGATCGAACGCCATCGCACCCAGCGCGTACGCGAGCGCGGCGTTGGCGCCCGCGACGAGCGCCAGCGTCACCCGCGGCTCGCCGAACAGCGCCATCGAGACGGCGAACATCGCGGCGGGCACCGGCGTGTACTTCGGGTACAGTCGGCCGCCGTCTTCGATGTAGAACCAGGGATGGACGGCGTCGGTCAGGTCGCCAGCAAAGTACTGTAGCTGGCCGTCGAGCAGCAGCGCCGCCTGACTCAGGTAGACGCCCTCGTCGTGGTTCGTGGAATGGTAGGCGAACGCGTCCGTCGCGATCCAGAACGTCGCGACCGCGGCGCAGATCGCGATAAGGGCGGCGACGGCGAGTTCCGGCGAGCGTCGCAGTCGGCGAACGCGATCGACCAGTTCGTCCGTCGCCGTCATACCGTCCTCAGAGGTCGATCCCGACGTCGCGCATCAGGTCGACGGTCGGCTGCAGGTTCGACAGCTGCGAGAGGTCGAGATCCGACGGCGGGTTGAGCTCGTCGATCGGCGGGAGGTTCCCGATCGGGTCGACCTCGGGGACCATCGGATACTCGAACGTCTGGCGCGCGAAGTAGTCCTGGGCCTGCGCCGACAGCAGGTGGCGGACGAAGTTCTGCGCCAGGTCGGGCGAGTCGGTAGTGTCGACGACCGCCGCGCCGGCGACGTTGAACACCGAGCCTGCGTCGCCCTGCGTGAACGTCGTGGCGATCGGGGCGTTCGAGGAGCCGTCGAGCACGCGCTGGATGTAGTAGTGATTGGTGAACCCGGCGTCGAGCTCGCCGTCGGCGATCGCCTCGCAGACCGCGAGCTCGTTGGGGTACCGCTGGATGCCGTTCTCCTGGATCCCTTCGAGCCACTCGCGGGTCGCCTCCTCGCCTTCGAGCAGCCGCATCGCAGTCACGAACGCCTGGCAGGAGCCGTATCCGGGCGCCCAGCCGAGCTGGCCCTCGAAGTCGGTGTAGGCGTCGATGCTCGTCGGCAGGTCGCTCGCGGAGTACGCGTTGGTGTTGTACGGGATCGATCGCGCGCGCCCGGAGGTGCCGATCCACTGGTCGGTCCGGAACTCCGGGGGCACCATCTCGGCGACGTCGCTCGCGAGCGAGCGGGTCCGCCCGGCGTCCGCGAGCGCGCCGAGCGCACCCGAGTTGACGGAGTAGAACACGTCCGCGGGGGAGCCGCTCCCCTCGTTTCGGATCTGGTTGACGAGATCGGTCGAGCCCTGATAGCGCGGCGTCGCCTCGAAGTCGTCGTAGAAGTCGTTGATCGCCTCGATGAGCGGGCCGACGAGGAACTCGTTGCGCCCGGAGTAGATCGTCAGCTCGCCCTCGAGATCGGGCATCTCGCTCATCGGCATCCCGGAGAGCTCGCGCCCCGTGCGTCCGGAGCCGATCTGTTCGAGCTCGTAGGTGTACTCGTCGTCCTCTTCGTCGTCGCCGCCGAGCAGGTCCATACAGCCTGCTAGTCCGGCGGCGCCGAACGCGGCCGTTCCGGCCAGGAACGCTCGGCGGTGCCGTCGTCCGTTCGTGTTGTCGTCTTGGCTCATGGTTTTAGGTTCGCCTAAATGCACTTGTATCCGTCGTTTCAATCGTCAGCGGGCGCGGGGGCGCGCCGCTCGATCGCGTCGAGACAGTCCAGCCAGTCGAGCATGTACTCGCCGCAGTACTCGAAGAACTCGCCGTTCTGGTACTCGTCGAACTCGCCGGACGCCAGCGCCTCGGCGATCGACTCGGCCACGTCCGCGTAGTTGTCGGCGTCCGCGCCGGCGTCGTCGACCACTTCCCAGAAGTGCTCGTTGAGCTCCAGTCCGGCGACCTCGTTGTGCAGGTCGTCGAACGTCGAGCGGGGCGCCTTGTTGTGCTCGCACAGCGGCCCGCCGTTGTAGATCTGCGTGCCCAGCACGTCGCAGGCCCGCTTGAGCACGACGCCGCTCCAGATGTCGTCGAACCGGCCGACGTCCCAGGGGTTGTCGTCCATCGGGAACTGGTAGAACGCGGGGATCACCTCGCGCTCGAACGCGAGATTCATCGAGCAGACCGTGAGGTAGTTGCCCTCGGCTGCGACGAAGTCCTCGCCGAAGTCGTCCCGCTCGGTGCGGGTCTGGGCTTGGCCCTGCAGGTCGCCGTCCATCAGGATCCGCACCGCGTCCAGGTCCGGCACGTTCGTCCACAGCCCCTGCGAGGCGACGACGTCGCCCGCCTCAGCGCGCTCGGTCTCGACTGTCTCGTCCATCGCCGAGTAGGGGTACCCGCGCGGGTACAGGCCGTGCTCGTCGACGTTGTCGTACAGCACGTTCACCCACTGCTCGTCCGAGGCGACGGTCTCGATCTCACCCTCGTGGGCGAGGTTCTCCATGTGGCCGCCGAAGAAGTCGTCTTCGGGATGGGGGAGCGTGTCGTCGTCGATGAAGAACCCGTACTCGAACTCGGGGTGCGCCCACATGTACAGCAGGCCGAAGCTCGTCTCGGCGTGACTGGCCGCGGGCACGACGTGCTCGTACTCCTTGACGCCGTGTTCCTCGTACCACTCCGCGCGACGGCTGCCGTCGAACACTTCGCCCGAGACGCCCTCTTCTTCTAACATCGCCTCCATCTCGTCGGTGTCACAGAAGTCCTCCGTGACCAGCACGACGTGGAGCCGCGACAGGTCGAACCCGTGCTCCCGGGCGTTCTCGAAGTACGATCGCATGCAGTCGTACTCCCGGATCGTCGGGACCACGACGCAGATGTCTGCTGTCATCTCGTTCGACTAGTTTTAGGCCAACCTAAAAACACTGTCGGTGTCAGTCCGCCGACTCCGCGTCCGGGTCGGGACCGGCGTCTCGAACGACGTCACCGGTCTCGCCGTTCGCGGCGGCCTCGGACAGCGAGACGTTCAGCGAGACGACGGCGAGCGCCCCGCCGGCCAGCGTGACGACGTTTTTCAGCGCGTGGTCGACGATCGCGGCCGCCAGCGCGAGGCTCGCCCCGACCGGCGTCAACCCGACGACCAGTCCCGTGAACGCGGCCTCGTACAGGCCGATCCCGCCCTGCGATAGCGGAAGCACTTTCGCGAGATTGCCGACGCTGACCGCCAGCGTGCCGACGACGATTAGCACCGTGGCGTCGAGCTCGGCGCCCAGCGCGGCGAGCACGAGCACGGCCGTTACAACGTCGGCGCTCCAGACGAGCAGGCTGCCGAGTCCGATCGCGACGATCGCCCGCGGGCTTCGCGCCACGACGGCGACGTCCGCGAGGAACTCCGCGGCGGCGTCGATCGCGCGCTCGACGAACGGATGGCTCGCTGCGCGCTCGCGGAGCCCCGGAGCGATCTCGGCGCCACTGCGCGAGAGCGCGAGCGCGGCGACCGCAGCCGAGACCGCCGCGGCGCCGACGCCGCCGGCGACCGTCAGCGCTCGCTCTCCGCCGGCCATCTCGCCGGCGATCGTCCACGGCGTCGCCTCGCCCAGCGCCGCCAGCGCGAGGATCGACCCGCCGGCGAGCGCCGCGACGGTCACGAGGTCGAACGCGCGCTCGACCGCCAGCGAGGCGAAGCCCGCGGGGTAAGGTACGTCTTTGCGTGCGCGCATCAGATGGGCGCGGACGGCGTCGCCGGCCCGCGCGGGGATCGCGAGGTTTGCGGTCTGGCTGGCGAACACCGCCATCGTGAGAAATCCGGTGCCGGCGCGGTGGCCCATCGCATCGAGCACGTCGGCGTAGCGCCGCCCGCGCAGCGGCCACGACGCCGCGTAGACGCCGACCGCCAGCGCCAGCATCCGGGGATTCGCACCGGCGATCTCGGCGCCGATCCGATCCACGTCGAACGCGCGCGCCGCCAGCACGAGGCCGACGACGACGATCGCGGTGCCCGCGATCGTCATCCGCCGCTGGGTGAGCAGGCCGGTCGACGCCGACGCGTCGCGGTCGTCCATGCTCCCACGTGTCCGCTGCTAATATTTAAGCCCACCTAAAACTGGCACGGTCGGGTGGGAGGGGACGTATCTCTCCGGATCTTTCCTTCGAGATATTTCAGGTCAGCTCGGCGATCAGCTCCCGCGCGGAGCGCCGGACGGCCGCGTCGCTCGACAGTTCGGGCTCCCACCCCAGCGCGGCGAGCTTCTCGATCGACAGGCGCATCTTCGGCACGTCGCCGGTCCACCCGCGGTCGCCGCCGGTGTACTCGTAGTCGGGATCGAGGTCCATCTCGTCGGCGACGATGGCGGCGATCCGGTCGACCGACGTCGTGGTTCTGGTGCCGAGGTTGTACGTGTTGACGGGCTGGTCGCCGTTCGCGACGACGTGGATCATCGCGTCGACGCAGTCGGTGACGTGCATGTAGGATTTCTCCTGTCGGCCGTCGCCGAGGATCGTCAGCGTCTCGGGATCGTCCCGCAGCTTCTCGACGAAGTCGGGGATCACGGCGCCGCGCAGTCCCGGCCCGACGATGTTGGCGAAGCGGAACGTCCACACGGTAAAATCGTGGCTGTGGGCCTGCACCGAGAGCAGCCCCTCGTCGGCGAGCTTGCTCGTCCCGTAGGCGCTGATCGGCTCGAGGGGCGCGTAGTCTTCCGGCGTCGGCCGGGGCGCCTCGCCGTACACCGTCGAGGAAGAGGTGTAGGCGATCCGGTCGACGCCCGCCTCGGCCATCGCTTCGAGCAGGTTCGTCGTCATCCGGGTGTTGTCGTGGAACTGCTGGTGCGGGTCGTCGACGTTGACCACCTTCGACGCCGCGAGGTGGACGACGAGGTCGACGTCATCGGTGAGGACGCCGTCCAGTGCGTCGGGGTCGGTGAGGTCCGCCTCGACGAACTCGGCGTCGTCGGGGACTCGGTCTCGGGTGCTGTTCGAGAGGTTGTCGACGACGACGACGTCGTTGCCGTCGGCCAGCAGGCGATCGACCAGGTGCGTGCCGATGAAGCCGGCCCCGCCCGTCACGAGGACCCGCTCGTCCGTGATCGTCATACCTCGGGAGTTTTCGGTCAGGGAAATAACGGTTCCGGAGCGGGGTCGTGGAGGTCTATTCCAATTTCAGTAGTGATCTGCAGTCAGAGAATCGGATACTACACCACGTCAAAATGTTCCACTTTCGATTATGTCTGTTGTCTATCCGAATGAGTAATCGCGAGGATATACGAGAGGAACTCATCGAGATTGATGCTGACGACTTCGCTGCGGATCTATGGGATCGCCGGGGCTACGAAGTCGAGGAGACGGACGGCCAGCGTGCGGTGTTCAAAGCAACGAACGGTGGCGGATTCCTCCGGTCCTCAACGACCGAACTGGTCGAACCAATCTACCGGGGAGTGACAAGGTGAACAAGTCGGACGAGAACAGCGTCCTCGAATACCGCTTTGACGACGACGTCGACAAGATCGTGGTAATCACGACGACGGAGTACACCGAGGATGCGCGAAAACAGGGGAAACGGGAGGAAGTCGAGGTGCTCAACGGAGAGGAACTGGTAGAGTTGATTGACGACGAGAATGCTCGGCGAGTCTTGAACAAGTACACATCATCGGGTTCGATTCTGAAAGGGCTTTTCTGGCTCACGGTGGTTCTTCCGCTGAAAATAGTCTGGTTCTTCATCGCACTCCCTTTTAAACTTCTTTGCGGGTCTAAGAACAGTGATTAATCTAGCTCATAGCTCTCTCGACACTGACCCGCCTCACGATGCTGATGAACAATAGAGGAATGGATCCGTGTGCGTTCTTCTGTTGCTGACAATTTTTATGTATTGAACCTACTATTCCATGCTATGGATCAAAGAGCGATAGATTCTAGCTCTGAGCCTCTTCAAAAGCTCGTGAACTATATTTCTGAGCATTACTCAAGTGATGTCTACTCAGGGTTCAATACGCCTCCTGTAGCATACTTTTTAGATAAGTTTGGAAGTGAGAAGGCCATAGAATTTCTTAGTAATTGGCCCTCTGACGATGTACACCGTGGACCGATCGTATTTGAGGGTGCTCCTCAAGCAACGTTATATGCAAAATTAGTCGCCAAGCATCGTGATCTTCAGGCTGATTCAACCTTCGTAGATCTTAAGTCTAGAATTGAATCAGCACAAACCAAGCACGGAGGGTTGACGATCGCAGACACGGACATTGGGCCATTATGGATTCTAGTACAACAGGAAGATGTGGATGATAACGTGATCCGTGAGGGAATTGAATTCTTCCTCTCGGAAGTGGTCCCAGACAAGGATCGTCTTAGAACAAGGAGATTAGCTCTTGGTATTCTTGTACTTAGTAAATATGACTATTTCCGATACTCGGATGAAATAAATAAGTTATCTGAGGAACTATATGAGAGAGCCAAACAAGAGCTGGGTGAACCAGGGGAAGGACCCATATGGAGGTTCAGGGGAACCAAGCCATGGTTAATTCTATTAGCATTGAATCGTTCTGAGGTTTCGTACGAGGATTTCATGCAGGACTTGGTAGACGATATTATCCAGGGCCAGAATGAAGATGGCTCCTTCTTTGACCAGGATAGTCTGATGTTCAATGCTACGGTAGGACTCACTCTTATCGCAGCTGGCCAGGGTCCTAAAATCCCAAAACAGGATCTCGCATGGGAACGAGATCTACATCGGCAAGAAATTGAGGCCAAACGACCCGATTTCGTACGGACAGTTCCAATTGATCCTTCTGCATCTTATGCTGCAGAGATTCAGGATAGTGCAGAAGGTATAATCAGTGAAGTGAGCGACATTCTGAGGGTGAATTCATTATATATTGATATGCTCTTTGACGACATTATTGATCAAATTAAGACTACTCCTGAGTTAGAGGTACGTGTTCTAACCCGTGGTCGGAATGTCAAAGGAAATAGAAAGAGGATAAAGAAGGACGTTCTCAATGATCTCATTGAAGCCACTGAGGGTGGTGTAAGAGAACATCACCGCGTACATTCAAGATTAGTAATCGGTGACCAGGATGAAGTAGTAGTTTCATCGGCTGACTTAACAAGAGATCAACTCCGTGATCAGTTTAATGCAGGATTCTATACACGAGATCCAGACTCAGTTCAGGAGGCAATAGATTATTTTGACCAGGTCTGGGAAGAGGCTGAAAACGTACAAATCGGCTGATTCTATTACCTGTTCTGCAATGGTTGAATCGACTTTTGTATATTATCTATTTCAGACCCACTACTATAGGGTAGTAAAAATAATTGACAGCCATGATCACAGTTAGATATCAAATACCTGCAGCTTCTGATAGCTTTTCAAGCTCCTGATTGAGATCTGAAAAGTACTGACGGAAGGTACTTTCTGTGTCTCTATTAAAGTCCTCTACGCTATCACGGTATGGGTCATTAAATTCACCTCTAATTTCCCTTTTGTACCGGCGCTCATATAATTCAAGTTCTCCGATCGCATCAAACACTGACTGGATCTCTTCATCCAGATCCTGCGCATAGAGATGGGTATTCTCTCGGAGTGCGTCTTTGAGCCCCTCAATATTGAACGCGTGAAATGGGTGTGGCGCCTCGTCTCGTTTCCGGTCCTCGATCTGCTTTTCGAAGACGCTATTAAACCGGTCGATCTCCAACTCCAGTTTCCTGATCGCCTGCTGTCTCCTGTCCCGTTCTACATACAACGACTCCAGTAATTGCCGAGTCATTGTATGCTTCCCCTCATTGCTTCGAACGTAATAGGCCGCATCAGCTGTTGCAACGGGCTTCCGTGTCGCCTCAAATACCCTCACCGGGAGAATGATTCGTTTACCACCCTCACCGTATTCAATCTCTGCTCCGACTTCTGTTTTGACTGGGGGAGTCGTTTTGTGCACCAGTTGACTAACTATCCGCCCAGTCTCCATATTTGGCCTTTCAAACGGGGCTGGCTGAACGTCGTCGTTTATTCCAAAGACAATGACCCCTCCACCCGCGTTGGCAAACGCTGTAAATTCCCGTTCTAAGTTCGATCTCCACTCCGATTTCGATTTTTCGTTCCCGTTGTCTGGATACTGGAGATGATGTTTGTACTCTATATGTTGATTCTCCTCGTGATTCGATTGTTCGAGGGCTTCGATGGTCTCCTTCGACCACTCGGAAACAGATTCGGGGTACGGGGAGTCAGGCATAACTAATTCCTCTAATACAGAGAACAAAAACCCTGTGTCACACCTATTGGTGACGTGGGAAAAGTTGATACTTCGTTAGAATATTCTGGTTGTCATGGGACTACTAGATTCACTGCTTGGATCGCCAAAAGTAGTAGACGAAGACGCCGAAGACGAAGAGCCGACTATTGATATTTCTCGTGAAGATTATGATATTGCGTACCCGGTAGCAGTTCGCCGATCTCGACTGCAGGAATTTCGACGACTCATCCAAACGGAACGGGACACTCCCCTAATTGAAGGCCCAATGGCTGACACGATGAAAGAGGCGCTCAATGACGCTTGGCAAAACACGATGCCCAACGATCAGACGTGGGAGGAAGGTATCGAAGAAACTCGGGATAACGCTGAGGATCTTATTGAAGAGTGGCTTGAGCATACATCAGGAGACTTAAATGTTATCTTCGTTCCTGTCGGTGCAACTCGACGTCTTCGGGCATTTCTTGTCTCATGTGAAGCACGAGATGACAATGAGAAGGATTCATTCACGCTCCCAGAGGAATCCGCTGAAGCGGTTTCCCTTCTGAAGAAGCTTCAGAATGCTACTGACGAGAAGGATCCTGTCTTTGTTCACAGAGATCAGTACCCCTCATCGCTATGGAGAGATTACAACAATCAACCTTGGTAAGAAGGGGTCTCTCTTAGTGCACTTATTAGCCGTTATCAATATGACCGATGTTATTCAGAGATCCTCAGAGCTTTGATTTTTGCCTGATCTGAGAAGCTCAGTATCGATCAAGCGGCTCCATTCTAACCCGCTGTCTCAAAAGAGGATCCAGACACAGTGACCCCGCACAAGAAGATTCAATACTGGGACCACAGCCAGAGACTGGAGAAGTAATATGTTTGTTCACCAGAATGGTTTGATATGCCAGGAACTCCCACCGAGAGAACTCTCAAACGATTGGAGAATGGAAGTCGACTTGAACGACTTGCAGAAGATTTACTCTATCGAGAAGGATACCATGTTGATCCTACTGGTACAAGAGGCACTGACGGTGGACGGGACTCAATTTTAACAAGGGACGATGATACTGGTATTCTCCATTGTAGTATCTCTCAAAGCTGGGAACAGAAAGTGAAGAATGATGCAGAGAGTGCCGCAGATCGCCCCGAATCGTTCGAGTTTTTCATCTTTGGAACTACTCAAAATCCCGCAGCAACCAAGCGTGACCGAGTAGAAGAAGAGCTTCGAGAAGAGTACGGTTGGAAGGCGACAATCCTTGACTTTGAGCGGCTTAGAAACCGATTAGTAGGAAACCCCCGAAATCACGACTTAGCCAAAGAACATCTCGACACTGACCCTGGGCGTGCTCACGTTGACATCTCCGAATCAGTTCTCCAAGACCTGAGGGAGCAGTATGAAGCGATACAGGATGCCGAGGAGAGGGAAGCAAACAGATTAGTTGAATCCCTGGTCGCAGATATATTTGAAAAGACCATACCAGATGTTAATGTCAGGAAGAGCCAGTTTTTTGGCTCAACTGGCGTTTACGAGTTCATCTTAACGAATAACTCCTCTAGGTACCCTTGGCGGGGGATGGGAGAATTCGTGTTCGCCGATTGCAAATGGCGTCACCAGTCAGTTGGCGTTGATAGTTTGCGCTCAATGATTCGAAAAGCAGAATCAATTCACCCAGAATGCTCCGGGTGTGTGATCTTCTCCAAAGAGGGGGTCACTGACCGGGGTGAGCAACTGATCCGGTGGGAGTTTGCGCAAGGTACCTATGTCCTGGTTTTCGATGAGGCAGACCTTCGTGAAATCCTTGAGGAGGGGTACACCGACGAAGTATTAGAACAGATTGCAGACTCAATGTGGCTATAATACGTGATGGCCGATGTTGTTCAGGTTGAGAGTATGGCTCCTTGGTAGAACTCGCTGACCTTCAGACGATTTCAAGGTCGAATTTTCCCCCGAAAGAACCACATGAGCCGGTTCACAATGAACTGGAGATTCGATTTCTTGCACATTGTGAGCCCGATCACCGTCAAGCCTAATACCGGATAGAAGTCCACGTCCCACTTCTTCCACAACTCCGACGCGAACCCCGAGAACCACCCTGAATAGCGGCCCGATCACGGCCCACCCGAAATGTTATCCGTCACACTTGGTACAGCAATTGCGACATGGAAATCGAGCGCAACGCGGGTCACCACTCGTATCGGTGCTGGCTGACGACCGACGAGTACGAGCGCCTTCGGAACGCCGCAGAAGGCTACCGCGACGACCTGATCGTCCGCCTCGGCGGCGAGGTCGGTCTCCGGAGCTTCGAGATCCCGCAGCTCCGGCCGGAGCACGTCCGACGGACCAGCGACGGCGAGCACTACCGCCTCCGGGTCCCCCGCGGCAAGGACACTTCCGGCGAGGGCGGGAAGCCGCGGAACGCCTACCTGCCGCGCGAGGTTGAGCGGGCGATCCACCTCTACAGCAACAGCGAGGAGATCGCCGACGACGAGCCGCTGATCGAGCTGACGCCGCGGAGCGTCCAGCGCGTTGTGATCAGGACGGCCGATCGCATCGCCGACGAGACTGGTAACCCGGACTGGTGGAAGGTCAGCAGTCGCGATCTCCGATGCTACTTCGCGCACTAGTTGCTCGTAGTGAGTGTTCTCCCGTGCACGCTCTACTACTCAAAAAACGACCACAGAGAAGTGGGCCAACGCGGATTTGAAGTAGAGAAGTCGCAGCGCGAGCGGAGCGAGCGACCGTCTTCGCGTGGTTCAAATCCGCTCGGGTGTACTTTTCGCTCCTCACGTCCGTTCGTCGCCGAAAAGTGGGCCAACGCGGATTTGAACCGCGAACCTCCCGGTTATCAGCCGAGCGCTCAACCTGATTGAGCTATTGGCCCGCGACGCAATTTCGGATAGTGGGCACTTGCCTTTAAGCGTTTCCTTCTCGTAGCCGAACGAACCCTGTCATCAGGTGACGCCCTCGTGCGATTATCGCGTCGCCGCGATCGCACGCGAGGCGAAAACCCGCTACTGGTCGGTCGAGCGCCCGTCGCGCTCGTCGTCGTCGAACTCCACGTCGTAGGCGTCGCTCCCGAGGTCGTACACGTCGCCGGCGCCGTCGGTCGCCTGGCCGCCCTGCTGCCCTCCGGCCTGGCTTCCGCTCTGCCCGGCGCCGTCGTCGCCGGGGAACCCGAACGTGTACACCTTGCCGGAGGCGAACCCGCCGGTCTTCTTGTCGAGGTACGGCGTCACGACGAACTTCTTGGCGAGCTTGCGCACCACGATCCGCGAGGGCGGGAGCACCAGCAGGAAGCCGACCGCGTCGGTGACCAGCCCCGGCGTGAGCAGGAACGCGCCCGCCGCGATCAGGAGCCCGCCGTCGAGCAGCTCGTCGGTCGGCGGGCGCCCCTCGCCCAGCGCCCGCTGTATCTTGCGCATCGTCCGGCGCCCCTCAGCGCGGACGAACAGCATCCCGATCAGCGCGGTCAGCACGACCAGCGCGACGATCAGCACCGGGTTGAACTGGAACCCGAGCCACACCAGCACGATGGCGTCGAGCAGCGGGATGAGCAACAGCAGCGCCAGGATCCGCTTGAACATGCTGCCTAGTAGCGGGTCGGGCCGGATAACGCTTAACATCGGTGTGGGATGGCTGGGAAACTGGCGGGGTTGCTCTCTTGTGGCCGGATCGAATGTCTCCGAGACTGTCTGAACGGTACTCGTTGTTTCAGACGCTAGGAACGCCTCGAAAGCCCTCGGCCCGCTCCTAGCGACTGGGACAGCGACTGACGATAACACGACGAAAGCCCTCGGCCCGCTCGACGGTTCTCGCCCGGATATCCTCACTTCGTTCGGATAGGGCCGGACGAGAACCGTCGACCGACCCTCGCCCTTTCAGTCCGCCAGGGGCAGCACCGCATTGCGCGGGTCGCCTGATGGCGACCACGCGCGGCCCGGCCCTCCCCCGTCGGCGCGACACCGGAAGACGCTGCGCGTCTTCCGAGCTCACGCTCGCTTCGCTCGCGTGAACACAAGAGTCGCGCCCGGCCGCGCGGTTGCGGTGGCGCGCGCTGTCGAGCCCTTGTGGCGAGACAGCGCCGTGCGAGGGACGACTGAGGGAGCAGCGCGACCGAAGGAGTCGGATGGGGAGGACGAGGTTGCGGTTGGGCGGGAATGAAAGGGGCCGCCGCGCTCGATCCGGTGAGACGACGCAAGCACTGGACTGAGCGAGCATCGCGAGCGAAGGAAGCGCGCAGCGAGTCGCAACCGGTCGAGCGCGGCGGGGGCTTTCAGGAAGTTATCGTCGAGTGCTGTTCCAGAGAGTGCGGCGGGGGCTTTCGGGGTCCTGTACACGCCTGCCCTCCGTCGATCGAACCAACACACCAGTACCTCGCAACCCACGCTGAAAGTCCCCGTCGTCGTAGGTCACGTATGACCACGCTCAGAGACGAGGACCGCGCGATACTCGAAACGCTCGAAGACGCCAACCGGAGCCTCGACGCCATCGCGGAGGAACTCGACCGCGATCCCGACGACCTCGACGACCGCCTGCAAGAACTCCACGACAACGGGCTCGTTCACGCGAAGGGCGAGGGCTGGTCCCTGACGAGAGACGGCCGGAACCTCCTGCGCGCGCCGGGCGACGGCAGCGCCGACGATCGGATCGACACGCCCGAGGAGGTCGAAGCCGCAATCCAGTCGTTCCAGGTCCGGCCCGACAGGACCGACGCCATCCGCGCGGCGTTCGCGTACCTCCGGCACTGGGACGAGGCGACCGCGGGCGAGATCGCCGCCGACGTGTACGACGAGCACCCCGCGGGCTACCCCGACCCCGACGAGTGGTGGGAGCAGTTCGTCCGCGAGTACCTCGCCGAGCTGCCCGGCGTCCAGCGCCCCGACGACGGCGAGACGTGGCGCTACGACGAGACTGCGGGCGACGGGGGAACTGCCACGCGAGACGACGCCGCGTCGGCCGACCGGCCTCGCAAAAACGGTCGCGAAGTCGACCTCGACGAGCCGACCGACCCCCGCGGCGGGCTGAAGCACGCCCTCGAAACACTGGACGCCACAGACGCCGAACGGGACGCCGTCCTCGCCGCCGCGGCGTTGCTGCGCGAGCGCGGCACCGCGACCGAGGACGAACTCGCGGCCGCCGTCCACGCTGCCCACGACCCGGGCTACGAAACGCCCGAGGCGCTCTGGGAGCGGTGCCTGCGTCCGGCGTTCGAGTCGCTGCCCGAGATCGAGCGCCGATCCGAGCGGCAGTGGCGTCACGCCGGCGCGACCGGCGAATCGGCGTCCGGAGCGACACCGGACGCCGCCGACGAGCTCGATACGGGAGCGGACGACGCAACCGAGGCGTCGGACGCCGAAACCGAGACGGCGGACGACGACGTCTGCCCCGTCTGCGGGAAGCCGAGCGCCGGCCGGTCGGTTCACCTCGGCGGCGAGACGATCGTGCCGTCGCGACGATCGCGCTCGTGCGTGCGCGCGACGCAGGTCGACGGCGCCGCGGCGATCACGATCTACTATCACGACCGCGAGCGCGGGTGATACCACCCGAACGCTTGCGCGACGTTTGCGCGTCACTTGTTGGCGGGCCAACAGTTAACAGAGCCAAGCGCGTCGGTTCAGGTACGGAACGGAGACGTTCGACGGCCGAACTGCGGAACGGGGGATTCACGAAATCATGAGCGCATTCAACGCGATCGGAGAGGACCGAGAGGTAGACCGCGACGAGTTCACGCCCGGGATCGAGCCCCAGCCGACCTGGTGTCCGGGCTGTGGCGACTTCGGCGTCCTCAAGGCGCTGAAGGGGGCGATGGCCGAAGTCGGCCGCTCGCCCGAGGAGACGCTGGTCTGTACGGGCATCGGCTGCTCGGGCAAGCTCAACAGCTACTTCGACAGCTACGGGTTCCACACGATCCACGGCCGCGTGCTGCCGGTCGCCCGCGCGGCCAAGCTCGCGAACGACGGGCTGGAGGTCGTCGCCGCGGGCGGCGACGGCGACGGCTACGGCATCGGCGGGAACCACTTCGTACACACCGCGCGGGAGAACCACGACATGACCTACATCGTGTTCAACAACGAGATCTTCGGGCTCACCAAGGGCCAGACCTCGCCGACGAGCCCGAAGGGTCACAAGTCCAAGACCCAGCCGGGCGGGAGCGCGAAGAACCCGCTGCGGCCGCTGAGTCTGTCGCTGACCGCCGGCTCGTCGTACGTCGCGCGGACGGCCGCGGTCAACCCGAACCAGGCCAAGGAGATCCTCGTCGAGGCGATGGAGCACGACGGGTTCGCGCACATCGACTTCCTCACACAGTGCCCGACCTGGAACAAAGACGCGCGACAGTACGTGCCCTACATCGACGTTCAGGAATCCGACGACTACGACTTCGACGTCACCGACCGGCGCGAGGCCCAGGAGATGATGTACGAGACCGAGGACGCGCTGAACGAGGACAAAGTGCTGACGGGCCGGTACTTCGTCGACGAGGATCGGCCGTCCTACCAGGAGGAAAAGCAGGCGATCGGGGAGATGCCCGACGAACCGCTCGCGGAACGGTACATGGACGACGAGTACGACTGGGACGCCGAGCGCTCCTACGACCTGCTCGACAGGCACACATGAGCGACTCACCACGCAACGGCGCCCCCGACTCGACGCCGGGGACGAGCGGCGGCGCGCCGCGCGACGCGATCTACGAGAGCACCGATCCCGAGGCCGAGCGCCGCGAGGCCCGCACCGGGCCGGGCGTCGACGACCGGTTCAACTCGCGGCTCCGCGAGGCGTTCGGTTCGGTCCCGTTCATCCTCACGAAGTTCGACACGTTCATGAACTGGGTGCGGGGCTCCTCGATGTTCATGCTGCAGTTCGGGATCGCCTGCTGCAGCATCGAGATGATGCACACCTACGCGGTCAAACACGACCTCGACCGCTTCGGCTCCGGCGTCCCGCGGGCCAGCCCGCGGCAGGCCGACGTGATCATCGTTCCCGGAACGATCGTCTCGAAGTTCACGCCCCGGATGAAGCGCGTCTACGACCAGATGCCCGAGCCCAAGTTCGTCGTCGGCATGGGCAACTGCACCGCCAGCGGCGGGCCGTTCCAGCAGGGGTACAACGTCGTCAAGGGCGCCGAGGAGGCGATCCCGGTCGACATCCAGATCCCCGGCTGTCCGCCCCGGCCCGAGGCGCTGGTCTACGGCGTCGTCAAACTGCAAGAGCGCATCGCCAACGGAGAGTCCTCGCCGGTGGTCGTCAAACCGTACGAACTCGAACAGTTCAGCGACCTGCCGAAGGACGAAGTCGTCGACGAACTGGCCGACCAGATCGACGAGGACGACCTCGTGATGCGGTACAACTGGGCCGATTCGCCATGAGTCGACAGCGAGATCCCCTTCCCGTCGGCGTCACCGAGGACGGCGGCGTCGACTACGACGAACTGGCAGAACTGCTCGGCGAGCGCGTCATCGGGCGCGAGGATCACGTCAACGCCGGCGGGTTCGTGATTCGCCCCGACGCCGTCCAGAGCGTGCTCTCGACGCTCAGAGACGAGGCGGGCTTCGACCACCTATCCTGTCTCACCGCCCAGGAGTACGAGGATCGCTACGAGTCGATCTACCACCTGCGAAAGTTCGACGATCCGACTCAGGAGGTCAACGTGATCGTCCCGGCCTCGAAGACCGGGCCGGTCAGCGAGAGCGCCGAACCCGTCTTCCGGACGGCGGACTGGCACGAGCGCGAAGCCTACGACCTCGTCGGCATCGAGTACCAGGACCACCCGGACCTCGAGCGGATCCTGCTGCCCGAGACGTGGACGGGCCATCCGCTCTCGCTGGACTACGATCAGGACAAGCCACAGATCGTGGCCTACCGCGCTCACGAGAACCCGCTGCAGGACCACCACAGCCCCGAAGGGTCGAACACGATGTTCGTCAACATCGGCCCCCACCACCCCGCGACCCACGGCGTCCTCCACCTCGAAACCGTGCTCGACGGCGAGACGGTCGTCGATCTGGAACCCGACATCGGCTATCTGCACCGCTGCGAGGAGCAGATGGCCCAGCAGGGCACCTACCGCTACCAGATCATCCCCTACTCGGATCGCTGGGACTACACCGCGAACATGCCCAACGAGTGGGGCGTCGCGCGGGCGATCGAGAGCCTCGCCGACCTCGACGTTCCGGAGTACGCCCAGGTGCTCCGGACGATGGCGACCGAGCTCGGGCGAATGCTCGGGCACTTCCTCGCGGCGGGCACGTTCGCGCTGGACACGTACGGCGACTTCACCGCGATCTTCATGTACGCGATGCGCGACCGCGAGAAGGTGCAAAACATCCTCGAAGATCTCACCGGCCAGCGCATGATGTTCTACTACTTCCGGCTGGGCGGGGTCGCCTGGGACCTGCCGGAACCCCGCGACGAGTGGTTCGACAAGGTGCGGGACTTCCTGAACGACCTGCCCGAGACGATCGACGAGTACCACAACCTGTTCACCGAGAACGAGATCTTCCAGTACCGCACGATCGACACCGGCGTCATCTCGAAGGAGACCGCCAAGCAGTACGGCTGCACCGGCCCGGTCGGCCGGGCCTCGGGGATCGACTACGACGTCCGCCGCGACGACCCCTACGGCTACTACGACGAGCTCGACTGGGACGTCGTCACGGCGACGGAGGGCGACAACTACTCGCGGTTCATGTGCCGGCTCCGCGAGATCGAGGAATCCGCCAGAATCGTCGACCAGTGCATCGACCTGCTCGAAGACTGGCCCGAGGACGAGCGCGAGATACAGAGCAACGTCCCGCGGACGCTCCGCCCCGAGGCCGGCAAGGAGGTGTACGAGACCGTCGAGATCGCCAAGGGCGAGCTCGGCGTCTACATCCGCTCGGACGGCACCAACAAGCCCGCCCGGTTCAAGATCCGCAGCCCGTGCTTCCACAACCTCCACGCGCTGCCGGAGATGGCCGAGGGCGAGTACGTCGCCGACATGATCGCCTCACTGGGGAGCCTCGACATCGTGCTCGGGAGCGTGGACCGATGACCGACCGAACGGAGGCCTCACGACGATGATCGGACTGCTCAAATCGATGGCGACGACGATGAAGCACGCGCTCGACGGCAACACGTTCACCGTCGAGTACCCCGAAGACGCGCCCGAAGTGTCGCCGCGCTTCAGGGGGATCCACAAGTTCAGCCAGGAGCGCTGTATCTGGTGCCGGCAGTGCGAGAACGTCTGCCCGAACGACACCATTCAGATCGTCACCGACGAGCAGCGCAACCCCGAACAGTACAACCTCCACGTCGGGCAGTGCATCTACTGTCGCCTGTGCGAGGAGGTCTGTCCGGTCGACGCGATCCTGCTGACCCAGAACTTCGAGTTCACGGGCGACACCAAGGACGATCTGGTGTACAACAAAGAACAGTTGAAGACGGTGCCGTGGTTCAAGGACATCGATCCGCTGGAATCTCGGGAGCCCGATCGCGGCGCGTGGATCGGCGAGGGCGAGGGGACGGTCGACTATCAGTGATCAGGTGGCTGGTCCCGTACGCTCGCCGCGTCGACGTCGAACTGCGACCTTGACGCCGCGAGCGACGCCCAGCACGAGGAGCACCAGCCCGCCGGCGAGCGTCAGGTAGACGCCGAGCTCGGGCTCGTACCGCTCGACGGATCGGTACTCGGCGAGCATGGTGCTCGCGGCCCACAGTATCAGGACGGACGCCGCGACGAGAAACGGTGCCGGCGAGACGTCGTATCGACGGGCGATCAGCGTCCCCAGGACCGCAACGAGAGCGCCGAAGACGACGAACATGTCGAGTCCGTGAATCCCGGCCCGGAGTCCCTGCACCAGTTCGCTGGTGGACACGAGCGATCCATCGGCGGTACGAACGGGGATCTTCCGCACCCACGGACGCCACGCGCCGACGACCGCGAGCGTCACGGCAACGAGCGTCCCTGCTTCGGTGCGGGAGGGGAGTGACGGAGGCACGTGTGACCCGTCGCGTCACAGCGGCATCAGTTTTCGGTCGTCAGTTGTTTACGAGCCGTTCCACTGCGCCTTGCGCTGCTCAGCACCGCCCGTTTTTGGAGGGGCCCGAGCCTGGCAATGGACGACAAAAAGCGGCTGCGGATAGTGAGAGGCCAGTCGACTACCAGTAACCACCCAGCGGATGCGGTGGCGCGCGCTGTCGAGCCTTCATGGCGAGACAGCGCCGCGCGAGGGATGAGCGAGGGAGCGAAGCGACCGAGCGAATCGGTTGGGGAGGACGTGGTGCTGTAGGGTGGGGAATGAAAGGGGCCGTCGCGCTCGATCCGGTGAGGCGACGTAAGCACCGCAGGCCGAAGGCCGAGGAGCGCAACGAGCCGCAACCGGTCGAGCGCGGCGGGGGCTTTCAGGGTGTTCGAGGAACCGAGAATTCCAGAGAGCGCGGCGGGGCTTTCTGGTGGTTGGAGGTCGCTACTACCGTTTGAGCGAGGCCGGGAGAGCCTTCAATCCAATCTGTAGAAGTCGGCGGGGTATTGCACAAGCGTTACTTTCGGCTGGCGTTCAACCTATCTCATGAAAGCGCCCTGCGTGCGAGTCGCCCGCGAGCGCGGCGAGGAGACGCGCCGCGCGCTCGCGGACGCCGACCTGGTCGCCGAGGACGTCGAGATCGACGCCGACGACGGCGTCCTCTACATCCCCGTGACCGACCCCGACGCCGTGCCCGAGAAGTTCGAGGTCGTCAGCCGCGACCTCCCCGAGCGCTCGACGCCGGAGATGCCCGCCGACATCCTGGGGTACGATCCGAGCCTCGAACGCCTCGGCGACGTCGTCATCCTCGACGAGGACGACCCCGAGCGCGCCCGCGAGATCGCCGACGCCGTCGTCGAGTCGGCGCTGCCCGTCGAGACGGTGCTCGATCGCGCCTCGAAGATCAAGGGCGAGCAGCGCGTGCGGGACTGGGACCTGCTGGCCGGCGACTCGACCGAAACCGTGCACCGCGAGTACGGCTGCGAGTTCCTGCTCGACCTCGACGAGGTGTACTTCTCGCCCCGGCTCGCGACCGAGCGCCACCGCGTGACCGAGCAGATCGAGTCCGGCGAGCGCGTGTTCGACATGTTCGCCGGCGTCGGCCCCTTCGCCGTCCCCGCCGCGAAGCGCGGCGCGACGGTCGTCGGGACGGACGTCAACGAGCGCGCGATCGAGTACTTCCGCGAGAACGCAGAACGCAACGGCGTCGCCGATCGGGTGACTGCAATCGCGGGCGACGTCCGAGACGTGGCGGCCGACTACGAGGGGTGGGCCGACCGGATCGTGATGAACCTGCCCCACAGCGCCGACGAGTTCCTCGACGCCGCGGTGCGGATCGCCGGCGACGACTGTCTGATCCATTTCTACGATATCCAGCACGAGGACGACCCCTTCGCCCCCGGCGAGGCGGCGATCCGCGCGGCCGCCCAGCCGGCGTACGAGGTGACCGTCGAGAACCGCCACGAGGTGCGGTCCTACGCGCCCCACGAGCTGAACGTCTGTCTGGACGTCCGGCTCGCGGCGAGCGAGTGAAGCGGGTGCGAAACGGTGACGCAGGACAGCGGGCGGGCGACTTCGCAACCCTTAAGCAATCCATCGGGCGTATGTTTGAGTGCGAACAGCGACACCGCGCCGGTGTAGCTCAGACTGGCTAGAGCGATTCCTTCGTAAGGAATAGGCCGGGGGTTCAAATCCCCCCACCGGCTTCCTTTTCCCGCGACCAACTCCGCTACCGTTCCCCGTTTCGCTGCAGGCCGAACGCCCTCGTTCGCAGGAGCGCCTCCTGATAGTCGTCTTCGACGGGCCTGAACACGGGGTTGACGAGCAGATCGCCGTCCATCTCGACGCCGGCGCCGCCCATCGTGTACACCTGCGGCTGGACGAACTCGCCCTGATCGACTTCCTGTTCGGGATCGACAACGTACCCGACGCGCTCGCTGTAGTCGGGCAACTCGGCGTCCCGGTCGACGAACATCGCCACGAGCTCGCCGTCGCGGTACCGTATCATTCTGGTGTTGTACGAGTCTCCGAGCGCCGTTCCGTCCGCCAGCGTGACTGCCGGCGACCAGTCGATCACGGGCGACGTGATGATGAACTCGCCGATCGACTGGAAGTCCTGCTGGAACATCGCGAACTCGTACTCACGGTCGATCACGAAGTCCGGGTCGTCGTCGTCACCGTCCCTCGGATCCACCCCGTCGCCCGAGTCCGTCTCGTTCGTCTGTTGTCCGGCGGCGACGCCCGAAGAAAGCCCGACGACGCCGCCGAGCGCCAGCGCCCCGCTCCGGAGGACGCCGCGTCGCGATTCGTTCCAGCCGGTACTGTCGTTCTCGGAATCGTTTCGTGTCATAGTATATCGGGGGCCGACGCGCTTTCGGTCGCGCGCTTCGGATTCGCCGAGAGCGAGGGCGACGCTCGGGTGGCGCGCTGCTGGCGTCCCTATCGTACCGGTGCGGCCGGCGTCGCACAGAAGGGCTCCTGGCCCGCGCACGCCGAAGAGCGCGCTCGATGTCTGACCCGGATTGGAACTGCGGTTCCGAGCGGAAAGTTATAGAGTGCGTACTCGGCGGCGTTTTCATTGCGGGTTCGGTCGGGGAAAAAACGGCCGCTTACAGCGCCTAACTTCGGCTTCGGCGATACGTCAGTGTGGCGACCGGATCTTCGACGACCGGCTCTCGGCGTCGTTGAGGATACGGATTCGGTTCGGTCCGCGTCCTTCGGATCCGCTATCGGACTACGTCCGCTTTCGGTCGTCCGGAGCGGTGACCGGCGGCTATAACGTCATCCTTGGCGCGCCGACGCCTCGAACTTTGGAGGCGCGTCGAGCTGCACTCGTCACGCGTTACGACGGCACGCGACACGATCCCCTCGCGGCGGGCGAAACGTCGGTCACTGGTCCGGCAGTCATCGCGCCGGATCGCGTAGAGGTTTTACTCCGCACCGGCTTGCCGTTCCGCCCGCTGTTACCCGGCCGGTCGATCTCGAAATCGCATCGGAGAACCCGTTCAGGCCGAATATCGGTGCGAGTACTGCCGCACTTCCGGCGGTTCGTACTGCTCGCCGTCCCTCGTGTGGGTGCGAGCGCAGTTCGGACAGGCGTAGGCCGCCCGATCTGACTCGGCGATCTCCACCCGAGCGCCGCCGCACCGCCTGCAGATGGGTTCGGTGTCGTTCCGCTCTGTGCCGGCCTGTCGGCGTCGGCCACCGACGACCTCGCTCTGGCGTTGAGAAATCGCCATGTGGTCAGTAACGAGTCTTACTTAATTAATAGTGTACAATTTCACGGCGAGTGATCGTTTGAGGATCGGAGTAACACGGCCTATCGCGGCCGCTCGCCGCGGCAAACGAGGTGCCGTAGCGGCGCCCGGGTCGAATTAGCGACAACGGACGCCGCCGCAGCGGCGCGACGGCGCGACCGCGTCGACGCCGCCACGGCCGTCACTCGCTCAGTCGTCGCCGTGGCCCTTCTTTTTGCCGCGGCCGTGATCGTCGTCGTTCCAGACGTTCCCGAGCAGTGTTCGGATGTCCTTCCCGGTAATCCGCCCGTCGTCGTTCGCGTCGTAGAGGCTCACCAGCGGGCCGTTGCCGGTGATCGAGCCGGCGCTCTTGATCGATAGCGTCGTCGTGAGGTCGCCGACGGAAAGCTCGTAGTCTCCCGGTTCGACGATCTTCGACTGAATGGCGGGGACGTCGCCCGGGACGACTTCCAGGGCCGAGAGGTCGGCCTCGATGTTCACAGTTTTGGTCTCCCCGGCGTCGAGGTGGACGCGCTCGTAGCCCAGCAGCCGGCGCAGCGGCTGGAGCACCGAGCCGTACGACTGCGTGTTGAACACCTCGACGACGTGTTCGCCCGCCATACCGCCGGTGTTCTCGACGTCGACGCTGGTCCGTACCGTTTCGGCTTTCGCGGGATCCTTGACCGAACTCGGCGCCACCGAGAGGTTCGAGTACTCGAAGTCGGTGTAGCTCAGGCCGCGCCCGAACTCGTACAGCGGGGAGTTGTCGGTCGCGCCCGTCGACGTCGGCGGGTAGCGGTTGTACGGCATCGGCACCGTCCCGACGGGCGTGCCGGGGTTCCGGGGCCAACTGAAGGCCAGCTTGCCGGAGGGGTTGTACTCGCCGACGAGCGTCTCCGCGACGGCGACGCCGCCGTCGCTGCCGGGCTGGCCGGCGAACAGCAGCGCGTCGAGCTGGTCGAACGTCTCCGAGTCGCCGCGGGGCGCTCCGGCGAGCATGACGCCGACGACGGGCGTGTCGTCGTCGGTCTCCTCGTCGACGACGTCGACGAGCGCCTGCTGGGCCTCGTCGAGGACGAGCTCGTCGCGGTCGCCGAACCCCTCGTTGTGACAGCCCTCGCCGATCACGACGACGACCGCGTCGGCGTCGGGCGCGGCATCGCGGACGGCGTCTTCCTGATCCTCGGTAAAGTCGAAGTTCCCGTTCTCGTCGCTCTGCTGATTCTGGCCGTCGCCCTGGCCGGCGTACCACGTCGAGTTCTCGTAGGTCGTGGGCACGTGGGTCAGGTCGTCGACGCGGCTCTCCAGCTCGTCGACGAGCAGGCTCTGGCGCGGGAACGGGCCGCCCGCGCTCGGACCCTGCCAGCCCAGCGACCAGCCGCCGTGTTGCATCAGCGCGCGGGTGTTGTTGCCGTCCCCGTCGACGCCGGGCCCGGTCAGCAGCACGTCCTCGTCGCCCGACAGCGGGAGCGTTTCTTCGTCGTTCTCCAGCAGTACCAGCGACTCTTTCGCCAACTGCTCGGAGGACTCCTGTGCGCCTCCGAGGGTCCCGCCGATGCGCGATTCGTCGACGGTCGGCTCCTCGAACAGGCCCAGATCGACCTTGAGTTCGAGCACCTTCCGGACGGCCTCGTCGATGCGCTCCATCGGGATCTCGCCGTCTTCGACCAGACTGACGACGGTGTCGATGAACTGGACCGGCCCCGGAGCGGTGCCGCCGTTGCCGATCATGTACATGTCCACGCCCGCGTTGATCGCCTCCTTCGTCGCGGTCCGGAAGTCGGGCGCGTAGTCGTGGTTCGAGAGCATCCGATAGAGGTCGTCCCAGTCCGAGAGGATCAGCCCCTCGAACCCGTAGCGCTCGCGGAGCACCTCCGTCAGCAGCCAGTGGGAGGCGTGGGCGGGCTTGCCGTTGACCGCGCCGCTGTTGACCATCACCGTGCCGGGCTCGGCCTCCAGCGCTTCCTGATACGGCGGGAACAGGTTCGTCCGGAGATCGCGCATCGACGTCGACGCCGGGGCGCGATCGTTACCGTTGTTCGGGATCGAGTACGCGCCGAAGTGCTTGACGCAGGCGGTCATCCGGTCGTCGTCCTCTAGCGCTCGAGCGCGCGCACGCGAGATATCGCCTTCGAGCTTGGGATCCTCGCTGATCCCCTCGAAGAACCGGCCCCAGCGCGGGTCGCGCTGGAGGTCAGTCGTCGGCGCGAACGTCCAGTGGGCGCCCATCGACGCCGTCGCGTCGCTGGTGTGGCGCTCGGCCTCGGCGACGAGCTTCGGATCCCGCGTCGACCCCATGTTCAGCCGCTGGGGGAGCGACGTCGCGCCCTCCAGCAGGACGTTGCCGTGGGTCGCGTCGACGCCGTAGAGGAACGGGATCCCGTGGTCGGCGTGTTCGAGGTTGTACGCCTGGAGGTCGTTGATCCCCTCGACGACCTCCTGGGCGTCGAAGCTCGGCGGCGCCGCGCCGCCCGAGAGGATCGACCCGACGCCGAGCTCCGAGAAGTACTCGCCGAGCGTGTCGACGCCGAAACTGGCCGGCAGTGGATCGTCTTCTCCGTCACCCGAGGTCGCCTCGGGATCGAAGGTGCTGACCGCCACCTGCGTCATCTGGGCGGCCTTCTGTTCGAGCGAGAGCGACTCCAGAAGCTCGTCTACGTCGACCTCGTCGTCGTCGCCGCCCGCGGCGGCCTCGCCGGCGCCGATCGCCGCCGTCGCCGTGGCCGCCCCGGTCGCCTTCATGAACGTCCGCCGCGACGCGTCCGCGTGCGATGCCTCGTCGTGACCGTCACTGTCGTGTGACATTCCACGCGACCGTACCGAAGAGGGATAATTTGTAATTGAGTTTGTAATTATATTTCATGTCGGAGACGCTGGTCGGTCGGCGTTTACGGGGATTTTACCGCTCACATAGCGCTGGGCTACCCACCTCCGCAGCGATTGGAGTGGAGTTCTACTCCGCGCCGCCGTCCGACGCCGCGCCTCGATCTTGCATCGCGTGACAACTTCCTCGGAAGCCCCGTGGGATCGTCGCGCTCAAGGGCGGCGTCGCCGAACCCCGATCCGATGGACGCCCACCGGTACCACTACGACACGGTCGTCGCCGCGATCCGGCTGCTCGACGAGCACGACGAGGCCCTCGGCGAACCCGACGAACTGCGCGATCGGCTGATCGAACTCGGTGGAATCCTGCGGGACGGCGTCGAGGACGACGCCGAGTTGCGCATCGGCGACCACGACGTGAGCCACCTGTTACCCGACGAGGAATGACCACCCGGTGGCGCGGATCGTTGCGCGTCTGACTAAGAGTTAAGTTTCCACCCTCACTTGGCAAGTACATGGAGACGACATCGGAGGAGATCACCGCCCTCGTCGGCAGGGAAGTGTACTCGAACAACGGGGTGTTCGTCGGGGAGGTAGAGGACGTCCGCCTCGACCTCGACAACCAGCAGGTGACGGGACTCGCGCTCCACGAACTGAACCCGGAGCTGTTCTCGGGCTACGTGGGCGACTCTCGCGGCGTGTTGATCCCCTACCGCTGGGTGCGGTCGGTGGGCGACGTGGTGCTGATCAACGATATCATCGAGCGACTCCGCCCCCGGGAGGAAGAGGGCGCAGACGAAGTCGTCGTCTGACCGGCGGCACGCTCTTTTCACGGCACCGTGCGAACCTCGCCGCCCCGGCGTTTTCGGTCCGATCGGACTCCGGGATCAGGGGCCGGTGTAGGCGCTGCCGCCGGCTGCTCCGGTGATCCGTCGTCGCTCGTCGGCGTCCGCGGCCCGTCGACGGCCGTACTCCGTGTGAGCCATTATCAGATTCGTTCGATGTAATATCACTTCATTCTTTCCATCATCGCGGTTTCGTAGTCGAAAACTCCCGTCCGGCTCCCCTCCGGCGATGCTTAATCATTGTTCGGATAATACAAACGAATGAAAGATATGCCTTGGTTGCGGCCAATAAAATTAAGTGTTAACCGATCCTCAGGTGTACACAGAGATGAATTCAAATTTACTCGACAGGCAACTTGACGATATCCTCCGCGAACTACTCGCCGAATCCGACGACGAGCTCTTCCTCGTGAACCCCTCGCGGGAAGCGATCGAGTCGTTCGTCGACGTGGCGACGGCGTTCGAGGACGACCGGCCGCTGGTCCGACTGCTCGCCGACGAGCGAACCCTGAAGGACGTGATGGACGACTTCATCGTCGCGAGCAACACGGCCGACCTCGTCGACGCAGACGTGCTCGAACTGCGCACGACGGAGTCCCCGCCCGGGAACTCGCTGGCGCTGACGGCCGACGCCGTCGTCGCGCTGGTCGACGCCGGCAGCCAGGTCGGCGGCCTCGTCTCCGACGACGACGGGTTCGTCGAGTCGGCCAGCGACGCCTACCAGAGCCGCTGGGAGAGCGCCGACGAGTACAACCTCCGCACGCCGCCGATCACGCGCGTCCGCGAGACGCTCTCCGAGGAGATCAGCCCCGAAGCCGAGGACGACTTCAGTAATATCCTCGACTCGCTGGAGACGGCTCGCGGCGACGGCGACGGCCTCGACGAGGTGACGATCAGCCTGCTGGTCGCCGCCAAGAACGAGGCGCTGCTGTACGACATCAGCAAGTGGGGCGAGGACGTCGGCATCGCCAGCAAGGCTACCTTCTCCCGAACGAAGACCAAGCTCGAGGACATGGGCCTGATCGACACCGAGAAGGTGCCGATCGACGTCGGCCGCCCGCGCCTGCGTCTGAAGCTCGGCGACGATCGCCTGACCGACGCCGACAACGGCCAGCTCGCGACGACGGCGCAGTCGATCCTCAACTAAGCCGGTCTGCGGTTCGATTCTTCTGCCGTTCCGACCGCGAGCGTAGCGTTCGACCATCGCGCGTTCGGCCGGCGCGTCCGCGGCCGACGATCCAATGTCGCGACGATTCCGACCCTTTTACCGGCGTACCGACGGAGACACTGGCATGGACGTTGCTATCGTAGGATCCGGACCCGCCGTCGACGCCGTGGAGGCCGCGCTCGGCGACGTGGACGTGCGAGCGCGGTCGGCGTCGGCCGGCGAGATCGGGGCGGCCGACGTCGCGGTGGTCTGTGACCTCGCGGGCGCCGAAACGTTCGAGCGCGCGAACGAGGCCGCTCTCGCTGGCGGGACGCCGTGGCTCTCGATCGAGGTCGGCGGCGTCGGCGGGCGCGGCGTCGACGAGCTGGACGCCGCGGTCGCGGGGTACGCGCCCTCGACGGGCTGTCACGACTGCCTGCGTGCGCGCGTCGCCGCCAACGCCGAGGACGAGCCGGTCGAACCGAGCGCCGACCGCAGCGCGGTGCGGATGGCCGGCGCGGTCGCGGGCCGGGAGCTGGTCGCCCTGCTCTCCGGCGAGGAGTCGTCGCTGCTCGGCGGCGTCGTCGAGGTGCCCCACAGCCGGCGCGAGTTTCTGCCGGTGCCCGACTGCGAGTGCGCCGAGACGTCCCCCGACCGCACGCTCGACCGGGACTACGAGTCGCTGCCCGTCGAGGACGCGCTCACGCGGGCCGAACGCGCGCTCGACGAGCGCGTCGGGATCGTCCGGTCGATCGGCGAGATCGAGTCGTTCCCGGCGCCGTACTACCTCGCGCAGCTCGCCGCGACCGACGGGTTCAGCGACGCGAGCGCACCCGCCCAGGCCGCCGGCGTCGACGACGACTGGAACCCGGCGTTCATGAAGGCGCTCGGCGAGGCCCTGGAGCGCTACGGCGCGGCCGTCTATCGGACCGACGACTTCGAGAACGCTCCGCCGGGCGATCTCGACGACGCCGTCCCGCCCGCGGCGTTCGTCCTGCCCGATGGCGCCGACGCCGATTCCGCCGGCTCGTTCCCCTGGATCGAGGGCGAGGAGCTGGCGACCGGCGACGCGGCGAAACTGCCCGCCGAGAAGGCCGTCTTCCCGCCGCCGGAGCGCCGGTTCGGGCCGTCGATCACGACCGGACTCGGGCTCGGCGCCTCGACGGTCCAGGCGCTGCTCTCGGGGCTGTACGAGGTGATCGAGCGCGACGCGACGATGCTGGCGTGGTACTCGACGTTCGAGCCGCTGGAACTCTCGGTCGAGGACGAGGGGTTCGACGCGCTCGCTCGCCGCGCCGCCGGCGAGGGCCTCTCGGTGACGCCGCTGCTGGTCACGCAGGACGTCGACGTTCCGGTCGTCGCGGTCGCGGTCCACCGCGAGGGGGAGTGGCCCCGCTTCGCGGTCGGCTCGGACGCCGACCTCGATCCGGTCGCGGCGGCGCGGGGCGCCCTCGCCGAGGCGCTCCAGAACTGGATGGAGCTGCGTTCGATGGGGGCCGACGAGGCGGCCGACCAGAGCGGCGCGATCGGCGCGTACGCCGAGTTCCCCGCGGAGGCCGAAGCGTTCCTCGACGCCGGCGGCCCGGTACCCGCGGACTCGGTCGGCCCCGACGACCCGCCGACGGGGACCGCCGAGCTCGACGCCGTCGTCGAGCGGGCGAGCGACGCCGGCCTGACGCCGTACGGCGTCCGACTGACGCCGCGCGATCTAGACCGGATCGGCTTCGAGGTCGTCCGCGCGCTCGCGCCCTCGGCCCAGCCGCTGTTCACCGGTGATCCCGTCTTCGGCGAGCGAGCGCGCTCGGTGCCCGACGATCTCGGGTTCGAGCCGCGACTCGATCGGCGGATGCATCCGTATCCCTGACTCGGGCCCGACTCGGGGGCTTCGGACCCGATCGCGCTATAGTTTTAAGAGACCGTCTACCGTACAATTACGTGGTGTGCCAATTATACGCATGAATGGGATCATCGAGGGGGAGGGTCGACCGTGACGACCGAGTTCGAGCTCCCCTGCGCGACCTGCGGGGGCGACCTGACACAGCGGACGATCGCCGGCGACGCGCTCGACGTCGACGTCGCCGAGACCGTTCCGGTCGCCGAGTGCGTCGACTGCGGGGGCCGGTACTTTCCGGAACGGACGCTGAACAGAGTCAGTTGAACACGAAATCGAGCGGCGGTTCGCCGCTCAGATACCCAGCGTCGCGCGGAGGAAGTCCCGCGACCCGGGGCCGAGTCCGACCGCCAGCACGGTCACCAGCAACAGCAGCGAGTAGCCGGGGCTCTCCTCGAAGATCCGCTCGTCGAACACCCAGACGACGAAGACGGCGGCGCCGAGCTTGACGAAGATGAAGGGCCACGTTCCGCCGATCGTTTCCGTCATCCACGCCGGCTGTATCTGCGGCGTGACGTTGTGAATGAACCCGTTGACGACGTGTTTCGGGGCGTACGCGGGGAGTCCCAGTTCCGGCCCGAAGTCGAGGCTGAGCACGTTGGCGATGCCGTCGACCAGGTGGCCCCAGATGATCACCAGCCCCATGTAGCCGGTGCCGCGGTTAACGTGGGGCGCGAACCGCTCGATCGCCAGCCACGTCGCGCCGGCCAAAAGCGTCGCGCCGCCGAGCGTGACCAGCGGAACGACGGCGTTGAACTCGACGACGTCGGCGACCTGTATCGCGTACGCCAGCCACGCCAGCGTGATCGAGAGCGCGGCGGTCCCGGCCGCCGCGAGCGGGACCTGGAAGCGCTCGACGACGTCGCGGTGTGCCAGCGCGATGCTGCCGAGCACGCTCACGAGCGTCACGAGGAACACGGTGAAGTAGATGAAGGGGCTGATGAACAGCGCGCTGAGCGGGAACGAGATCGCCACCGGCGACCCGGGATCGACGGCGACCGAGACGTCCTCGACGACCCGGAGCGCTCCGCCGAAGAAGACGAACGGAACCAGCGCGTAGAACGTCGCCGGGGAGTAGTCGAAGTCCAGCCGCCGGATCAGGAAGTAGACGCCGACGAGCATGAACACCAGCACCAGCGCGTACGTGACGGTCGAGACGGTCGTGTACCCCGGCGTCGCCGCGTAGCCGGCCGCCTCCTGGCACTGGGCGACCGAGTCGTAGAACGTCGTCTCGCCGTTGTGACGCACGGCGCACGCCTCGCCCCGGGTGCCGTCCGCGACCACGGGACCCCAGTAGTAGCGCCAGAGGAAGCCGTCGTAGACGCGGCCCGGGAAGAGGGCGGAGCCGAGCACGAAAAGAGAGGTGATCGCCCCGGCGACCGCGACCCACGCCCGGGCGGGATCGATCCGATCTGACAGCTCGTCCATACAGGAGTGCCCGTATGCGCGGGGTTTCAGCGTTCCGGTCTCGGGTACGCGACGCGCACGAGCCGGCGCCGACCGAATCGAGGACGTCGGAGCGACTCAGTCGTCCGCGCCGACGGCCTCGACCAGCCGCTCGTGAGCGCGGCCGTTCGATGCGATCAGTCCGTCGCTGTCGACCGTCCAGCGGTCGCCGTGAACGTCGGTGACGACGCCGCCGGCCGCTCGGACGAGCTGTACCCCTGCGACGGCGTCCCACGGGTTCGGCGGAATCGGCGTCGCCGCGCCGTCGAGCGCGCCCGACGCGACCAGCGACAGCGTGGCCTGCGCGGAGCCCAGCCGGCGGAGGTCGCCGAACCGCTCGCCGAGCCGAGCGATCGTATCGCCGTACTCGCCGCCCTCGGTGAACCCCCACCACATCGCGATCGCGACCGCGAACGCCGCCGGGTTCGAGCGCTCGCTGACCGCCATCGGCTCGCCGTTCATCCGGGCGGTCGACCGGTCGGCGACGTAGACGTCGTCGAGCGCGGGCAAGGCGTTCGCCGCGGCGATCGGCTCGCCGTCCTCGACGGCTGCGACGCTGGTCGCCCACACCTGGATCCCACGGACGTAGTTGGCGGTGCCGTCGATCGGATCGACGATCCACGCCGGCCCGTCCGCGGGCACGTCCTTTCTGGCGTCCTCTTCCTCGGCGACGATCGGCACGTCCGGCGTGGCGTCGCGCAGTTCGGTTAGTACCGTCCGCTGGGCCGCCCGGTCGGCCTGCGTGACGAGATCGGCCTCGTTCTCCTTCGTCTCGACGTCGAGTCGACCGCGGAACGTCTCGGCGGCCGTCTCGCCGCCTGCCCGTGCCGCGCGCTCTGCGACGCTCGCGGGATCGTCGATCTCCATGGGTCGAGTACCGCCGCCGCGGCAGTTAGGGGCGTCGATGCTCGGCCTCCGATCGCCGCCGCGCGGTTTCTCGGCTGCGCTACTTGCCGAACGACTACCTGTGTCGATGCTATTACAAGGATTGCAAACCACTCGACTACTAATGGAGGCCGTCCTGTGGTACGTGTTTACGGGTACTCGGGGCGGAGCGAACCGCGCGCGGATTCTCCGGGCGATCGACGATCGGCCTCGCAACGCCAACCAGCTCGCGGAGGACCTCGAACTGGACTACAAGACCGTTCGCCACCACCTCGACGTCCTGCAGGACAACGAGATCGCCGAGAAGAGCGGCGACGACTACGGCGCGATCTACCTGCCGACCGACCGGGTGCGCCACCACTGGGACACCGTCGAACAGATCCTCGAACAGGTGAACTAACTATGTACGAATTTGGGAAAGAGTATAACCGGACTGGATGGATAGAGGTGGACAGATGACGCTCTGGGTCGACGTGGTGCGCGTGGCAGTCCTCGCGAACGTAGCGCTGTTGCTGGTGCTTGGCTACGTCTGGGGACGGAACTACCTGCAGTTCCGATCGAAGCACACGCTGGGACTGCTGCTGTTCGCCGCGTTCCTGCTCACCCAGAACCTGCTGAACCTGTACTTCTATCTCGTCCATCCCGACCTCTCGCCCTGGTGGCACAGCGCGGCCGTGCCGCCGATCGTCTGGCGCGCCCAGATGCTGCTCCACGTCAGCCAGACGGTCGGCCTGGCGTTCCTGACGTGGGTCACCTGGGACTGAGCCTCGCTGTCCCGCCGGTCGCTCGTATCGTTCGCGCTCGTTTTTATATTCCGTTCGCTCGCCCCCCGATATCGATATCGCCGCATAGATGGACACTGTACGCGTTTTGGAACGGAATACGAACGAAATTGGGTGACAGTTCGGGAAACCGACTTTAAATACCTCTCCGACCGTCGGAGTATGCGGCAACGCATCACCGCGGCACTGATGATCGTCGTCGTGACGACCAGCGTCGGGCTGGTCGGCGCGGCGCCCGCAGCGGCGGGAGATACAGCAGCGGCAACCTCGAACCACGCGGCGTCGGTGACGTTCGCCGATCAGACGTCCGGCGGCACGACGGTCACCGTCGACGAGGTGACGCTCCCCGACGGCGGCTTCGTGACGATCCACGACAGCAGCCTCGCCGACGGCGAAACGCTCGGCAGCGTCGCCGGCACGAGCGCGTACCTCGAAGCGGGCACCCACGAGAACGTGACGGTCACGCTCGCGGACTCGCTGAACGATGACGAGCGGCTCACCGCGATGGCCCACCGCGACACCGACGGCGACCGCGCGTACACGTTCGTCTCCAGCAACGGCGAGGCCGACGGTCCCTACACCGCCGACGGCGGCGCCGTCGCGGCGAGCGCGAACGTGACGGTCTCGGCCGCGGTGTCGATCTCCGACCAGCCCACCGACGGCGGCTCGATCGTCGTCGACTCGGTCGAGCTCTCGGAGGGCGGGTTCGTGACGATCCACGACGCCAGCCTGCTCGACGGCGAGACGTTCGCGAGCGTCCGGGGCACCAGCGAGTACCTCGAAGCGGGCCACCACGAGAACGTGCGGGTCCACCTCGACGACGAACTCTCGGAGAACGCGACCGTGATCCCGATGCCCCACACCGACTCGAACGACAACGAGATGTACGACTTCGTCGCCGAAGAGGGCGGCGCCGACGGTCCCTACGTCGACGACGACGGCGCGATCGTCGACACCGCGACCGCGACAGTCCAGGCCGAAGCGAGCGCAACCTTCGACGCTCAGGCCTCGGGCGGCAACCACGTCACCGTCGAGCGGGTGTTCGTGCCCGAGGGCGGCTTCGTCGCGATGCACGACTCATCGATCAACGACGGCGAGACGTTCGACAGCGTTCGCGGCACCAGTGAGTACCTCTCACCCGGGCTGCACCACGACGTGACGGTCGCCCTCGACGATCCGCTGACCGAGGACGACACGCTCGTCGCGATGCCCCACACGGACTCGAACGGTAACGAGACCTACGACTTCGTCGCCGAGGAGGGCGGCGCAGACGGCCCCTACACCGCTGACGGCGGCGCGGTCGTCGACGTCGGGATGGTCACCGTCTCGGCCTCAGTCTCGCTCGCCGACCAGACGTCCGACGGCACCAGCGTCGTCGTCGAGGACGTCGATCTCTCCGAGGGCGGGTTCGTGACGATCCACGACTCCAGCCTGTTCGCCGGCGAGACGCTCGGCAGCGTGATCGGCACGAGCGCGTACCTCGAAGCGGGCCACCACGCGAACGTGACCGTCACGCTCGATGAGCCGATCAGCGAGACGCGTTCGCTCGTCGCGATGCCTCACACGGACTCGAACAGCAACGAGATGTACGACTTCGTCGAGAACGAGGGCGGCGCCGACGGTCCCTTCACCGCCGACGGCGGCGCGGTCGTCGACGCCGGGACGGTGAGCGTTCCGGCCGCAGTCTCGATCAGCGACCAGGAGAGCGACGGATCAATCGTCGTCGACTCCGTCACGCTCTCGAACGGCGGGTTCGTCACGATCCACGACGCGACGGTTCTCGACGGCGCTGTGTTCGATAGCGTTCGCGGCACCAGCGAGTACCTCGGTCCGGGTACCCACGAGAACGTCGAGATCAGTCTCGACAGCCCCTACGAGGAAGACGGCGTCGCGGTCGCGATGCCCCACATGGACACGGACGGCGACGAGACGTACGACTTCGTCGCCGACGAGGGCGCGAGCGACGGGCCCTACACCGCTAACGGCGGCGCCATCGTCGCCGACGCGTCGGTGATGGCGTCCGGCGGCCTGGACGAATCGGACGGGATGAACGAGTCTGACGACATGGACGACTCCGACGACATGGACGGGTCTGACGGGATGGACGACACGGACGAGTCCAGCGGGATGGACGACGCCGACAGCTCGGACGACGAGTCCGCCGAGTCGGACGGCAGCCCCGGCTTCGGCGTCGCGATCGCCGCGCTCTCGCTGCTGGGCGCGGGCCTGATCGCCCTGCGGTCCCGCCGGTAACCTGGCGCTTTCGGCCCTCCCCACGCGTTCGACGCTCTTTTTCGCCGCCGATTTCGCACCGACGAGCGCCCGCTCGCGATACCCCCGAGCCTGCGGGACGCCGACCGCGCCGCGGCGCCGCCGATTCCACCGACTCCGTGGGACGCCGAAGTCGGACGACGTCCTACACCGGGCTGACCAGCATCTGCTGGTCGCCCAGGTAGCGCTGCATCCCCTCGGCGGCCCGGTAGGCCAGCGCGCCGACCGTGCCGGTCGGGTTGTAGCCGCTGTTGTGCGGGAACGCCGACGCGCCCGGGATGAACAGGTTCTCGGCGTCCCAGCACTGGAGGTAGCTGTTGACGACCGACTGCGAGGGGTCCGACCCCATGATCGCCCCGCCGGTGTTGTGCGTCGACTGGTAGGGGACGATGTCGAAACTCCCCTCCAGGGACGTGTTGCCCTCGACGGTCTCGGCGCCCATCTCCTCCATGATCTCCACGAGCTGCGGGCCGATGTGCTCGACGAGATTCCGGTCCTGCGGACGCCAGTCGAACGTCATCCGCAGGAGCGGGTTGCCGTACTGGTCGGTGTAGGTCGGATCCAGATCGAGATAGTTGCGCCGGAACGGCATCACCGCGCCCTGGGCGGCGATCGACAGCGTGCTGTGGTTGTTCTCCAGGCTCCGGGCCTTGAACTCCGAGCCCCACGACGGGACGTCCTCCTGGACCGGGTTGTTCACGATCGGCCGGTCGCCCGTCTGGGAGATCGCGACGTTGCCGCCGTGGAGGAAATCGAGGTCCGCGTGGTCGAAGTTGTCGCCGTTGTAGTCGTCGATCGACGCCCCCAGCGCCCCGGCGCCCATGTAGAGGTTGAACTGCTCGTCGAAGAACCCTGTCGCGCTGGCCTGGAAGTTCTGGTAGCAGTAGTTCTTCCCCACGACGCCCTCGCCGGTCTCGGGGTCGTACGGCTCGCCGATTCCCGACAGCAGGAGGAGCCGAACGTTGTTGAGGACGTACGCGGTCAGCGCGACCGATCGCGCGGGCTGCTCGTACACGTCGCCGGTCTGCTCGTCGACGTACCGGACGCCGGTCACGCGGCCCGCGTTCTCGTCGTACATCAGCTCGACGACGTTCGAGTGGGTCCGGAGCTCGTAGTTGCCGGTCCGCTGGGCGACCGGAATGACGGTGAGGATCGGCGAGGACTTCGCGCCCCACTCGCAGCCGAAGCGCTCGCAGAACCCGCAGTACTGGCAGGCGCCAAGCTGAGCGCCGTCGGGGTTGGTGTACTCCTCGGAGAGGTTCGCGGAGGGCGCCATGAACGGGTTGTAGCCGAGGTTCTCCGTCGCCTCGATGAATCGCTCGAGCGCCGGCGGCGTCTCCATCGGCGGGAGCGGATAGTCCCGCGCCCGGGCGCCCTCGTAGGGGTTGCCCGCCTCCTGCGTTTCGCCCTGCAGGTTCCCGGCCGCTCCCGAGATCCCGGCCATGTACTCGAACGTGTCGTAGTACGGCTCGAGTTCCTCGTAGGTGATCCCCCAGTCCTGCAGCATCATGTTCTCGGGGATCGCGTCCCGTCCGTAGCGCTCGATCGTGTGCGAGCGAATCTGGAAGTCGTACGGCAGGAAGCGCCAGGTCTGACCGTTCCAGTGGACGCCCGCGCCGCCGACGCCGGTCCCCGGCAGGAAGGCGCCGTACCGCCGCATCGGCAGGGCCGTCTGGTCGACGTTGTTTCTGAAGGTGATCGTCTCCTTCGAGAGGTCCTGCATCAGCTTGTACCGGAGCGCGTACCCCAGCTCGTCGTGGACCGTCAGGAAGTCCTCGGTCGACACCTCGCCGCCCCGTTCCAGGCCGACGACCTCGTAGCCCGCCTCCGAGAGTTCTTTGCCCACGATTCCGCCGGTCCAGCCGACGCCGACCGTCACGACGTCGACCGGATCGAGTTGTTGTGCCATCTGTGATGTTCGGTCGTGCGCTGCAATCCGGCAGCGCGTCGTTGGTCGCCCCGTACTCGGTCCCGTCGCCCCGCTCTCTCCTCGATCTGCGATGGTCTACGCGCCGGCGGCGCCGCTCAGTGCGAGTGTCCCGAACTGTTCGCTCCTCCTCCTCCTTCGCCTGCGACGTTGCCGTCGCTGCCGCCGCCGTCCGACGCGTTGCCGCCGTCCGACGCGTTGCCGCCGTCCGACGCGTTGCCGCCGTCCGATGAGTTCCCCGTCGGGTCGCCGCCTCCGTCAGTCGCGTTCTCTTCCGACACGTTGGCGGCCTCGGTCACGTTGCCGGCCGCCGGATCGACGCCGCCGGTCGGTCCGAGATCGGCGACCTGATCGACGTCGTCGGCAATCGAGCGGTACTCCTCGGGCGCGACGTACTCCTCCTGATCGATGATCTGTCGGTAGCTGCCCAGCGCGCCCGGCGTCCCGGGGAAGTTCTTCAGTCGCCAGCCGACCATCTCGCGGTTCCCGCCGTACATCGGGTCGGCGAACATCCCTTCGAGGGTGTTCTGTCGCAGCATCCGGAAGAACGCCTCCGGCGTGACGCCCCGGAAGGTGTCGACCTCGCCGCGCTGGAGCGACTCGATCACGTCGTCCTGCTGGCCGGGATCGAGGTCGACGAAGCTCGACCCGTACTCGTTCTGGCAGTACTCCTCGACGTAGTCCAGCGAGTGGTCGTACACCTGGTTCGGCGCCATCGGGAACTGCCACCCCTGCGTGGCGCTGGGTTCGATGTTCTCGAAGGCGATCTCCGCGCCCGGCCCGGCGCGGTCGCCCTCCTCGACGAACGGCGTCACCGGTTCGACGCCCGCGAACGGTCCGTCCATGTACCACCGCTCCCCCCGGCCCCAGGCGTCGTTGAGCTGCCGGTCGATGAAGTAGACGACCCCCGCCTCGGGCGCGCCCGGCCCGTTCTCGTCGGACGGGTAGATGCGCGCCGTCATCGCGTGGACCAGCTCGGCCTGTTCGATCGTGAAGTACTGCAGCCCCTCCGGTTCGAGCTCTACCTCCTGCATCTGGTCGACGTCGAAGTCGTCGGTGAACCACCCCTCGGGGTCGATCGCCAGCCCGCCGGCAACGACGCCGCCGCCGACCTTCATCGCGTCTCTGCGCGTAAAATCGAGCGGTTTGTCTTGATCTGACACGCGTTGACATCCAACACTACCGTTCAAAACTGTATTCGAAGATCGGTTAGATAATCCTCATGTATCGTCTGTCGTGACACTCGTCGGTATCGAGGCGTCCGTCGACAGTGTTCGAGGGTTACCGGTACGCGATGTGACCGTAATTCGGCTGGCCGGACGAGCCCGCACCGGTCGCGCCCGCGTCGACGAATCAAGACCTGTCGCGAGCCAAAACGTCTCGGTCGACCCGGTATCCGCGAGCGGTGACCCGTGGTCGCGACGACACGTCCGCCGGTGAACAGCTACTGCAGCTGTCACGGCGCTACGCGCAGGATCATGCAGTCTCGCCCGGTCGTGCCGCCCCCGTCCGCGCCAGGCGCACGCCGACGCTCACAGAAGCGTGACGGCGACCCGGTGCTCGTCGTCGGTCGCCAGCGTTACCTCGTCGACGACGCACTCGCGGACCGCTTCGCGCCACGCCGCCACGGCATCCTGATGGCGTTCGCGGTGGCGCTCGCGGGTGTACTCGGCGTCGGGATCGGCGCGGAGGGCGTCTTCCGTCTCCGCCGGCTCGGGGTACGCGGGCGGCTCGTCGACCAGTTCTCGGGGACCGACGTGGATCGGCGCCGGCGCGTCGTAGGCGTCGTCGCCGGGGACGTGGAGCCGGGCTCGCATCCGCCCGCTGAAGGGTGGCGTGATCCGGAGCACGGCGTCGCCGCCGCTTCGCATCTCGGCTTCGAGCGCCGCCGCCAGATCGTCGCCGCGGACGGCGATCGACCGGATCGCGGTCGGATCGTCTGACTCCGCCATCGACGGCGGTTGGGGCCGAACCCACTTAGCGGTCCCGCGGAACGACGCTACCGCCGTACCGGGCCATCGCTACTGAAGTAGGAGTGTGAGAAGTTTGCGAGGGCAAGACGCTCCGTCTTGCCGCACTGTTTGGCAGTGCGAGGGATGCGATTTGAACGCATGGACCACGGGAAGACGGTCGCCTCGCTGACGCTCGGCGCTGCGACTTCCCTGCCTCGACTCGCTTCGCTCGCCGAGACTCTACAGGAGCGGATCTTGAGTTCGTCCCCGTACCCAGCCATTGCTACCAAAGCAGGAGTGTGAGAAGTTTGCGAGGGCAAGACGCTCCGTCTTGCCGCACTGTTTGGCAGTGCGAGGGATGCGATTTGAACGCATGGACCTCTACAGGAGCGGATCTTGAGTCCGCCGCCGTTTCCGGGCTTGGCTACCCTCGCACGCACCCGGAGGAACGAACTCGCCCACGTTTAAGGCATCGGTTTCCCGGAGTCCGGGGGCCGTCAGCGGTCGGCGTACGCCGCTTCGACGCGGCGCCGAAGTTCGGATTCCGCGGGCGCGTACGCGAGATGTGCTTCGCAGTCGCAGTCCGAGGCGCCGAACCCCTCGACCGGTCCCCCTGGAAGATCCCTCGCGACGGCACACTCCACGTCGGCGCCCGGCGCGCGAACGACGTCCCGGAGTGCCGCGGCGTCGTGGCCGAGGAGGTAATCGACGTGCCAGTGGCGCACGTCGTGCTCACCCGACGCGACGCGCCGATGGCGGTCGACGCGGGAGAAGCCGCCGGCTCCCAGCGCGGAGCCGGTGTAGGCGTACCAGCCCCGGTCGAGGGGGCGCACTCCCAGCGCGCCGACCGACAGATCGATCTCTCGGGAGAGTTCGATCAGCAGCGTGTACGTGCCGCCGTCCATCCTACTCGACGCTGACGGGACCGTCCTCCTCGGCGCCGGGCGTCCACTCGATCTCGAACTCGACGCTGAGCTCCTCGCTGCTCCCGCCGGTCTCCCGCTCGGCCTTGATCTCGAACTCCGGTCGCTCCGAGGGGTCGAGTTCGATCGACTGCTCGCCGGCCGAGAGGCTGATCGACTCGCCGGCGTCGAGCTTGTCGGCGACGGCGCGCAGCGTCTCGGCGATCTCTGTGCGGGACTGGGCGCGCTCGGACTTGAACAGCACTTCTTCTGGCATACTTGCACCTACGTGCCGAATCGGTATAAGCCGGTGGGCTACGGTCCGACGCGGGCCCGGGTCGTGGCTACCGTCCGTGGTCAGCTGATCCGGCGTGTGACCGTTGAGAACCGATAGATTCCGTCCGAGACGATATCTTTATTTTCCGACGTTCCAACCACACTGGTAGTTGTCCAATGTACGACCTGACAGGCTTCCAGCGAGACCTCCTGTACGTCGTGGCCGGGCTGGACGATCCCCACGGGCTCGCGATCAAGGAGGAACTCGAAGAGTACTACGAGAAGGAGATCCACCACGGGCGCCTGTATCCGAATCTCGACACGCTCGTCGAGAAGGGGCTCGTCGAGAAAGGCGAGCGCGACAGGCGCACCAACGAGTACACGCTGACGCGCCGCGGCCGACGGGAGCTCGAAGCCAGGATCGAGTGGGAGACGGGCTACGCGTCGACGTGATCGCCCGGGCGTGACCGGCGGCGATTCATCATCCCCGACTCGACCGCTCGCCTGTCAGTCCTCTGGATCCGTCAGCGGGATAGCTCAGGCGTCGACCCGCGTTCTGCAACGGCTTTAAGGTCGATATTCTCGTATCCTCACCGGTGTTCGAATCCGCCGTCGCCGAGCTGTCGGTCGCTCTCGCCGACGCCGCGTCGTCGCCAGCGGTCGCCGAGGCGGCGGCGTCGACGCCCCAGCTTCTCCAGACCGGGCCGATGGGCGACGACGCGCTCGACAGCACGGTGGCGCGGATCGCGCTCGCCGCGGCGCTGGGCATGTTTCTCGGCCTCGAACGGGAGTGGTCCCAGAAGACGGCGGGGATCCGGACGTTCTCGCTGATCAGCCTGCTCGGGGCGGTGTTCGTCGTGCTCGACCGGGAGACGCTGCTGGTCGTCGGCGGCCTGCTCGTCGTCGTTCAGGGGGTCCTGCTGGCCGTCCAGGGGCTGCTCGCCGACCGCGAGGAGGACGAGGGACTGAGCCTGACGACCTCGACGTCGATGCTGGTCGCCTACGGCGTCGGCGCGCTGGTCGCCGCGGAGTTCGTCATCGAGGGCGTCACCGTCGCGGTGCTGTCCTCGCTGCTGCTCGTCCTGAAGCGGGAGCTCCACGACATCGCCTGGGGGCTCTCCCGCGAGGAGCTTCGCTCGGCCAGCGAGTTCGCCATCCTCGCGTTCGTGATCTACCCGCTGTTGCCGTCCGAGCCCGTCGAACTCGACGTGCTGGGCACGCCCGTACCGATCGAGGCCCGCGTCGCCTGGCTGATGGTGGTGATGGTCGCCGGAATCGGCATCGTCAACTACGCCGTCGTGATGAACTACGGCGGGCGCGGCATCGCCGTCACGGGCTTTTTCGGCGGGCTGGCGTCCTCGGCGGCGGTCGTCGGGACGATGATCGACCACGTTCGCCAGCGCCCCGAGGCCGGCGCCTACGCGATCGCCGCGATCCTGCTCGCCAACGCCGCGATGGCCCTCAGAAATCTCGGCATCGCGCTGGTGTTCACCCTGGGCGGCGGGCGCGTTCTCTACGGCGCGCTGGTCCCGTTGGGTGCGATCGTCCTCGGTTCGGTGGCGATCGCGGTCTACGCCGCCGACTGGTCCGAGCAGGTCGAGATGGAACTCGTCGATCCCTTCTCGCTCCGCAACGCGCTCGGGTTCGGGCTCGTGTTCCTCGCCGTTCTCGTCCTCGGTTCGCTCGCGGAGATCCACCTCGGGCGGCTCGGCTTCTACGCGACCGCCGCGGCGACCGGGCTCGTCTCCAGCGCCGGCGCGACGGCGTCGGCGGTGATGCTCTACCGGGTGGGCGATCTGGACGCCGGCACCGCGGTCGTCGCCATCCTGCTGGCGACCGCTTCGAGCGTCCTCGTGAAGGTCGCGCTCGCGGGGCTCGGCCCCGATCGGAACTTCGCCTACCGGGTCGCCGGCTGGAGCGGACTGCTGTTGCTCGGCGCCGGCGCGGCCACCGCGGCGGTGACGATCTGATCGACGCGGCGACGTCGGCGCCGGACTCGCTCGCGTCGCCGTCGACCGACGGCTGCCGCCGCGCAGGCGACGACCGAAGCACTCGGGTATTTTACCGGTTCGGCCCCTCACTTCGAACATGGACAGAGCGACGGCCGTCCCCGAGGTCGATGCCATCCCCGGCGAGCGCGCCGAACGGTGGGTGAAACACCACCACGAGCACGCGGCGCCCAGCACGTACGTCTACGAGTTCGTCTGGGACGTCACCGAGAAGGCGGTCGGCCCCTTCTGTACGGACGTCGACGGCAACGTCCTGCTGGATTTCACCAGCCACGTCGCGGCGTCGCCGCTCGGGTACAACAACCCGAAGATCGCCAATCGAATCGACGCGTTCGACCTGCCCGATCCGACGAAGATCGCCGGCCAGGACTTCTACGTCAGCGGCGGCTGGCCCCCGGAGGACCCCGAGTTCCCCGGCCCGACCCAGCTCATGGACCGGCTCGCGGACGCCTGCGAGCAGTACAACCTCGATCGCGTTTTTCTCTCGAACTCCGGCGCCGAAGCCGTCGAGAACGCGATCAAGATCTGTTACGCGGCGGGCGGCCACCGCGCGATCACGTTCGACGGCGCGTTCCACGGTCGGACGCTCGGCGCGCTCTCGCTGAACCGCTCGAAGGCCAAGCACCGCAAGGGGTTCCCCGAGATCCCGGGCGTCGTCAGTCTCCCCTACTGCGCCTGCGACGGCGAGTGCACCTGCGGCTGGAAAACCGACGGTCCCGGCGGCAACGCCTTAGCGGACCGCCTCCACCCCCAGCGCGGCGTGATCGATCCCGAGGAACTCGCGTTCGTGATCCTCGAACCGATCCAGGGCGAAGGCGGCTATCGCATTCCGAACGAGGAGTTTCTGTCTGATCTGGCGACCGTTCGCGAGAAGTACGACGTAGCGATCGTCGCCGACGAGATCCAGTCGGGGCTCGGCCGCACCGGCGAGTTCTGGGCGGTCGATCACACCGATCTGACGCCCGACGTCATCGCCAGCGCGAAGGGACTCCGCGTCGGCGCCACGATCGGTCGCTCCGATCTCTTCCCCGAGGAGACCGGCCGGCTCTCCTCGACGTGGGGTGCGGGCGACGTGCTCGCGGCGCTCCAGGGCGTCCTGACGATCGACGCGATCCGCGAGCACGACCTGCAGGACAACGCCGTCCGCCGGGGCGCGCAGTTCCACGAGCTGCTGGCCGACGCGGAACTCCCCGGCGTCGTCGACGTGCGCGGCCGCGGGCTGATGCTCGCCGTCGAGTTCGACACCGCGGACCGGCGCGAAGCCGTTCTTCGGCAGGCGCTCGAGCGCGGGCTGCTCACGCTGGGCTGTGGCCACTCGACCTTGCGCGTGCTGCCGCCGCTGGACGTCACCGAGCGCGAGCTGCGGCTGGGCGTCGAACTGCTGGTCGAGTCGATCCGGGCGACAGCCTGACCTCTGGCGTCCGCCGAGCGTTCTACCCTTCTCAGTCGTCTTCGACCAGGCAGTACGCGTGACCCGGAGCTTCCATGACGGTTTCCTCGTCGTCGTCGTAATAGCCCGAGACGACAGCGCGCTCCGCGTAGTAGATCCGCCCGTCGACCGGCACCGCCGCGCTGGTGACTCGTCCCCTGTTTTCGACTCGCCAACAGCGACCGCCGGTTTCTTTGTCGAGTGCGTATAGGTGCGAGTCGTACGATCCCGCGAGCACCGTCCCCGCGGTGACCGTGAGCCCGCCGATGACGCGTCCGCCCACGTCGGTCGCCCACAGCTCTTCGCCCGTGTCGGCATCGAGCGCGAAAACGTTCCCGCTATCGCTTCCCGTATAGACGACGTTTTGTTCGGGGTCGACCGCCGGATTCGCCATGCTCACGTCACCGGTGTCGAACGACCACTCTTCGGTCCCATCTTCAAGATCGAGGCAGTAGATCCGGGAGTCCCAGGAACAGACGTATCCGTACCCGTCGTGCGCGGCGACGGTACCCTTGATCTGCGCGCCGAGGTTGAATGCGCCGTCACCTTTCGTCTCACCCGTCGGACCGCCGGGCGGTCCGGCCTGGAACTTCCATTCGAATTCGAGCGACGGAAACGCCCAGCAGTAGACGGCTCCGTCGTTCGAGCCGGCGAGGATCCGGCCTGCGTCGAGATCGATCGTCGGCGACGGATGGGGCTGTCCCCACATCCGGTCTGATTTCCAGGTCGGTTCGCCGGTTTCCGCGTCGAACGCCCACAGCGCTCCGCGCGAAGGGTTCCAGAACTCCGAGATGGCGTACAGTGTTCCATCGTAGTATGCGGCGCTCGATCCGATCGCCGTCGCCCCGTCGAGTTCCTCGGACGGCGTGTGCCAGACCATCTCTCCGGACGGCACGTCGAAGGCGTACATATCGCCGTCGTACCCCCCGAGATACGCCGTTTCGTCCACGACGGTCGGTGACGCGTGGAATCCGTTGTTCGTCGCGCCGGTCTGGACCGTCCACTGCAGCTTTCCGTTCGGCGACCGTGCGTCGACCCGACCCTTGTCGCCCGCGATTATGATAGTCTCGCCGTCCGGCGTGGGGACCGGACTCGACTTTGCGGCCGTATGCCCGTCGAAGTTGATCGGGAACTCCCAGTTGACGGTCGGGGACTCGGGAACCGTCTCGTCGGGGTAGTAGCCGAGTCTGTGAAGCCCCCGCTGGAACATCGTCACGTCGTCTCTCGGGTGAGTTGCGTACTCGGAGACCGACGCTGCGGGCTCGGCGGCCGTACATTCGCGATCCGTTCCGTCGGATGGGCCGTCGAGAACTCCCGTACACCCCGCGATCCCGGCGGTCCCGGCGACGCCGGCGCTCCGCAGTATCTGCCGACGGGAGCAGGATACACCGTCGTCGTCGGGCGTCGTCGCTTGTTCTGGAGGGCGCATCTGCTGTGGATTCCGATGTATGCGAGGCGCAAAAACGTCACGGTGTCCGCGTCGCGGTGATCCGGCGTACTGGCGTCTCGACCGGAACCGGATTGCGAGACCAGCAGCTATCCGGTATCGTGTATCAAAAAATGGGATCCGCCCGATGCGGAAAGGGATCAGCCGCGAGGGCTGATTAGTTATTCGCGCTTCCGGAGCGCGAGCATCGCGGCGCCGATCAGCGACAGCATGGCGACGGCGATGCCGAAGCCGGGCTGACCGTCGCTGGAGTCGCCACCGTTATCGGTGCCGTTGTCGGTGCCGTTGTCGGTGCCGTTGTCGGTGCCGTTGTCGGTGCCGTTGTCGGTGCCGTTGTCGGTGCCGTTGTCGGTGCCGTTGTCGGTGCCGTTGTCGGTGCCGTTGTCGGTACCGTTGTCGGTGCCGTTGTCCTCGCCCTTCTGCTCCGTGACGTTCAGCGTCGCGGAGGCGGAGGCGTCGTCAACGGAAACCTCGAGGGTGTGGTCGCCCGTCTCGAGGTCGGTGGAGTCGATGTTGTAGGTGAGCGTCGTGGTGTCGTCGGCGCTGAGGTTGCCAGTGGACTGCGTGCCAACCTCGTCGCCAGCGAGCGTCAGCGGGACGCTGGTGTCGAGACCGCCGGCGCCGGCGGTAACCTCGACATCAACTTCGACGCTGCTGTTCTTCACGACCTTGTAGGTGTCCTGACCGAAGGAGACCTGGGTCTCGGCTTCGGGCGGGGCGTCAGCTTCTACGAGCGTCGAGGTGATCTCGACGTTGTTGTTCTCGAAGCTGTTATCCTCTGCGTAGAGGCTGAACTCCGTACCGGCTTCCTCGTTCGAGAGGTCGAAGGAAGCGGTGAACGTGTTACCATCCTCGCCGGCCATCACGGTCGGCGTGTCTCGCTCGACGAATCCGCTCGATCCGCCGGTGCGGGCACGCGTGTCGATCGTGCTGCCGGGCGCGATGTTGGTCGTACCGGTTGCGCTCGCGTCCTCAGAGGCCGCGACTTCCGACGCGCTGTCGGACCAGTCGATGCTGCGCTCTTCGAGACTGAACGAACCCGAGATGGACTCGAGGTCGTCGTCCCAGTTATTGACGAAGTTGTTGTTGGCGCCGATCTCGATCGTGGTGTCGAGCGAGGAGCCGGTCGGCAGCGCTGCGCCGTGCTCGGACTCCATCAGGATGGTGAACGAACCGTTCTGCTGGTCGGCGTTCACGACGGTGCCCTGAAGCTCGCCCTGGTAGTCAGCGTCGCCATCGTCCGGGAAGGTCGCCCAGAGGTTCGTCGCGTCGGGGCGGTTCGGACCGGAGACGTCCTCCGTGACCTTGATCTGCATGCCGGGGACGCCGTTGGCGGCGGAGCCGATGTCGTCACCCTCTTCGACGAAGCCGTAGACGCTCTCTGCCTCGACGTTGACGAGCAGCTCATCGCCCTCTGCGATGGTGCTCGTCTCGGTGAGCGTCGCGTCTTCGAGATCGTCAGCGTTGTCGACGGCGTTCTGCGGTGCCGTCCACGTGCTCATCGTCGCATCGTTGAACGACGTGCGCTGATTCAGGTTCAGGAACGAGACGTCCTGCTCGTAGTCGGTGGAGTAGTCGTTACCGTTGTCACCGTACTGGTCGGCGATGCTCAGCTCGTAGCCGGCGTTACCGAGTGCGCCGGGCACGTCCTGAACCGTGTTCTCGACGTTCACGTTGGCGTCACTTTCGGTGACCTCCCACGTGACGTCGTAGGTGTTGAGCGTGACCGTAACGTCCTCGTTATCACCGACCTCGCCGAGGTTGGAGACGCGGAGGTGCTGCTCGTAGTTGACATCGTCCTCGTCACCGACCTTCACGTAGACGTCATTCTCGACGCCCTGCGCGTTGAAGGTGAACGAGACTTCGTTGCCAACCTGGCCCTCGAAGCTGTCCTGCGTGAAGGTGATGTCAGCGTCGACCGGCTCGACGACTTCGACCGAAGCGCTGGACGACGCGTCCGCGTCGGCCACGTTCACGTCGAAGGAGTAGTTGCCGGTGCTCTGGTCGCTGAAGTCACCAGTGATGCTGGAGCTGCCAGCGACGACGACGTAGCCATCTTCTTCAGTACCGCCGAAGATGGACGAGAGCGTGCTCGCGTCGAGCGCGTTTCCGTTGGCGTCCTCACCCGAGATCTCGACGTCGAAGTTCTGCACGTCGCGGTTGTCGCTCGTCAGGTCGAGGTTGACCGACGAGTCCGACTCAACCGTGTCGGAGGCGAAGCTGGCGTCGAAGTCCTGCTGTTCGACCCAGAACGAACCGTAGGGACCACCATTAGCTTCGATGTAGTGCGGTCCCGAGTAATCCTTCATGTTGACCGTGACGTGACCGTCACCGTCAGCACGGATGTACTCGACACGTTCCGAGTTCGCCGTGTCGTCCGCGAGACCTTCGCGAAGCTCAACGGTCTCATCGGCGTCGAAACCGTCGATCGTCACTGTCTGTCCTTGATAGAACGTTTCACCGTCTAGATTCGTGTTGTCGGCATCTCCGTGATTCGCAGCTGCAGTCCCCACCAGCGCGGCGGAGCCAGCAACCACAGAGAGTACCATCATCGCTGCCAGGAACACTGCGCGTCCCTTTTCACGATATGACTTGTTGTCTGTCATGGTTGTTGTTGTAATCAGTTGTCTGTCGATCAGACGGCGACACCAACTTTCGCACGCGACCGGAAGTCGTTCCGGACGGTGATACTCGATGCTGCCACCATGGGTAGGGGTACAGTACGAAGGTTACGCTGTCGTTATAAATGCTTTGTGGTGAGACTAGGGCGTTGTTATCTGTTCTCATGCGACGTTACAGGTCTCCTTTCCGACGGGTAGGGTCAGCCGAGGCCCCCGATCGGTCTCCGATTCGTACTTGAACCGATCGAGGTCCTAACGCCGTATATCCCGGAAAGTACAACTTACTGATCCGAACGATGTCGTCCGGCAATCGGTTACGGCGGGGCCCAAGTATCCTCGCCGGCTACTATCCGATAGTTCAAGCCCGCCGCAGCGTCACGACGAACGCCGCCCCGCCGAGGTCGCTATCCTCAACGTGAACCGTCCCGCCGTATCGCCCGGCGAGTTCGGCGACGAGGTAGAGGCCGACGCCGGTGCCGGGGCTTTCGATGCCCTTCTCGCCGCGCCCGAAGATCGACTCTCGGCGGTCCTCTGGAATGCCGGGGCCGTCGTCGGCGACGGTCACGGTCACCTCGTCGGTTCCGACGCCGACGTCGACTTCGACGGTCGGCACCGCCGAATCGTTGTGGAGCACGGCGTTGTTCAGGAGATTCGAGAACAACGAGCTCAGGAGATCGTCCGCGCGGACGCGCACGTCGCCCGGCACGTCGTCGAGGCGGAACTCGACGGGCTGGTGCTCGCGGTCGTGTTTGGCCTCGGCTTTTCGAACTTCGGCGTCCAGCACCGGCGCCAGCGCGATCGCTCGCAGGTCGGGGTCGTCGTCCTCCATCGCGGCCACCACGTCGGCCGCCGTGCGGGTGAGCTCGGTGATGTGATCGGTCGTCTGCACGATCTGGTCGAGGAACTCGCGACCCTCCTCGTCGACGTGGTCGTCGAGCAGCTCGGCCCACCCGGCCACGAGCGTCACGTCGTTGCGGATGTCGTGACGGACGAGCTGGTTGAGGAAGGCGAGCGTGTCCCGTTCGGCTTCGAGCTCTTCGGCGCGCGACTCGGCGGCGAGCTCGGCCAGCTTGCGCTGGGTGATGTCCGCGTGCGCGACGACCGCGAACGCGTCGCCGTCGCGCTCGAACCGGCTCACGCGCGCGGTGAACCATCGCCGTTCGGTGGGTGAGTGGCAGGGGTACTCCTGGATGAACTGGTCGCGTTCGCCGGCCAGGACCGCCTCGATCGCATCTGCGACGGCGATCGCGATCTCGTCGTCCGAGTCCGAACGACAGACCGAGATGTAGTTCGCGCCGACCGAGTCCCCGCAGAGATCGTTCTCGTCGGCGAACGTCTCCCAGGACTCGTTCGTCTGGACGATCACGCCGTCGGCGTCGAGCACGGCGACGCTGAGCGGGAGCGTGTTCAGCGCGGCGTGCCCGAGCGCTTCGGCGTCGTCTCGGCCGGCGACCATACTACGGGATGGGTCGGGAACATCAAAACGGCGTCGGTGAGGCGACCGGCGGATACTCGTCACCGGCGGCCGAAAGTCGCTTCGCTGACCTGTCAGTACGAGGCCGTTACTATCATATAACGCCAACGTAACCATCGACTGTTCGATGTCACACCGCGCCGTGTCGAGTCGGACAGCGGAAGGCGGTTCCGACGATGCGGCCCGCCCTACGGCGTCCCGTCGTTCGCTGCTCGGTGCGATCGCCGGCGCGACGGCGTTTCCGTTCTCGGTTGGTTCACTGGCGCACGCGCACGCGAACCCCGACGCCGACCGCGACGGAGACGGACTTCCCGACGGCGGCGAGGCCGACGGGTCCCTCGAACGAGCGTTCGCGGACACGTTCGGCGAGCAGTTCGAAGGGCTGGATCCCGAGCGGCGGGACCTCCTGATCGACGTCCGCTACGTCGAGGGAACCGACGTCTCCTCGGGAACGAAGGCGTCGATCGAGCGACTGTTCCGCCGCCAAGGAATCTACGCTCAGTGGCTCGATTACCCCGACCGATACGACAGGGAGGCCTTCGAGCGGCGCTACGGGTCGAACGCGCGGGCGCTCCTGTGGGGCGGCGAGAGCTTCTATCGAACCGAGGTCGAGCGCCTGTTCCGGGACGCCGCGATCCAGTTGATCGTCGTGCCGGGCCGCGCGCACCCGGACTACTCGGGGCTCGTGTACAGCCCCGTGACGGACGCGCTCGGGGGCGGCGAGGACGGCAACGTCAACGGGTTCAGCGTGGGCAACCGCGCGGTGGTCGCCGACCGTGACGATCCTCGCGAGGAACGACGGCTCGTCCTCCACGAGCTCGCCCATCTCGGGCTCTGTCACGCCGACGATCCGGACAACCGGGGCGTGATGGGATCGGGCGACCGGATCGACCTGACCGACCGCGAGTGGGAGCTGCTCCGGCGGCGCGTCGACAACGTCCGGGACAGCTCCGGCTACGACGTCCTCTTCAGGCCGTGTCTCCGCGAGCAGTGGTTGGATGACTGACAGAATGACCCCGCTGTGCGGATCTGCCCGGGTCAGGACTCGATCTTTTCGACGATCCGTTTCGCCTCGTCGCGCGCGTCGTCCTCGTCGTGGTCCGCCGGTATCAGCACCGACTGGACGAGCCAATCGTCGTCGCCCTCCTCCTTGCCGGTCCTGACCTCGCTGCCCTCCGCGACGGAGCCGGCGGGCTCCTCGGCCCAGTCCGGCGTCCGGATCTCGTCGAACTGGTCCGGGTCGCGGAAGCGCACGTGCACGTAATCGTCGTCGGTTTCGACGGATTCGACGTCCGGTGTCTCTCCCATGTGCGCGACCACCACGAACGGGAAGAAATAGTTCGGGGCCGTCGCCGGGGAGCACTATCGCCCGGTCGATACGTCCGTACTGCCACACTCGGGACAGCGCGTCATCGTCCCGACCGAGACGACCTCGATCGTCTCCCACTCGTCGCCCCCCGACGGCGCCTCGAAGCCACAGCTCCAGCAGTGCGATCGCGTCGCGGACTGGTGCGTTTCGGCCATGCGTGTGGGTACCATCGGACGCTCCTTAAGTTTCACACGAGTCCTCGCGACCGCTCCGACGCGTCGGCGACCGCCGCGAGACGTTGAAGTCGGTCGAAGCCGTACGACGATCGAGCGATGACGGTCTCCGTGCACGTCGACGACAGAGAGCCCTCGTCGGTCGTCGAGGCGGTCCGGGAGCATCCGGACGTCTCTGACGTCGACGTCCGGCGGCTCGCAGCAGCTGACGTCGTCGTCGGATCGGTCGGCGTCGAGCGCAAGACCCTCCGGGACTACGTGAACGGCGTCGCCGCGCAGTCCGGGCCGGACGTCGAACGTCAGGTCGAGGCGATGAGTGAGGCGTTCGACCACGCCTACCTCCTGCTGGAGGGAGATCTCGCGGACGTCGACGCGCTGCCGACCGGCGTCTCGTCGGCGGCGATCCGCGGGTCGATGGCGTCGATCACCGCCCGTCGCGGCGTACCGGTGATCCCCTGTTCGACGCTGCCCATACTCGTCGACGTTGCAGTGCGACTCGGCAGGAAACACACCGAAGATCCCTCGCGGCGACCGGTATCGCCCGGGGCGGTGACGAGCAGAAGCGAACCCACGGCGAAGCGGATGTACGCCTGCATCGAGGGGATCGGGCCGGCGATCGCGACGGCGCTGTACGACGCCTATCCGAGCGTGGAGGCGCTCCTGGCGGCCGACCCCGTCGAGCTCGCTCGGATCGACGGGATCGGCGAGCAGCGCGCCCAGCGGATCCACGACGCGCTCCGCGGGATCGAGTGATGGCGCCGCGCCGTCCGGCGCGCCCGCCGCTGATTAACTCTATTACGAATTACCGTACATTAATAAGCGATGCGCTCGCAACTTCACGTGATGCCCGAGATCACAGTGTCCGACTCGCTGTACCAACAGATCGAGGACGCCGCCGACGGCGGCGAGGTGGAAGACGCGATGTGGGAGATGGTGTACCTGCTCCAGCGCACGAACGACCCGACGTAGCGGCGATCGCGGAACGCGAATGGGGCGCACGTATGACGCGTACCGAACGATTTGATTTTTGAGCCGGTCCGTCCGGGGGAGAAGCCGATGGTCAGTCAGCACTGCGGCCGGCGTGGACACGGCATCCGGCGTGGATACGGGACCCGGCGCCACGACCGCTGCGCGGGCTGACCCAGCTGCGGCTGCGGGCTGTAGTCGTCGTCCGAAAAAACGCGAGAGCGCGGGCGCTCAGTACTGCTGGCGGCCGTGCTGACGTTCCCCTCTCATCTGACCCCCCTGCGATTGACCTCCACGGGACTGGCCGCCCTGCTGCGTCGGCTGTCCCGTCTGCTGCCCGCCCCGCCTTCCGCCGCCCGTCTGCTGCCCGCCCCGCCTTCCGCCGCCCGTCTGCTGCCCGCCCCGCCTTCCGCCGCCCGTCTGCTGCCCGCCCTGCTCCGGCGGGATGCCCTGGGACTGCTCGACCGCGGGCGGCATCTCTTGAGAGGACTGCTGCTGGCGCTGTTCGGTCGACTGGTGGAGCCGCTCTTCGAGCTGGTGCATCAACTGGGGCTCGCCGAACGCCTCGATCAGCTGCCACGTCGAGTCGAGCGCGCGCCGGACGGCGTCGGCCGTCTCCTGGCAGTGCGCCATCCGGTGTTGCTCGATTACGTCGAGCCCGTCATCGGCGACCGCCGCGAACAGCAGCGCGGCCTCCAGCCCGTAGATCGAGTCGCGGGTGATCATCCCGACGTTGAGGTCCGCGAGCTCCCCCAGATCCTGGCACACGCGGATGCAGTCGGCCATCCCCGCCCCCTCGTCGACCATCTTGTCGACGCACCAGCGCGTCGTCCGCGAGACCTCCTCGAAGTCGTGGAGCGCGACCCGGAGTTCGCTGGTGAGGTCCTCGTCGAGCTCCTGGCCGGTCTGGGGGACGAGCTGTTGGGGGCTCTCGTGGAACTGTTCGCCCTGTCCCTGCATCTGTCCCCCGCTTCGGCGAGGCTGCTCGCCTTGCATCTGGCCGCCCCGCTGTCCCGTCTGTTGGCCTGTGCCTCGCGACCGTCCTGCCGGTGGCTGTTGCTGACTCATAATGTATCGTCGGCGGGAACGCCGCCGCGCACTGGATGGTCCCACGGGTGCGGTGATAAACGGTCGTCACCGTTTCGGCTCGTTCGAACGCCGCAACGGGGGGTTACGACGAGTAAGTTTTCCGGGGCTGTCAGGTCGGCCGCGGCGAACGCGTCGCCCGGCCGTTCGCAGGCGTCGGGATTACTCGCCGACCCCGGCGTCGATCGCCGCCTCGGCCCGGCGGAGCAGTTCTCGAATCGGTCGCCCGGTTTCGGCGGCGACCGCCGCCGCGTCGTCGTACTCCGCACTGACATCGTACACCGCACCGTCGGCGTCGCTGGCGATCTTCACCGCGATTTCGAACTCGTCTCCGTCGACCTCGATCCGCGCGGTCTCGAACGAGCGATCGGCGATCCAACGGTGGCTGGCCCCGCCCTGTCGGACGCCGAGCGTCCCGGTCTCCTCGGCCAGCCGCCGGGCGACGCGCTCGGCGTCCTCGGGCTTGGCGATCACCTTCACGAGGTGGCCCGGCCGGGACTTCTTCATCGTCGTGGGCACGATCGTCACGTCGCGCGCGCCCGCCTCCGCGAGCGTCTCTTGGAGCCCGCCCAGCACCTCGGGCGCGACGTCGTCGACGTTCGTCTCCAGCACCGCGATGTCGTCCCGCCGAAGTTCGCCCTCCCGCTCGCCGACCAGCGCCCGGAGCACGTTCGGTCGCTCCTCCAGTTCCAGATCGCCGGCGCCGTAGCCCGACGCCGCGACGTCGATGTCGGGGAGCTGCGCCCGTCCCTCGGCGACGTGCGCGAGGATCGCCGCGCCCGTCGGCGTCAGCAGTTCGGCGTCGACCGGGCCGCCCCGGAGCGACCAGTCGGCTCGCTCCGCGATCTCGACGACCGCCGGCGCCGGGACGGGGTACTCGCCGTGGCTCATTTCGACGGTGCCGCCGCCGGCCGACACCGGCGTCGTGACGACCCGGTCGACGTCGAGGTCGTCGAGCAACAGCGCCGTCCCCACGACGTCGGCGATCGCGTCGTCGGCGCCGACCTCGTGGAAGTGCGTCTCGGAGAGATCGGTGCCGTGGACCGACGCCTCGGCCTCGCCGAGCAGCCGGAAGATGGCTTTCGCGTCGTCCTCGGCCGATTCGGGGAGGTCCATTCCCTCGACGATGTCGATCACCTCCGGGAACGTCCGGTTCGGGCCGGCGCCCTCGGCGTGGCTGTGGTCGTGCGAGTGGCCGTCGGCGTCGTGACCGTGATCGTGCGTGTGGTCGTGATCGTGCGAGTGCTCGTCGGCGTCGTGCGAGTGTTCGTGTGAATGGTCGTCGGCGTCGTGGCTGTGACTCTGAGAGTGGTCGTCCGAGTGAGCGTCGGCGTCGTCCCCGCCTGACTCGCCGGCGAGCACGACGTCGACCGCCGTCGCGGCGATGCCGGCCCGCGTCCGCTCGGAGACGACGTACTCGACGTCGAGCGCCGCCTCGACGGGAGCGAGCGCGTCGCGGTCGGCGCCGGCCGCCAGCAGCGCGGCCAGCAGCATGTCGCCGCTGGCGCCGGTCCGGCCGTCGAAAGCGAGAAGTCGCATACCGCTACTCCGGCGGGCGAAGCCGAAAAACCATCGGGATCCGTCGAAGGCGGGCGCGGCCGAACAGCTGCTTCCGGTTACGAACGAGGTTCGTGGTGCCTCGTCCGTTAGCCATATGTGTCCGGGTCACGGAGTTTCGCGTGCTAACGTGTGACACTAAACGGGACGCCGATCGACGACGACCTCCGACTAACAAAAGACATATCGGAACCGGTCCCGGACAGTCGAACATCCCCGCAGGCACTTAATCATGAATGAAGTTCAACTCGAAGTCGCGAAGGCCTACCCCAACGACTCGGGCCGCGGCATCGCACGCCTCGACCCGGACACGCTGCTGCATTTGAAGCTGAGTCCGGGCGACATCATCGAGATCGAGGGCGCCGACACCACCGCCGCCAAGGTGTGGCGCGCCGACCGACAGGACTGGAACACCGACACCGTCCGCATCGACGGGTTCACCCGACAGAACGCCGACGTGGGGATCGGCGAACGGGTGTCGATCCGGAAAGCCGAGGCGAAGAAGGCCGATTCGCTGGTGCTGGCGCCGCCCGAGGAGGCCAGCGTCCAGTTCGGCTCCGACGCCGCCGGCATGGTGAAACGCCAGATCCTCAAGCGGCCGGTCGTCGAGCGCGACATCGTGCCCGTGATGAGTAGCACGAACCACCCGTTCATGCGCTCGCCCGGGCAGGCGATCCCGCTGATCGCCGTCGAGACCGAGCCGGAGGGGGTGGTGCTCGTCACCGAGGACACCGACGTCGAGCTCCGCGAGGAGCCCATCTCCGGGTTCGAGAAGACCGGCGGCGGCATCACCTACGAGGACATCGGCGGCCTCCAGAGCGAGATCCAGCGGGTCCGCGAGATGGTCGAGCTGCCGATGAAACACCCCCAGATCTTCAAGAAGCTGGGGATCGAGCCGCCACAGGGCGTGCTGCTCCACGGCCCGCCCGGCACGGGGAAGACGCTGCTCGCGAAGGCCGTCGCCAACGAGACCTCCGCGAGCTTCTTCTCGATCGCCGGCCCGGAGATCATATCGAAGTACTACGGGGAGTCCGAACAGCAGTTACGCGAGATCTTCGAGGACGCCACCGAGGAGTCGCCGTCGATCATCTTCATCGACGAGCTCGACTCGATCGCGCCCAAGCGCGAGGACGTGACGGGTGAGGTCGAGCGCCGCGTCGTCGCCCAGCTGCTGACGATGATGGACGGGCTCGAATCCCGGGGTCAGGTCATCGTCATCGCGGCGACCAACCGCGTCGACTCGGTCGACCCCGCGCTGCGGCGCCCCGGCCGGTTCGACCGCGAGATCGAGATCGGCGTCCCCGACGAGACGGGTCGCGAGGAGATCCTCCAGATCCACACCCGCGGGATGCCGCTGTCCGACGACGTGAACCTCGGCCACCTGGCCGACGAGACCCACGGGTTCGTCGGCGCCGACATCGAGAGCCTCACGAAGGAGGCCGCGATGAAGGCGCTGCGGCGGTACCTCCCCGAGATCGACCTCGACGAGGAGGACATCCCGCCGAGCTTGATCGACCGGATGATCGTCAAGCGGGAGGACTTCCGCGGCGCGCTCAACGAAGTCGAACCTTCCGCGATGCGGGAAGTGCTCGTCGAGCTGCCAAAGATCTCCTGGGACGACGTCGGCGGCCTCGAAGACGCCCAACAGCAGATTCAAGAGAGCGTCGAGTGGCCGATGTCCAGCCCCGAGAAGTTCGAGCGGATGGGCGTCAACCCGCCCAAGGGCGTCCTGCTGTACGGCCCGCCCGGCACGGGGAAGACGCTGATGGCGAAGGCCGTCGCCAACGAGACCAACGCCAACTTCATCAGCGTGCGCGGCCCGCAGCTGCTCAGCAAGTGGGTCGGCGAGTCCGAGAAGGCGATCCGCCAGACGTTCCGCAAGGCGAGGCAGGTCGCCCCGACGGTGATCTTCTTCGACGAGCTCGACTCGCTGGCGCCCTCGCGGAGCCAGGAGATGGGCTCGAACGTCTCCGAGCGCGTCGTCAACCAGTTGCTGACCGAGCTCGACGGGCTCGAAGAGATGGAGGACGTCATGGTGATCGGCGCGACGAACCGGCCGGACATGATCGATCCGGCGCTGATCCGCTCGGGCCGGTTCGACCGCCTCGTGATGGTCGGCCAGCCCGACGTGGAGGGCCGCGAGCAGATCCTCAAGATCCACACGGACGACACCCCGCTGTCGCCGGACGTGAGCCTGCGCGAGCTCGCCGAGATCACCGACGGCTACGTCGGCAGCGACCTCGAGTCGATCTCCCGGGAGGCCGCCATCGAGGCGCTCCGCGAGGACGACGACGCCGAGAACGTCGACATGCGCCACTTCCGGCAGGCCCTGGAGGACGTCCGGCCGACGATCACCGACGAGATCCTCGACTACTACGAGCAGATGGAAGAGGAGTTCAAGGGCGGCGGGAGCGGCGAGGCCGGCCGTAAGGGCGGCGGCCGCATCGGCTTCCAGTAACGCGCTCGCGGGAAACCACTCACGGCGTCGTCTGCCGCCGGCGTCGTTTCGACGCCGTTCTCGTGGCGGCAGATCCTGATTTTGCGCCGGAGTTCGGCACTGGACGCCGATTCGACAGCGGCGTCGCCGTCCGACGAGTGGTCTCTCGGGCCGGGGGAGTTATGTCGGAACGGCGAGTACGACACCCGCATGGTCACGGCCTCCTACGTCCTCGCGGGCGCGGCGATGTTCGTCCTGGGGGCGGTGTTCACGCGGCTCGGGGGAAGCAACGACACGGAAGAGCTGTACCTGCAGGTGCTCGAGTACGGGTTCGCGATCGCCTTTCTCACCATCGGCGGCGGACTCGTGGTTATCAGCGTTCTGTGAAAATATCAACATACGTATAAACTGGCGGGGGCGTGTGAAAAATTCTCGGTCGAGAGTAAAATCAGCGGGTCGAGTAACCTGACAAACGAATCGATTTATCAGGGGTGGATGTGTAGGCTTCACCTAGGTAAACGACTGTGACGGGTTCCGAAACGGATGCGCAGAGCGGTTCGCTGGGGCGAGACGACGCGGCGTCGATCCCGCTCCGCGTCGCGCCGATGCTCATGCTGGGCCTGAGCATCCTGGTGCTCGTCATCCTGTACGTGACGACCACGTAACAGGACCCGCCCAGGACTGAACGACGACATCATGACAACGACACAGACGAGGACCGGGGAACCGCCGAGCGTATCGCTGGAGATCGCATCGTGGACGCTGTCAGCGCGTGTGTGGGTGTGGTCGGCGGTGCTGACCGGCGTCGTCGCGGCGATGGTCGGCGTCGTCGGCTGGTTCCACTGGGACGCCCCGTTCGCGCCGACGGTCGTCGAGACCGTCACGACGCCGACCGGCGTTCTGGCGGCGTTCCTGAGCGGCCGCGCGCTGGCGTTCGTCCACTGCCAGCGCAAGCGCGACCGGGCGATGGCCGCGGGGACGAAAACGCTGAGCTCGGACGTCTCGCTCGCGTCGGTCGTAACCGTCGCGTCGTACACGATCGTCGGCCTGATCGCGACCGGCATCGCGATGCCGTTCCTCTACGAGGTGTCGGGCTCGTTTTTCTACCTCGCCGCGGGGATCGCCGTCGTGGCGACGCCGATCGGCTTCCTGCTGTTGCTGTACCAGCTGACCGAACTGATCGCTGCGGACCGCTACCGGCGGGGCTTCCGGGTGATGCCGGCGGCGTGGTTCTACGTCGCGTCGCTGCCCTGGATCGTGCTCGCGTGGCTGTTCCTGACCGAGCGGACCGCGCTGTACCCGCCGATCCCGCCGGCGGTCCGCAACTCGACGCCGCTGATCTGGGGCGAGTATCTCACGCTCGACGCGTGGGAGGTCGCGTACGCCGGGCTCTGCGCGCCGACGGCGCTGGCCTTCGTCTACACCGTTCGGCGCCAGTTCGAAGCGGCGTTCCGCCGTATCTTCGGTCTTTGAGGGCGTCTCGCACTCGATTCCGGTCGGGCCGGTAATATTATGGTATTCTATCGCCTGTGTCCGACAACTTACCGATGGCACAAGCATCTGAGGACGAGACGGGAGACTTCTCCGTTCAGCTCTCCGACATGACCCCGGAGCAGCTCGCCGCGGTGTCGATCTTCGGCGCGCTGCTGACCGGCGGCCTGTTCAGCATGATCGGGCTGCAACTGAACGTGACGCGTTACCAAGCGGCGATCGCGATCACGGCGCTGTTGCTCGTGATGATGATCGGCGCCGTGTTCGCGGTCATGCGTGCGATGGTGATCAGCGCGGAGAAGGACGGCGACAACCCGCTCGACGCCCTGACGAACCCGCTCTTCGTGGTCCTCTTTCTGTTCGTCTCGATCGCCGTGACCGTCTTCATCGGCATCTACACCTGGTTGTTCTGAGCGCCCGTCCTGCCGAGCCGGTAGTTCCTACGCGCCCCGACCGACAAGCTCCGGCAGCGCCCGCAGGTCCTCGACCTCGTGGGTCGCCGGCGTCGACAGCTCCGCGTCCCGGCAGTGCGAGCGCCGGACGAACGCCGAGTCGATGCCCGCGCGCTCGGCGGCGACAACGTCCGTCGGGCTGTCGCCGACGTACAGCGGATTCTCCACGCCCATGCGACCGCGGGCGGTCTCGATCATATCCGGTTCGGGCTTCTTGCGGCGGAGCCCGTTCAGCGTCGGCGGCCGGCCGATGCAGACCTCGGCGCCGAGATCGTAGTAGTCGACGACGTACGCGACGAGTTCGGCCTGGTTGTTGCTGACGACGCCGACCGGCACGTCCAGCGCGTCCAGCGCGTCGACGTCGTCGAACGTCGGTTTGCGTCCAGCGCGGATCTCGGCCTGCTGGGCGAGCGCGGCGTTGCGGTCGCGCCGGCGCCAGAACGCCGCCGGGTCGAAGCCGTAGGACTGACAGACCGCTTCCAGATCGTCGATCGTGAGGTGGTGCAGCGCCTCGACGTCCTCGCGGGGCGGATCGGCGACGCCGAACTCCCCGAACGTCGTCTCGATGGCGCGTTCGAGCACCGACAGCTCGGTGAGGTAGGTCAGCACGCCGTCGTTGTCGAAGATGACCGAGTCGTACATGGCGGTAGCTACCGGCCGTTTTCGTCGGTGCCACTTAGCTTGGCCAGAAATCGGCGTCCGAAACGGGGGTCGATCGGTCGCAGTCGCGTCCGGTCAGGTCGACCGCGACAGCGCGGGCACCAGCCCGTCGGCGGCGTCCCGCAGCGTCCACCAGGCCGCCGCGAGCGCGAGGCCGCCGATCAGCCCGCCGGCCAGCGCGAGCCGGGGCTGAGCAGAGGCGTCGAGGACGAGCCGACCCTGGAGGAGCAGGGCCGCCAGCAGCGCCGCGGCGCCGAACGACGTCGCCGCGACGCGCCGCGATTCGCCCTCCGCCCTGGTCCAGACGCCGAGCGCGAGCAGCACGGCGAAGGCCGCCAGCCCGATCGCGTAGTAGCCAATGTGGACCGGGAGCGAGCCGGAGATCAGGACGAACGGCGTCGCGACGACGACGACCGGAACGAGCGCGAGCGCGGCCAGCGCGGCCGACCGCCGCGGCGCCGCGAGGTGGGACTGGAGCGAGAAAGCGGTCGCGACCACCAGCAGCGCGAAGATCGCGACCCCGAACAGGAAGTGCGCCGTCAGGATCACGACCTGGTACTGGATGACCGTCAGTCCGCCGAGGATGATCTGGGTCGGCAGCAGCGCGAGCGCGCCGGTCGTCGCCCAGCGCACTCCTTTCGAGCGACCCCGGCGCCACGCCGCGACGGTCTGGCCGAACACGAGGAAGCCGACGATCATCGCCACGAGCCGGTGGAACCACTCGATGAAGCTCGGCCAGTTGGCCGGGAACAGCCCCAGATAGCCGTCGCAGAAGGGCCATCGGCCGGCGCAGGTCAGCCCCGCGCCGGCGACCGCTGTGTAGATGCCCAGCAGCAGGAGGCCGAAGGTGAGGGCGGTCGTCGCCGCCGCGAACTGGTGGAACGAGATCCAGCCGTCGCCCGTGTCGGATGCAGCGGACGCCATACTAGACGAAACTCGGGACCTCGCGCACTTAGCTCTGACCAAAGCGCCTCGCGCCGTCAAACGTCGGGATCGTGGCGGGAACCGTAGCACGGCCGCCTCGCTGACGTGCATCGACCGGTCGACACGTTTCGCCGAGGTCCGGAGCGTTGAAGACCCTCGTCGGGGTGGGGTTTGGTATGCGAGAACAGCGTCTCGACGCCTACCTCGACGAGCACGATCTGGAGTCGGTGTGGTTCGCGCGCCCGAGCGGATTCGCGTGGCTCACCGGCGGGAACAACGTCGTCGACCGCGCGGGCGACGTCGGCGTCGCCGCGGCCGGCTACGACGGGTCGGACGTGACGGTCGTGACGAACAACATCGAAGCGCCGCGCCTGCGCGACGAGGAACTGGCCGACGACGTCGCCGTCGAGTCGTTCGACTGGCACGCCGACGGGCTGGCCGACGCCGTCGCCGAGCGGGCCGCCGAGCCCGCCGCGGCGGACTTCGACGTGCCCGGCTTCGAGGACCTCGACGTCCGGAAGCTGCGCCAGCCCATGACCGACGACGACGTCGAGGCTTACCGGACGCTCGGGCGCGAGGCGGCCGCCGCCGTCGAGTCGGTCGCCCGCGAGCTCCGCCCCGGCGACACCGAGCAGGAGACCGCCGCCGCGCTCCGGGTCGCGCTGTCGGCCCGCGGCATCGAGTCGCCTGTCGCGCTGGTCGGCGGCTCCGAGCGCGCCCAGAAGTACCGCCACTACACGCCTCAACCCGTGGAACTGGGCGACTACGCGCTGCTCTCGGTCACCGCCGAGAAGGCCGGGCTCCACGCATCGGTGACCCGCGCGGTCGCGTTCGACGCTCCCGACTGGCTCGAAGAGCGCCACGAGGCCGCGACGGCCGTCGAAACGCAGGCGCTCGCGGCGACCCAAGCAGTCGGACAGGAGGGCGGCACCGCGAGCGACGTGTTCACGGCGGTCCAGGACGCCTACGCGGCGGTCGGCCACGAGGGCGAGTGGCGCGAGCACCACCAGGGCGGCGCCGCCGGGTTCGCCGGCCGAGAGTGGATCGCGACGCCTGATCACGACGCACCCGTCCACCTGCCGATGGCGTACGCGTGGAACCCGACGGTGCAGGGCGCCAAAAGCGAGGACACCGTACTTGTCACCGAGGACGGGTTCGAGGTGCTGACGACGACCGGCGACTGGCCGACGCGGTCGGCGTCGGCGCCGGACTACGACATCGAGATCGATCGGCCGTCGATCCTGCACTCCGAGTAGCACGCCGGCGAGCCGTCGCGGAGCGACCGAGTTCGACGATCGTCGAATGTCGCGGTCGGTGGTCTTTTTATCTATTCGCGGTGACGTTCTCTCCCATGGGACTGGACGAGGACTCTCTGGAGTATCATCGGGAGGAGCCGCCGGGGAAGATCGAGATCTCGACGACCAAGCCGACGAACACGCAGCGCGACCTGAGCCTGGCGTACTCGCCGGGCGTCGCGGCGCCGTGCCGCGAAATCGACGAAGATCCCGAGAAAGCCTACAGCTACACCGCCAAGGGGAACATGGTCGGCGTCGTCTCGAACGGGTCGGCCGTGCTGGGGCTGGGCGACATCGGCGCGCAAGCGTCCAAGCCAGTCATGGAGGGGAAGGGCGTGTTGTTCAAGCGGTTCGCGGACATCGACGTGTTCGACCTGGAGTTCGACCACGACGACCCCGACGCGTTCGTCGAGTCGATCGCCGCGATGGAGCCGACGTTCGGGGGGATCAACCTGGAGGACATCAGCGCGCCCGATTGCTTCGTCATCGAGGAGGCGCTCCGCGAGCGCATGGACGTCCCCGTCTTTCACGACGACCAGCACGGCACCGCGATCATCAGCGGCGCCGCGCTGCTCAACGCCGCGGAAATCGCCGAGAAGGATCTCTCCGACCTGAAGATCGTGTTCTCGGGTGCGGGCGCCAGCGCCATCGCGACCGCCCGGTTCTACGTCTCGCTGGGGGCCAAAAAGGAGAACATCCTGATGTGTGACTCCTCGGGGATCATCACCGAGGACCGCGCCCAGCACGGCGACGTCAACGAGTACAAGCGGGAGTTCGCCCGCGACGTGCCGGAGGGCGACCTCGCCGAGGCGATGGAGGGCGCGGACGTGTTCGTCGGCCTCTCGATCGGCGGGCTCGTCGACGAGGAGATGATCCGCTCGATGGCGGCCGATCCGATCGTGTTCGCGATGGCCAACCCCGACCCCGAGATCGGCTACGAGGAAGCCAAGCACGCCCGCGACGACACCGTGATCATGGCGACGGGGCGCTCTGACTACCCGAACCAGGTCAACAACGTGCTGGGCTTTCCGTTCATCTTCCGCGGCGCGCTCGACGTGCGCGCCAGCGAGATCAACGAGGACATGAAAGTCGCCGCCGCGGAGGCGCTGGCCGAGCTGGCGCGCCAGGACGTGCCCGACGCCGTCGTCAAGGCCTACGGCGACCAGCCGCTGCAGTTCGGCCCCGAGTACATCATCCCGAAGCCGCTCGATCCGCGCGTGCTGTTCGAGGTCGCGCCCGCCGTCGCGCAGGCGGCGATGGACAGCGGCGCCGCGCGCGCCGAACTCGACACCGAGGAGTACGTCGAGCGCCTGGAAGCTCGGCTCGGCAAGTCTCGCGAGATGATGCGCGTCGTGCTCAACAAGGCCAAAAGCGACCCCAGGCGCCTGGCGCTCGCGGAAGGCGGCGACGAGAAGATCATCCGCGCGGCCTACCAGATCGAAGAGCAGGGGATCGCCGACCCGGTACTGATCGGCGACGAGGCCGAGATCGCCGACACCGCCGCCGACCTCGGGCTGGACTTCTCCCCGGAGGTGGTCGATCCGACCGGCGACAACTACGAGGCCTACGCCGAGCGGCTCTACGAGCGCCGCCAGCGCAAGGGGATCACCCGCAGCGAGGCCGGCGAGCTGATCCACGACAGCAACTACTTCGCCTCGGTGATGGTCGAATCCGGCGACGCCGACGCGATGCTCACGGGACTAACTCACCACTACCCCTCGGCGCTGCGCCCGCCCTTACAGGTGATCGGCACCGCCGAGGACGCCGACTACGCCGCCGGCGTCTACATGCTCACGTTCAAGAACCGCGTGCTGTTCATCGCGGACGCGACGGTCAACCAGAACCCCGACGAGGACGTTCTGGAGGAGGTGACCCGTCACACCGCCGAGCTGGCCCGGCGCTTCAACATCGAACCCCGCGCGGCGTTGCTGTCGTACTCGAACTTCGGTTCGGTGAACAACGAGGCCACTCGAAAGGTCCAGCGCGCCGCGGAGACGCTTCGCGAGGATCCCGCGGTCGACTTCCCGGTCGACGGGGAGATGCAGGCCGACACGGCCGTCGTAGAGGATCTGTTACAGGGAACCTACGAGTTCTCGGAACTCGAGGAGCCAGCGAACGTGCTCGTGTTCCCGAACCTCGAAGCGGGCAACATCAGCTACAAGCTGCTTCAGCGTCTCGGCGGCGCCGAGGCCATCGGTCCGATGCTGGTCGGGATGGACAAGCCGGTCCACGTCCTCCAGCGCGACGACGAGGTCAAGGACATCGTGAACATGGCGGGCGTCGCCGTCGTGGACGCCCAGCAGGAGTAGCACCGCGGGCGGTCGGAGGGGGGAGAACCGTGGGTTGTACGACCATACGGCGGCGAAGCCGCCGTTTCGCTCCGAGCGACCGGAGTGAGCGAGGAGATTTTTTGGCCGAGCTTTTTGGCCCGAGCGGTTCGCTCGCGCAGCGAGCGAACCCGAGGGCGAAAAAGGTCGTCTTTAGTCGCTCGCGTGTCGATCGGCGCGCGACGGCGGCGGATACTGCTGTGTCCGACTCTCGGTCGTCCCGGGAAGCACACAGCGCTCCGACTCGCGGTTGACGTGCGCGTACTGGTCCGGCGCGTTGGCCAGCGGATGTGCGGGGTTCTGTTCGCTCCGGATTCGGGCCGCCCGCACCGCCTCGAACCCCGAGAGGCGAGCGCGGACGCCGCGCCAGTGGTTGGCGACGCCCGGCGGCGTCCGCAGCGGATGGGGCGGCTCGCCGTCGGGATGGCGTCCCGCGAGCACGGCGGCGTTGACGTTCTCCGCGAGGTCGTCGTGGTCGACGAGCACGCCGACGCGCGCGTCCGGAGGCGCTCGCGCCGCCAGCACGTCGAGCCCGAGGTGCAGCGCCAGATACTCGGCGACGTTGTTGTCGGGGACGACCGCGGGGACCGAGAGGCGAGCAACGCGCCGCCCGTCCCGCGTTTCGATGACTGCGCCGAGCCCGCCGCCACCGTCGGATCGGAAGGAGCCGTCCGTCGCGACGTAGTAGTCGCGGTGGTGGGTTTCGGGAGGATGAGCGATGTGGGGCGTCGGCGACTCGTCGAACAGGTCCCGCAAGCCGGACCGGCCGTGAGCGGCCATACGAGAGGGTAGAGGACTGACTAACTTAAATCTGCGGCCGCCTTCCGTCGAATTTCCGACGGACGTCGGCCGATCCTTCGAATCCGCGATCGAAACGGCCGTTCGGTACCTCCCATCGGCACGTTTCGAAAGGACGTTGGGAGCCCATCGTCGACACTGTGTCGTGAGTGCCAGACGTGACGTGCTGTTGTTCGTCGCGCTCGCGGCCGTCTGGGGATCGGCGTTCGTCGCGATCAAGGCCGGCCTCGCGTACATTCCGCCGGTGCTGTTCGCCGCGCTCCGCTACGACGTCGCCGGCGTCCTGATGCTGGGATACGCCGCGGTCGCCGTCGAACAGTGGCGTCCGCGGACGGGCGGCGAGTGGCGGCAGGTACTCGTCGGCGCCGTCCTGTTGATCGCGGCGTACCACGCGTTCCTGTTCGTCGGCGAGCAGCGGGTCACCAGCGCGACCGCGGCCGTCGTCGTCAGCCTCTCGCCCGTCCTCACGACCGGGTTCGCGCGGCTCCTGTTGCCCGACCAGTCGCTCTCGGCGGTCGGCGCCGTCGGGCTGGCGCTGGGGTTCGTCGGAGTGGTTATCGTGGCTCGTCCGGAGCCCGGAGCGCTGCTCTCGACGGACGTCGTCGCCGTCGGCCTGGTGTTCGCGGCGGCCGCGTCGTTCGCGCTGGGGAGCGTGCTCTCCGAGCGCATCGCGGCGTCGCTCCCCGTCGAGACGATGGAGGCGTGGTCGATGATCGGCGGCGCGGCGATCATGCACGCGGTCAGCTTCCTGCTCCCCGGCGAGTCGCTCGCGGACGTGGCCTGGACCGGCGAGGCGCTGCTCGCGCTTGGCTACCTGTCCGTCGTCGCCAGCGCGCTGGGCTTTCTCGCGTACTTCGAGCTGCTGGGACGGCTCGGGGCGATCGAGATCAATCTGGTGTCGTACGTCGCACCGGCGTTCGCCGCGATCGTTGGCTGGGCGCTGCTGGGCGAAGTGATCGACGCGGGGACCGTCGCAGGATTCCTCGCGATCGTCGCGGGGTTCGCGCTCGTCAAGCGCCGCGCGATCGGCGCGGAGCTATCCTGATCGACGATTCGAGAGCGGCGGTCGGAAGAAAGCGCCAGCGGGGTGAGCTGGAACGCGGGGACCGGCGTCCCGGATGTCAGTGCTGTCGGTGGGGGTAGCCGACGTACAGCGCGACGAGGTTCAGCGCCAGCAGCGCGACGAACGTCATCGTCTCCTGGCTGCCCTCGATACCCGTCGCCAGCAACGGAATGTGGAGGAACGGGAGGGCGACGGCCGTCCAGAATCCGAGCATCCGGATCGGCGTCATGATCGTTCCGGCGAGCCGATCGTAGACGTGCTCGCCCAGCGATTGTCCGTCGGTCGCTTCGGCGGCGATCGTTCCTTGGTCGTTGTACGTGGAGGGACTTGACATGGTGTGGGCGCCTACTCACACCAACAGGCGCCACCTCCTTATAGGGGTGACAGCGTTTCTTTTATTTCGGTTCGTTTTACTGGTACAAACCGCATTACGGACGTTTCACGAACGGCGCAGAAGCAAGTAAACGTTTTAAAATCAGACGTGAGATGGTAACTACCCGATACGCAACTGTTCGGATCCGCAGCAGTAGGGCGGGTGGCCACCGCTCGCGTCCACGCCAGTCGAAGCGACGAACCCAAGGTAACTGATACCGACGCTACTCGTCCTCGCCGGCTCCGCTCGACGAGCGGATCTCGACGTCGACCTCGACCGAGTCGTCGCGCACCTCGATTGCCTGTCGGTAGGTACCCAGTGCGGCGTCCGTCGGGACGTCGAACCGAACCGTCTCGGACTGGCCGGGACCGAGGACGAGGGAGTCCGCGGCGACGATCTCTCCGTCGAAGCGATAGTCGACCCGCGCAGTACCGACGTCGCTACCGACGTTCGCGACGTTTGCTGCGATCGACGCGCTCTCGTTGCGCTCGACCGCGTCCGGCGAATCGACGTTGCGGACACGATAGGACGTATCCCTGACCGTCACGTTCAGCCGGTCGGCGGGGAACCGGTGCGTGGAGGTGTTCGCACGTCTCGCGACGACCGGCACCTCCCCCGGCTCCGAGAACCGAACCGTCGCTTGGCCGCGCTGATCGAGCCAGATCGTCCGATTGCTGACCGTCAGCTGACCGGTCAGCGGCGCGCCCGTGTCGGTCCGTTCGGCCGCGAAGCGAACCGCCTCACCGGGTTCGACGTCCGTCCGATTCGCGGACAGTGACACCGGAGCCGCGTGTCGGCGGACCGCCAGCGTCTCCTCGACCGGGACGAACGTCTCGGATCGGGTGTCCGATCTCGTCGCCTCGAGATCGTACCTGCCGGCGCGGTCGAGCGTCACCGTCGCCGATCCGCCGACCGTTCGGATCGACCGGTCGCCGACGGTCATGTTCCCCTCGACGATGTTACCGGTGTCGGTCCGGAACAGGGTCAGCTCGATCGTGTCGCCGGGTCGCAGTTCCGAGTTGTTCCTGGCGACAGCGAGTCGCACCCGTCGATGCGCGGCCGTGACGGTCACGCTATCCGAGCGGTACCGCTGCGTGGCCGTCGGCTCCCGGCTCGCGGTCACCTCGAACGTGTCCGCCCGCGGGACGCCGACGACCACGCGCCCGCGATCGTCGGTCGAATACGACTCGCCGCCGACGGTCACGGTCCCGCTCACTTCCTCGTCGTTATCGGCTCTGCGGACGGTGAGTTCGACGTCGTCACCGGCCGTGACGTCGGTGGCGTTAGCGCTCACCGCGAGGGCGACCTCGTAGCGCTCGACGGTGACGATCGTGCCGTCGGCGACGTACCTGACCGTCTCCGTGCTGGGCTGGCTCGCCGTCGCGGTGTAACTTCCCCCGGAATCGAACGTGACTGTAGCCCGCCCCCGATCGTCCATCGAATGTTCGGTGCCGTCGACCGAGAGCGACGCGCCCGTCGCGGGTGATCCGTTCTCGTAGGTCGCCCTGAACCGGACCGACTCCCCGGGCCGCAGCGTGGTCCGGTTCGCTTCGAGGGAGATGCGAACCTCTTCGAGGGGGTCGTCCTCGACGTCCTGGAACGGGAACACCGTCCCGCCGCCGTCGCCGCCGACGACCGGCGTCGACCCGAAGCCGGCCATCGCCACCGCGAGCGTCCCGAACACGATCAGGGCGATCCCGATCACTTTCGGATCCTTCCGCGGATCGTACGGTCGGGAGTCGTCGCTGCTCGCGGTCGGACGGGAACGACGCGGCGGCCGGGATGTCGTCGGCGACACGATACGTTGCCTCGCTGGAACGTCGTATGCAGGCCCGCGTAATATGCGTTCGCCTGCGCGCCGGAGTTCGGACGACGGCAAAACTATAACGTCCCCGACTCCGTACGTGTTACAACTCATGCCCGAGGAGCCGAAAGAGCCCGAGGACGACGCGTCCGTGCTCACCCCGGAGGAGCTGGAGCTCGAGGACGAGCAGGAGGACGCCGTCCGGAAAATCGGCGAAAACAGGTTCGTGATCCGCCCGAACGAGGACGCCCCCGAGGAAGACTCCGATTCGGGGTCGTCGAGTCCGGGGCCGATCGCGGACACCGAAGCAGAACGTGCTTCGAGCCCTGATTCGACGTCGTCTCGGCAGGGCGCCGGAGAGCAAAACGCTCCAAGTCCTGCTTCGCAGGCTCAGCAGGACGCCGGAAGCCGCGATCCGGCTTCCGAGCCATCGCTCGCCGATAAGCGAAGCTCATCGAGCCTTGGCTCGGCTTCGTCTCGCGAAGACGCCGAAGCGCAAAGCGCTTCGAGCCCCGACTCGGCTTCGCCTCGTCGGGACGCCGCGGAGCAGAGCTCCGCGAGCCCTGACTCGACGTCGTCTCGCCAGGACGCTGGAGAGCAAAGCTCTCCAAGTCCTGCTTCGCAGGCTCAGCAGGACGCCGCCGACGGGTCCGCGACGAACGTCGACGTCGAATCGCGGGCGCTCGCGCTCGAACACGCAGCCGGGGAGTACGGCATCGACGCGGTGGTCGACACCGGCGACGGCGTCGTGGAGCGGCGGCTCGTCGCGGACGATCAGATCGCCGTGTTCGAGGAGTTTCTCCGGTGGTACGCCCGGCAGATCGATCCCGACGCCGCTCCGGCGGCGACGATCTCGGCGCTGCTGGCCAAAGCGGATCTCAGCGAGTAGCTCGAGTCCACCCGGGCGATCGAACTGCCGTTTTCCCCGGGTTTCGATTTTCGTCGCCGTCCGACGTATCGATCGAGTAGTTCGGCTCTCCTCGTCGTCTCCCTTCGGTCGACCGTGTTACCGCTTCTCTCGCCGCCTCTCACGAAGGTTCGGGTTACTCACGACTGCTCCTCAGGGATGCCTCTTTAGTTAGGTACGTGATTTATCCCCGGTGATTGCCAATCAAGGTTCAGCTTTAGATGGGCGATTCATGAATATTGGAACGATCCTCGACGAACTCGGGTTGGACGCGCTCGCACCGGGGGACACCGATCGCCCCGACGCCGGACCGGACGGTCCGCTCCAGGACGACGACGAGGAATCCGACGAGGACGGGGAGTCGTCCGAGGCTGAGACGACCGAGGAGTCGTCCTCCGACGACGGCGGCAGTTCCGGCGGCGGTCTGTTCGGCGGTCGGTCGAACGACGACGAGGACGGCGAACTGGTCGAGCGGATCAACGATTTCGAGTACGAGCTCTCGGAGATCCGTAACGACGTCGAGCAAAACGAGGCCTCGATCGACGGTCTCGAGAGCGAACAGCTCGACATCAACGAGCGGATGGACCGGATCGAGGAGCACAACGCGACGCTGCTGGGCGTCTACGACCAGCTCACCGAAGGCGTCAACCCGTTCGCCCGTGACTGGGAGCAGTCCGAGGAACGCCGGGATACCGGGGACTCGACGTACGGCGTCATTCCCGACGACGAGTCGGACAGCCCGGGCCGCGACGAAAATCTCCAGCGCAACGGGGGCAGTTCGTCGGCGGCGTCCCGCAGCGCCGAGTCGGCCGACGGCCGGTCGCCCGACGCCCGATCGTCCGCCGACGGCGACGACGAGCCGATGCCGACCGACCCCGAACCGTCCGGTCCGGAAGCCCCCAGTTCGACGCCGGTCCCCGAGTCGCCGCCGTCGGGGACGACGCCGCCGGAGAACGGTCCCTACCTGACGGAGTTCGCCGACACGTACGCGACGGACGTGCTCGTGATGGAGTGGCTCGCGATGCTGATCGACGCGGCCGGCGAGGAGGGCGCGCTGAAGGCGCTCGACCACTACGACCGCATCGACTGGGTGAGCGAGTCGATCCGCCGGGAGCTGGAGGTCGTGCTCAGCGGCGCGTGGAGCGAATCCGACGCCGAGCCCCGCAACGACCTCAACACCGACGTCCACGACCGGAGCTTCCGGTTTATCGCCCGGCTCTCCCAGCAGGCCCAGCTCGCCAAGACCGACGGACGGAGGTGAGCAGGGATGGGGTTCAGCACCAGCGCCGCGGTCGCCGTGGTCTCGATCGGCTTTCTGATCAGCGTGGGGCTACTGTATCCCGCGGTCGAACAGTCCGTCCAGGACGTTTCGGATGCGACCGACACTCGTGAGGATCGAATGCTCGACACCCGTAACAGCGACGCCGCCCTCTCCGACGTGACCTACAACAACACGACCGACGTCCTCAACGTGACCGTCAACAACACGGGCACCGTCACGATGGACGTCGCCGGCACGGACCTGCTCGTGGACGGCGAAATAGCGACGAACCGGACGACGTACGTCGACGGCGTCGCGGACCGCGAACTCTGGGTCGCCGGCGAACAGCTTCGCATCGAGGCCCGCGACGTGCGGACGGCGCCCGAACGGGTCGTCGTCGTGACCGGGACGGGACTCGAACGATCGACGACCGGGATAACGGTGGTGAGCTAGATGGCGAGCGTCTCCGTCTCCCACCTGATAATCTTCATTGCCGCGCTGACGGTGTCGGTCGGCGTCGCGACGACGCTGACGGTCAACGTCCAGAGCATGACCGTTTCGATGGACGAGCGCGGCGAGAGCGTCGCGAAGGACATCGAGACGGACGTGACGATCATCAGCGACCCGGGCAGCCCGGCGTCGATCTACGACGCGGACAACGAGAGCGTCACGCTGCTGGTCAAAAACACGGGCGACAGGGCGATCGAGGTCGGGACCGATCCCCCCGACGTGTTGATCGACGGGCAGTACCAGCCCGCGCCGACCGTCGCCGTCGTCAGCGACCCCGACGGGGCGACGTGGGGCGAGGGCGACGTGCTCCGCGTCGTCGTCTCGAAGTCCCTGGCGGAGGGGGAACACCGCGCGACGGTCCGCGTCAACTCGGCCGAAGATACCTTGCGGTTCCGCGTCAACTGACCTGACCATGCCTGACCTGTACAATCTCGGACTGGAGGAACGCGACCGGGTGAACCCGTCGCTCGGCGGCGGGCTTCCCGAGGGGAGCATCGTGCTGCTGGAGGGCCAACACGGCGCCGGCAAGAGCGTCATCACCCAGCGGTTCTGTTACGGGCTCTGCGAGACCGGCACCAACGTCACCTACGTCTCCGCCGAGCTGACCGCCGGCGGCCTGATCAAGCAGATGGGATCGATGGAGTACGACGTCGTCGACCACCTGCTGCGCGAGCAGCTGCTGTTCCTCCACGCCGACGTCGACACCAAGGATACGATCAACGGCGACGACCCCGAGGAGACCGAGGGGCGGGAGCTGCTCACCCAGCTCATGCGCGCGGAGGTGATGTGGCGCAGCGACGTGATCATCTTCGACGGGTTCGACTCGATCCTCCTGCACGACCCCCACTACGAGGCGATCAGCGAGCGCGACGACGCCGACGACATCATGCAGAACCTCATCACGTTCTTCCGCCAGATCGTCGGTCAGGGCAAGACGGTTATTCTGACGGTTAACCCGGACTCGCTCCCGAAGAACGCCCTGCGTCCGCTCCGGGACGTCTCTGACGTCTATCTCTCCCTGGATATGGAGGCGATCGGCAACGAGGTCCGTCGGAGGATGGTCGTCAAGAAGTTCGCGGGGATGGGCAACCAGGTCGACGACAACATCGGCTTCGCCGTCCAGTCCGGCCGCGGGCTGACGATCGTGACCAGGACGGTGGCCTGAACGATGACGGAACTGGGCACCCCGCAACTGACCGGCGAACTCGCCGACCTGGCGGACCAGCACGACCACCTTCGCGAACACCTCGAAGCGAAGCGCGAGGAACACGGCGAGTACCCCGCCTACACCGACGAACTGGAGGACCGCCACGAGGTAGCGCGGCCGAACGTCATCTATCCGACCCGGGACGAACATCCCGTGTTCTGTCACGTCCACGGCGACGTCGGCTCGTCGACGACCTACTACGTCGTCGAACCGACGCTCGACGCCGACGAGAAGGCGACGTTCAAAGACGTCCGCCAGCGCATCCTCGAGAAGAGCGTCAACAAGCCCGCGCCGAGCGACGACCAGCAGTTCGTCGACCACATCGACGAGCTGCTCGGCGGCGTCACTCACGTCGGCGGGACGGCGACGGGCGTTCTCCAGCAGGTACTCGGAACCAGAATATCGCTGTCGCGCCAGACGTACCACCGGATCCGGTACCGCCTCCAGCGCGACATCGTCGGCCTCGGTCCCCTGAATCCGGTGATGCAGGACCCGCAGAACGAGGACATCCACGTCATCGGCCCCCACCAGTGCTACGTCGACCACGGCACCTACGGGATGCTGCCGACCACCGTGGACTTCGGAACGCCCGCCGAGTTCGAGAACTGGATCCGCAACATGGGCGAGCGGATGGACACGCCGGTCAGCGACTCGAACCCGATCATCGACTCGACGCTGCCCGACGGCTCGCGTATTAACATCATTTACTCCGACGACGTCTCCGTTCAGGGCCCTTCGCTGACGATCCGCCAGGGGGACGAAGTCCCGCTATCGGTGTTCCAGATCACCAAGTGGGGGACGCTGTCGCCGAAGCTGGCGGCGTACCTCTGGCTCTGTCTGGAAAACGAGCAGACCGTGTTCGTCGTCGGCGAGACGGCGTCGGGCAAGACCACGACGCTGAACGCGATCACATCCTTCATCCCGCGGGACTCGAAGATCTACACCGCGGAGGACACCGCGGAGGTGCTGCCGCCCCACGACACCTGGCAGCAGCTTCTGACCCGCGAGGGGCAGGGCGAGGACGACAGCTCGGACATCGACCTGTTCGACCTCGTCGCCGCGGCGCTGCGCTCCCGACCGGACTACATCATCGTTGGCGAGGTCCGCGGGGCCGAGGGCCAGATGGCGTTCCAGGCCGCCCAGACAGGCCACCCGGTGATGCTGACGTTCCACGCCTCGGACATCGTCTCGATGATCCAGCGCTTTACCGGCGAGCCGATCAACGTCCCCGAGACGTTCATGGACAACTGCGACGTCGCGCTGTTCCAGAACCGCGTCAAGCAGGGCGACCGCGTCCTCCGGCGCGTGACGAGCGTCCAGGAGATCGAGGGGTACTCGAAGGTCGACGACGGCGTCATCACTCAGCAGGCGTTCAAGTGGGACCCCCAGGACGACGACATCGTGTTCACGGGGATGAACAACTCCCACGTCCTGGAAAACCAGATCGCCGAGCTGCTGGGCTACGAGAACACCCGCGACATCTACGACGAGCTCGAGCGGCGCGCCCAGATCATCGAGCGGCTGATCGAGGCCGACGTGCTGGGCTACGACGAGGTCAACGACGCCATCCACGTGTTCCAGCGCGACGGCGTCGAGTCGCTGCCGATCGACATCACGGGGCTCACCTCGTCGCCCCAGCCGACGGTCTGACGTGCCCGCCGAGCGCACCGCCGACTGCGGCTCCTTTCGCAAACTGTCTGACAGCTGGGGGTTACCCTTTCGTACCTCCAGCGCAACCACCAGAGCGGACGACTGACTCAACCCATGGCGACCAGCTCCGACGCGGCGACGACCGACTCGGCCCGAAGAGAGGAGGGTGAGTCGGTCGACGTCAAGGAGGCGATCAGGAAGCTGCTGCTCGCCTACGAGAACATGGACATGCCGATCCGTCGGTACGTCCTCGCGGTGCTGTTGCCCTCGATCCTCGGCATGCTCGGGGTGATGGCGCTGCCGTTCCTGCTGCCGATCCCCGGCGTCGCGACGGGGCCGGTCGTGATGCTCGCGCTGCTGTTGCCGTTCGTCGCTCTCGTCTACCCCAAGCTGATGCAGGACCGCAAGCAACAGCAGGTCCGCGAGCGCTTTCACCTCTTTGTCACCCACATCACGGTGCTGTCGACGACGAACATCGACCGCGTGGAGGTGTTCCGCACGCTCTCGAAGGAAGACGAGTACGAGGCGATCGCGACGGAGATGGGCCACATCGTCGCGCTGATCGACACCTGGAACCAGAGCCTCGACGACGCCTGCCGGTTCCGCGCGCGCCGCGTCGCCAGCCCGCTGATGGAGGACTTCCTCGAACGGCTGGCCTACACCGTCGGCGCGGGCCAGCCGATGTCGGAGTTCCTGCTCTCCGAACAGGACAACATCCTGCGGAACTTCAAGACGCGCTACGAGAACCAGCTCGATCGCCTCAACGTCATGAAGGACGTCTACCTCTCGGTGATCAACTCGACGACGTTCGGGCTGGTGTTCGCCATCCTGCTACCCTTCCTGATCGGCATCGACCCGATGATCGCCCTCTCCTCCGTGATCACGCTGTACTTCTTCGTCCAGTTGGCGTTCCTGTACGTGATGAACAACGTCGCGCCTCAGGACCCCGTCTGGAGTCACACGGAGGGAATATCGCTGGAGCGCAACGTCCGACTCCGGATCGCGCTGATCGTCGGGACGGGGCTGAGCCTGCTGCTCGCTGCGGTCACGTACCTCGCGCTGGACGGGATGATCCCTCGTGCTGGACTGCCCGACGCGATCTGGATGGCGGTCCCGTTCACGCCGCTTTTGATTCCCGGGCTGGTCATCCGCCGCGAGGAGTCCCGCGTCAAGGAACGGGACGCCGAGTTTCCCTCTTTCATCCGCGCGCTCGGCGCCGTCGAGAGCGTCAAACAGAGTTCCTCGTCGTCGGTACTCTCGAGTCTCCGTCGAAAGGACTTCGGCGCCCTGACCGAGAACGTCGACAACCTGTACAAGCGCCTCGCGATGCAGATCAACTCGACGCTGGCCTGGCGCTACTTCGCGGCCGAGACCGGATCCTACCTGATCCAGAAGTTCAGCGATATGTACGTCGTCGGCCGCCGGATGGGCGGCGAACCCCGCCAGCTCGGCAACCTCATCGAGAAGAACTTCACGGAGGTGCTGAACCTCCGCCAGATGCGAACGCAGGAAACGGGCACCATCATCGGCGTCATCTACGGCATCACCGCGACGAGCACGTTCGCATTCTTCGTCGGGCTGGAGATCGTCAACCTGCTGAAAGACATCACGACCGAGATGGATCTCACCCAGACCGGGATGGGCGCGCTACTCCACCCGCAGGTGTACGACATCCCCGAGATCCGATTTTACATCTTCATCGCGGTGATCCTGAACGCGTTCCTGTCGTCGATGATGATCCGGATCGTCGACCGGGGCCACTCGCTCAACGCGCTGACCCACTTCGTCGCGATGGTCTGGATGAGCGGACTCATCGCCTGGATGACCACGTTCCTGATGACGGCGATCATCTCGGTCTGATCGCGACCGACGATTTCCGGCGTTCGGTTTCGTGGCCGCTCGTTCGGCTACCGCTATTCGGCGAAGAGAATCAGAGAGGAGAGAACGACGATCAGTCGTCGGCGTCGTCGTGGTGCTCGTGGCAGTACTCGCTGTCGCCGAGCGCAGGTCGCGTGCACGGTTCGCCGTCCTCGGTCGTCGCCGCGCACTGGTTTTCCTTCGGGACGCCGCCGTTCGAGTCGCTCTGGCCGCCGATGCCCGTCACGGCGCCCATCGCTTCGTCGCCGAGCCGCAACGTCGTCAGGTCGCGCTCGATGCTGTCGCCCGCGATCGCCGCGACGAACTCCAGGGAGCGCGCGTGGCGCTCGTACGGCGTGTCCCGCAGCGACTCGACGCTGGTCTCTCGCTCGGTGGCGTCCTCCTCGGTCAGCTCGTCTACCGAGAGCCCGCGCACGTAGTCGACCATCGTGTGGTACACCTCCTCGCTGATCCAACTCACGTCGCGGTAGTACCGCAGCGCGCGGATCGCGCCGCTCGATCCGAACGCGCTCCCGAGATAGCGCGCCCACGCCATCGCGGTGACTTGCTCGGCGGCCGTGCCGTCGAGCGACGAGAGGTGCGGGCCGTTCGCACGGGGCCCCTGCTGTGGGTGATTCCGGCTCATCTGTGGTTACCTGAACGTGATATCCGACCGGATAGGTTTACCACTTTTGGCAGATATCCTGAATGACGTCGCCGGAGAAATACCGCCGACCATATCCGGCCTGCAAAATCAGAATCGTCGGAATATCTCCTCGGCAATCCGCAAAACGACGGACTGTGACCACTACCTAATTAGAGAGGTCGCCTGATTGAGGCGAGCCTACTCCCCTAGGTAGCATCCTTTTTTCATATACCTTGTAAGGAGGGAGTAGCGGCCTACCGAGACGGTGGCCGTAAAACTAACGCGAGGATACACAGCATGGACATCACAATTCCAGACATTTCACGAGATAGCGACCGCGGTCAGGTCGGTATCGAGACCCTGATCATCTTCATCGCGATGATCCTGGTTGCAGCGATCGCAGCGAGCGTACTGATCAACACCGCGGGCTACCTGCAGAACCAGGCGTCCGCGACCAGCGAAGACTCCGAGGCCCAGGTTTCGAACCAGGTGCTCGTGTTGAGCTCGATCGGTGAGATCGACACTGAATACGGCCCCGAGCTTGACTCCGAAATGGTCGAGTTCGAGTTCGACAACAGTAGTGATATTATCCGCTACGTGGACAACGACAACGAGTTCGACTTCACGGCTGATCGCGGGGATCTGATCGTCAACATCACTAATACCACCAGTAATACAACGATCACAGATAGCACGGACTTCGAGGCCGGAGACGTGTACGACCTGTCGAAGGCTGACGGGACTCTCAACGATACGGACATCGAAGTCACGTGGGAGCCCGACACCGATAGCGTTAGTAACGTCTCCTGGAGTGTCGCTACTAGCACTGTCGGTCCCGAAAAGACCGCAACTCTCGGCGACAACGAAGTCGAGTACAGAATTCGCTCCGAGACCCAGATCTCCCACGTCAGCATGACCGTCATGCAGTCGCCGGGTGCAAACGAGATCGACCTCGCGGGTGCGTCCGTCGAGTACATCGGTCCTGACGGAGAGGAGACGCTCTCGTACAGCGAGACTTCCACTGTCGGTGGGTTCACCGTCAATGGCACGACTGATAGCGACAACACTGCACCGGTTCTGACGAGCCGCCAGGACCGGTTCACGATTGGCGTCACGCTGAGCGACGACCAGACTAACGACCTCCGCTACCTGCAGGAAGGCGAGGAGGCGACCGTCCGCATCGTCACGCAGTCCGGTAGCGTGGCGACGGCCGTCCTCAACGTCCCCGAATCGCTGAGTTCCTACGACGGGAACGACGCGGTCGAACTGTAAGCGGTACCGAACCGCTTTTGGTTCCTTCTCCAGAGATGGGGAGCCTCTGACGAACCACGGAGCGTGTGAACGACCGCGCTGATGCGGTCCCACTTTTCCCCGTCGCGGCGTCTCGACGCCGCACTTGGGACTATTTCTTCGGCCGACCGGATTTATCTCACCGGATAGTTGCCACGTTATTTTCAAGTAGATATATACCGCGCGTTCGGCAACTACGGGTACCTAACTGGCCAGGTATGACGGACAGGATCCACGTACTTCACCTCGACGACAACGAGCAGTTCCTCGACGTGGTCGCGACCTTCCTCGAGGCGGACAACGACGACATCGACGTGACGTCCGTGCTGGACGCCGAGGCGGCCCTCGACCGGCTCGACGGCCCCGAGCGGATCGACTGCGTGGTCAGCGACTACCGCATGGGCCCGACTGACGGCGTCGACTTCCTGAAGTCGGTCCGCGAGCGCGACCCGCGGCTACCCTTCATCCTCTACACCGGGAAGGGCAGCGAGGAGGTCGCCAGCGAGGCGATCTCCCAGGGCGTCACCGACTACCTGCAGAAGAAACACAGCGACCAGCAGTACGACCTCCTGGCCAACCGGATCCGGAACGCGGTGAATCGCGCGCGCGCCGAGCGCCACCTCGCCGAGCGCGAGCGGATGCTCGGCGGGCTCAACGAGGGGATGCGCTCGCTGATGCGCGCCGAGACGCGCGACGACATCGCCGATCTGGCGGTCGAGATCGCCGACGAGGCGCTCGAACTCCCCTGGATCGCCGTGTACCTGCTCGACGAGTCCGCGGGCGTGTTGCGCCCGAGCGCGTACGTCGCCGACGTGGAGGGGCTCCGCGACGGGCCGCCGACGTTCGACGGCGGGCGGAGCCTGGCCTGGGACGCGTTCGTCGACGGCGAGGTGCGGCGCCACGACGACGTCCAGTCGCTCGACACGATCTACGCTGACGACACCGATCTCACCGGCGAGTTCACCGTTCCGCTGGGCGACCACGGCGTCCTGCTGGCGGGGACGACCGGCGACGCCGCGCTGGAAGACGCCACCGCCGAGTTCGTCGAGATCCTGGGCGCGAACGCGCGGGCGGCCCTCGATCGGGCCGAGCGCGAGGAACAGCTCCGCGAGCGCGACCGCGAGCTCGAACGCCAGAACGCGCAGCTCAAGCGTCTCAACCGCATCAACACGGTGATCCGGGATATCGATCAGGCGCTGGTCAAGGCCTCGACTCGCGCCGAGATCGAACAGGAGGTCTGCGAGCGGCTGGTCGACATCGACCCCTACGCATTCGCGTGGATCGGCGGGTACAACGACATCAACGAGACGATCCGACCACGCGCGAAAGGCGGCGACGAGGGCCAGTTCCTCGCGAACGTCGACTTGGACAGCACGGACAACCCCGTTCAGCGGACGCTGCAGGACGCCGAATCCCAGGTCGTCCAGAACATCTTCGAGGACGACCGGATCGGCAGCTGGCGCAAGGAGGCGCTGAAATGCGGCTTCCGGTCGGTCGCGACCGTCCCGCTGGTGTACGACGGCGCGGTGTACGGCGTGTTGCAGATCTACGCCGACCGCTTGGACACGTTCGACGAGGAGACCAGCGGCGTGCTCTCGGAGCTGGGCGAGACGATCGGCTACGCGATCAACGCGATCGACCGGAAGGAGGCGCTGATGACCGACAGCGTCGTGCAGGTCGAGTTCCGCGTCCCCGACGCCGACGACTTCCTGTACGACCTCTCGGCGAACACCGGCAGCAACGTCGACCTCCGGACGATCCTCCCCCAGTCCGACGGCAGCCACCTGATCTTCTACTCGATCGCCGAGGCCGACCCCGACGCCGTGCTCGCGTTCGCCGAGGAGGCCGTCGGCGTCTCGGACGCGCGGCTGATCAGCGAGCGCAACGACACCGCGCTGTTCGAGTGCCGGATCGCCAGCGACACGATCGCGACGACCGTCGCGGACCACGGCGGCGTCCCGCGAACGGTACGAGCGGACCCCAACGGCGGCCGGGTCGTCGTCGACCTGCCCCAAGACGCCGAAGTGCGGTCGTTCGCCGAGCGGATCACCTCGACGTATCCCTCCGTGGAGTTCGTCGCGCGCCGCGAGCGCGCCAGCGCGGCCCGGAGCAAGCAGTCGTTCCGGGAGCAGCTCGACGACCACCTCACCGATCGCCAGCGCGAGGTGCTGGAGGCCGCGTACTTCTCGGGCTACTTCGAGTGGCCCCGCGAGAAAACCGGCGAGGAGATCGCCGAGACGCTCGGCGTCGCGCCGCCGACGTTCAACCAGCACCTCCGGGCCGGCGAGCGGAAGCTGTTCGAGGCGCTCTTTGAACCCGAGTCGCTCGACGACGAGGGGTAACGTCGGCGTCCGCGATCCGGAGTCGTCATCGCGAACGCGAGTCCGGTCGGTAACACTGATTGGGCCGCGCCAGAGAGTCGGATACGATGACCGAGTGGCTCCGCCGCGCCGTCGGGTCGACAGTCGCGGTCGCGCTGATCGTCGTCGGGTACGCGACGCTCTACCAGTTTGGCATGGCCCAGTACGAGGGCGAGGTGGTCGGATTCCTCCACGCGGTACAGGTCGTCGTCGAGGCGGTGACGACCGCGGGGTTCGGCGGCGACGCGCCGTGGGAGAGCGCGGCGATGAACGCGCTAGTGGTCGCGATGAACTTCACGGGCGTGGTGCTTGTCTTCCTGGCGCTGCCGGTGTTTCTCGTCCCGCTCATGGAGGACGCGCTCGCGACCGACGTGCCGACCGCGACCGACGAGACCGGACACGTCGTCATCTGCGGCCACACCTCGATCAGCGAGTCGCTCCGCGCCGAACTCGAAGCTATCGACGTCCCCTACGTGTTCGTCGTCGAGGACCTCGACCACGCGCAGGCGCTCTACACCGACGGCTGGCCGGTCGTCGTCGGCGACCCGACGGCGACGACGACGCTCGACGACGTGAACCTCTCGGAGGCGACGTCGCTGATCGCGAACGTCGACGACGAGGTCAACGCCAGCATCGTGCTGGCGGCGCGCCAGACTGCACCCGACGGACGGATCGTCAGCGTCGTCGAGGACGTCGATACCCGCGAATATCTCGAGTACGCCGGCGCGGACGACGTCATCCAGCCCCGGCAGGTGCTCGGCGAGAGCCTCGCGCGGAAAGCGACGACCTCGCTGTCGGCCGAACTCGACGACGCGGTCGAGCTCGGCGACGATCTGGTCGTCGCGGAACTTCGGATCCACCAGGGCAGCGATATCGCGGACAAGACGCTCAGCCAGTCGGGAATCCGCGAGCGCTACGGACTGAACGTGATCGGCACCTGGCACAGCGGCGAGTTCCAACCGGCGCCGAACGCGGATCGGCATCTCGACGAGAACACGATCCTCGTGGTGGCGGGGCATCGCAGCGACCTCGCGGACCTCAAGAGCCGGACGATCACGTCCGAACTGAAACGCCGCGGCCACATCGTCGTCGTCGGGAACGGCCTCGTTGGTCGAACCGCCGCGACCGCGATCCGCAAGACGGGCCGCGAGGTCGTCGTCGTCGACGCCGATCCCGACACCAATCCCGACGTCCTCGGGGACGCGCGAGATCGGGAGACCTACCACAAGGCCGGCATCGACGACGCCGCGGCCGTCGTCCTCGCGCTGGGCGACGACACCGCGTCGGTGTTCGCCTCGCTGGTCGTCGAGCAGGTGGCGCCGAACGTCGAAGTCATCGCGCGTGCGAACGAGGGCGACAACGTCGCGAAGCTGTACCGAGCGGGCTCGGACTACGTGGTGTCGCTTTCGTCGGTCACCGGCCGGATGCTCGCGACGAACCTGCTCGACGAGGAGGTGCTGACGCCGGAGTCGCAACTGGAACTGATCCGCGCGGAAGCGCCCGATCTGGTCGGCGAGCGTCTGGGCGACACCGACGTGCGCGCCGAGACCGGCGCGACGGTCGTCGCGGTCGAGCGCGGCGACGACGTGATAGCGGATCTCGATCCCGAGTTCTCGTTCGCGCCGGGGGACGTGTTGCTCGTCGCCGGGGACGACGAGGCGATCGCGGCGTTCACCGACCTCGCGGGCGTGACCGCGCGGGAACGGATCGCTCCGACGCCCCGAACGGTCGAAGCGACGACCGAGCCGGCGGAGTAACACCGAGCGGGGGAGTAGCAACGAGCCGACCGGGGTAACCCCTCGGACGGAGAGCGGTTTCGCGGTCGAATCAGGTGTTCGTCTCCCCTCGACACCTCGCTATCCCGAACTATTATAGTGACGTCAACTCACTCCTAAGTCGTGGTTTACGAGACAGGAAACCGAACGGTCGACGACGCGGTCCGGCGCGTGCTCGCCGGCGAGGAACTCGACCGCCGCGACGGGCTGGCGCTGATCGCCCAGCCGGTCGACGACCTCGCTCCGGCGGCGGACTACGTCCGCTCGGAGCTGGGCGACGACACGGTCGACGCCTGCAGCATCGTCAACGCGAAGGCGGGCAACTGCGCCGAGGACTGCGGCTTCTGCGCCCAGTCGGTTCACTTCGACACGGGGATCGACAACTACGGCTTCCTCGGGCCCGAGAAGGTCCTCGAAGCGGCGAAACGCGCCGAGCGCGACGGCGCCCAGCGCTTCGGCATCGTCGTCGCCGAGAAGGGCGTCTCGAAGGAGCACCGCCCAGAGGAGTGGGAGGACGTCCTCGAATCGATCCGGCTCGTCAGGGACGAGACCGACGTGGAGGTCGACGCCAGCCTCGGCATCCTCACCGAGGAGGAAGCCGCGATCCTCGCGGAGGAGGGGCTCAACCACTACAACCACAACATCGAGACCTCGCCGCGATTTTTCCCCGAGATCGTCGACAGCCACGACTTCGAGGACCGGGTGAAGACCCTCGAAGTCGCCAAGGACGTCGGGATGGACCTCTGCGCCGGCGTGATCCTCGGCATGGGCGAGACGCCGACCGACCGGGTCGACGCCGCGGTCGCCCTGCAGGAGATCGGCGTCTCCTCGCTGCCCGTCAACGTGTTAAACCCCGTCGCGGGGACGCCGCTGGCCGACCGGATCGGCGATTCGGCCGACATCACGACCGAGGAGATCGTCAAGACGATCGCCGTCTACCGGCTGCTCCACCCGGAAGCGCGCGTCCGGCTCACCGGCGGGCGCGAGGTCAACCTCGACGTCGACGAGCAGCACCTGCCGTTCGAGGCGGGGGCCGACGGCGTCCTGACGGGAGATTACCTCACCACCGAGGGCCAGTCGCCCGGCGACGACATCGAGGTGATCGAGCGCGCCGGCATGGAGCCCAACACCGACGTGAACGAGTTCGATCCCGCGGCGGTGAAAGCTCGTCACGACGAGGCGGGCGCCGGAGAGCGCGACGCCGCTGCGGAGGCGGCCGACGGCGACGCCGACCTCGACACCGCGGCGGGAACGGCGACGAGCGAAGCGACCGACGACTGAGCACGAACGGCTCGATTTACGACACACCGACGCATGACAGACATCGACTTCGCGGTACTGGGAACCGGCGGCATCGGACGACGAACGCTCGAAGTCAGCCAGCACAAAGAGGGCCTGACGCCGGTCGCGGCCTGCGACCGGAACGGCATCGCGATCGACCGCGGCGGTCTCGACGTCGAGGAACTGCTGGACGCGACGGAAGGCAATATCGCGAGCGGGCCGCAAAGCGGCCCGGAACAGTCGAGTAGCGCGGAGCTTCGCTCCGCGGACAGTCGAGCGGCAAAGCCGCGAGACGACGGCGATCAGCCGCGAGACGGCGACGACAGGGGCGATACGGACGGGTCGAACGCCGCGACCGACGGCGGCGCCGCTGCCGACGCCGCCGCCAGCGCCGCGGACGCCGCGGCGTCGAGCGGCGTCAAACAGACCGGCGAGGGCGCGGGCGTCGTCGCCTCCGAGCAGGGCGAGCCGACGGAGACGCCGATCGACGACGTGATCGAAATTTCGGACGCCGTGGACGCCGTTTTGATCGCGCTGCCGAATCTCGAACACGACTTCATCCCCAACATCGCCGACCGGTTCGCCGAGGCGGCGTACTCGGGCGTCCTGATCGACGTGCTCAAGCGCTCGCGCGTGATCGGGATGCTCGACGAGCGCGCCGATCAGCTGGAGGACGCAGGCATCACGTTCGTCTGCGGCGCCGGCGCGACCCCCGGATTCCTGACGGGCGCGGCGGCCCTCGCGGTCCAGTCGTTCGTCGAGGTCCACGAGGTCGACATCTGGTGGGGCGTCGGTCTCAAATCGGGCTACGAGGACAACCGCGGGACGGTCCGCGAGGACATCGCCCACCTCGACGGCTACGACGTCGAGACGGCCCGAGACCTCTCCGACGAGGAGATCGAGGAGATAATCGAGGCCCACGACGGCGTGCTGGAGTTCCACGACATGGAGCACGCCGACGACGTGCTGCTGGAGCGGGCGGGAATCTGCGACGCCGAGGACGTCACCGTCGGCGGCATCCTCGACGTGCGCTCCGACGAGAAGCCGACGACGACCACCGTCTCGGTGACGGGGACGACGTTCGACGGCGAGCGCGCGACCAACACGTTCGAGCTGGGCGACGAGACGAGCATGGCCGCGAACGTCAACGGCCCCGCGCTGGGCTATCTGAAGGCCGCTGTCCGGCGCAACCGTGCCGGCGAGCACGGCGTGTTCGGCCCCGCCGAGCTGATGCCGAGCTTCTGAGGGGCGCAGTTTCTCCCGAATCAGTTCTCGCCGTCCGCGTCACCTGCGTCGCCGACGGAACTCCCGAGGACGCGAGCGGCCCCGCCGACGCCCGCGGCGGCGGCCAGGACGCCGAACCCGGGCGAGCCGTCGCTCGAGTTCCCGTCGGAGCT